>JANPHI010000001.1:0-14567 GCA_031424355.1 Betaproteobacteria bacterium
CGGGCCGGCTCGTTCATGTCGGCAGTATCAGCGCGCCGGCGCGGCCTCGGCGTCCAACGCCAGGTTCAGCCGCAGCACATTGACGCGCGGCTCGCCCAGGAAGCCGAACAGCGCGCCCTCAGCCTGCGCGGCAATGCGGGCCTGCACCGTGGCCAGCGGCAGCCCGCGCAGGCGCGCCACGCGCGGCGCCTGGTAGAGCGCGGCGGCCAGGCTGATGTCCGGGTCCAGGCCGCTGGCCGAGGTGGTGACCAGGTCCACCGGCACCGGCGCGGTGTTGCCCGGGTCGGCCGCGCGCAGGGCCGCGATCCGGGCCTTCACGGCCTCGGTCAGGGCCGGGTTCAACGGCCCCAGGTTGGCGCCGCCGGAATTGCTGGCGTCGTAGGGTTGCGGCGACGTGGCCGAGGGCCGGCCCCAGACGTCGTGCGGGCTGCTGAAGGCCTGCCCGATCAGCGCCGAGCCGACCACCTGGCCGTCACGCTGCAGCAGGCTGCCGGCGGCCTGCTGCGGGAAGGCGACGGCGGCCACGCCGGTGACGGCCAGCGGGTAGAGCAGGCCGGTGACGGCGCTGAGCACCGCGAACAGCACCAGCGCCGGGCGCCAGAGCGGCGTGTGGGCAGAGGCAGGAGCAGGGGCAGCCGTATCGGCAGCCAGGGGCGAGGACAGGACAGGCATGGCGTTTCCTTCAGACGAGGTGGATGGCGGCCAGCAGCGTGTCGATCAGCTTGATGCCCACGAAGGGCACCAGCAGGCCGCCGAGGCCGTAGATGAAGACGTTGCGGCGCAGCAGCGCGGCCGCGCCGATGGCGCGGTAGGCCACGCCCTTCAGCGCCAGCGGGATCAGCACCACGATGACCAGCGCGTTGAAGATCACCGCCGACAGGATGGCCGACGACGGGCTGGCCAGGTGCATCACGTCCAGCGCCGCCAGTTGCGGGTAGGTCGTCGCAAAGGCAGCGGGGATGATGGCGAAATACTTGGCCACGTCGTTGGCGATGCTGAAGGTGGTCAGCGAGCCGCGCGTCATCAGCAGCTGCTTGCCGGTTTCGACGATTTCCAGCAGCTTGGTCGGGTTGCTGTCCAGGTCGACCATGTTGCCGGCCTCTTTGGCGGCCTGGGTGCCGGTGTTCATGGCCACGGCCACGTCGGCCTGGGCCAGCGCCGGTGCGTCGTTGGTGCCGTCGCCGGTCATGGCCACCAGGCGGCCTTCGGCCTGGTAGTCGCGGATCATCTTCAGCTTGGCCTCGGGCGTGGCCTCGGCCAGGAAGTCGTCCACGCCGGCCTCGGCGGCGATGGCCGCGGCGGTCAGGCGGTTGTCGCCGGTGATCATCACCGTCTGGATGCCCATGCGGCGCAGTTCGGCGAAGCGGGCCTGGATGCCGGGCTTGACGATGTCTTTCAGCTCGACGACACCCAGCACCCGCACGCCGGCGGCGTCGGCCGTGCACACCACCAGCGGCGTGCTGCCCTTGCGCGCCACTACGTCGGCGACGGCCTGCACCTCGGCCGGAAAGCGGCCGCCCAGCGCCTCGACGTGCTGGCGGATGGCGTCGCCCGCGCCCTTGCGCCACTGGCGCCGCGTGCCGTCGGCGGCGACCAGGTCCACGCCGCTCATGCGGGTCTGCGCGGTGAAGGGCACCCAGTCGGTCTGCAGGCCGGCGGTCAGCTTTTCGGCGTCGGCGTCCAAGGCCTTGAACTTCTGGCGCGCCAGCACCGTGATGCTGCGGCCCTCGGGCGTCTCGTCGGCCAGCGAAGCCCGCTGCGCCGCTTCGGCCAGCGCCAGCTCGCTGACGCCAGCGGCCGGGAAGAAGGCCGAGGCCTGGCGGTTGCCCAGCGTGATGGTGCCGGTCTTGTCGAGCAGCAGCACGTCCACATCGCCCGCTGCTTCCACCGCACGGCCCGAGGTGGCGATGACGTTGGCGCCCATCAGCCGGCTCATGCCCGCCACGCCGATGGCCGACAGCAGCGCGCCGATGGTGGTCGGGATCAGGCAGACCAGCAGGGCGATCAGCACCGTCAGCGTGACCGGCTGGCCGACCTTCGAAGCCTCGACACTGAAGATCGAAAACGGCAGTAGCGTGGCCGTCACCACCAGGAAGACCAACGTCAGCGCCACCAGCAGAATCGTCAGCGCGATCTCGTTGGGCGTCTTCAAGCGGCGCGCGCCTTCAACCATCGCGATCATGCGGTCGAGAAAGGACTCGCCGGGGTTGACGCTGACGCGCAGCACCAGCCAGTCCGACAGCACGCGCGTGCCGCCGGTGACCGAGGCGAAGTCGCCGCCCGAGGCACGGATGACCGGCGCCGATTCACCGGTGATGGCGCTTTCGTCCACGCTGGCCACGCCTTCGATGACCTCGCCGTCGAGCGGGATCACATCACCCGCTTCCACCAGCAGCACCGCGCCCTTGCGCAGCTCTTCGGCCTCCATCGGGTGCCAGGGCGAGCCGTGGTGCGGCTGGTCCAGCTTCTTGGCGATGAGCTTCTTCTTCATGCCGCGCAGCGACGAAGCCTGGGCCTGCGCGCGGCCTTCGGCCATGGCTTCGGCGAAGTTGGCGAAGAGCACGGTGAACCACAGCCAGACGGCGATGGCGGTGATGAAGGAGGCGGGCGCTTCACCCACGCCGGCAAAAGCCTGCACCGCCAACACCGTGGTGCCGATGCTGCCGATGTAGACGACGAACATCACCGGGTTGCGCCACTGCACGCGCGGGTCGAGCTTGCTGAAGGCGGCGGCGATGGCCGGCTTGACGAGCGTCGGGTCGAGCAGGGAAAAGGTGTTTGCAGTTGTCATGATTTGAGCGGGGTTAATCCAGCTTCCCGCCGCGGAACCGGCTCTGCCGGGCCGCTGGCGGATGGCCCCCTCGGGGGGTAGCGAGCGCAAGCGAGCTTGGGGGCTTCATTTCGACAGCATCAGGTGTTCCACCACCGGCCCCAGGGCCAGCGCCGGCACGTAGTTCAGCAGGCCGACCAGCAGCACGGTGCCCAGCAGCAGGGCCACGAACAGCGGGCCGTGCGTGGGCAAGGTGCCGGCCGTGACGGCCAGGCGCTTCTTGGCGGCCAGCGAGCCGGCCATGGCCAGCACCGGCACGATCACGCCGAAGCGGCCCAGCGCCATGCACAGCGCCAGCAGGCCGTTGTAGAAAGGCGTGTTGGTCGACAGCCCGGCGAAAGCGCTGCCGTTGTTGTTGCCCACCGAACTGAAGGCGTACAGAATTTCCGAAAAACCGTGCGCGCCGGGGTTGGCGATGCCGGCCTTGCCGCCATCGGCCAGCACCGCGATGGCCGTGCCCAGCAGCACCACCAGCGGCGTCACCAGGATGGCGATGGCCGTCATCTTCATCTCGAAGACCTCGATCTTCTTGCCCAGGTATTCGGGTGTGCGGCCGATCATCAAACCGGCGATGAAGACCGCCAGGATGGCGAAGACGAGCATGCCGTACAGCCCCGAGCCGACGCCGCCGAAGATGACTTCGCCCAGTTGCATCAGCACGATGGGCACCAGGCCGCCCAGCGGCGTGAACGCGTCGTGCATCGCGTTCACCGCGCCGCAGGAAGCGGCCGTGGTGATGGCCGCGAACAGGCCGCTGGCGGCGATGCCGAAGCGCGTTTCCTTGCCTTCCATGTTGCCGCCCGACTGGGTGGCGCTGGCGGCCTGGTCGGCACCCAGCGCGCTCAGCAGCGGGTTGCCTTGCTGCTCTTGCGCGGTGACGGCGACCACCGCCACCACGAAGACCAGCGTCATCGCCGCCAGCAGCGCCCAGGCCTGGCGCGGGTCACCGACCAGGCGGCCGAACATGAAGACCAGCGCCGCCGGGATCAGGAAGATGCTGAGCATCTGCATGAAGTTGCTCAGCGGCGTCGGGTTCTCGTAGGGGTGCGCCGAATTCGCGTTGAAGAAACCGCCGCCGTTGGTGCCGATCATCTTGATGGCTTCCTGCGACGCCACCGGGCCCATCGCCAGGGTCTGCGTCGGTGCCGTCGTTCGTGCCGTCGTTCGTGCCGCATCCAGCGTCGTCACCGTCCGGTAGCCGTCGAAGTTCTGGATCACGCCCTGGCCGACGAGCAAGACCGCGAACACCAGCGACAGCGGCAGCAACACGCAGCCGGTGATGCGCGTGACATCGACCCAGAAGTTGCCGATGGCACCTGACGAACGCGCCACGAAACCGCGGATCAGGGCGAAGACCACGGCCATGCCGGTGGCCGCCGAGAAGAAGTTCTGCACCGTCAGCGCCAGCATCTGCGTCAGGTAGCTCATGGTGGATTCACCGCCATAGCCCTGCCAGTTGGTGTTGGTGACGAAGCTCACCGCCGTGTTGAAGGCCGAGTCGCTGCTGACAGCGGCCATGCCGGCGGGGTTCAGCGGCAGCAGGCCTTGCAGGCGCTGCAGCGCGAACACGGCCACCACACCCACGGCGTTGAACAGCAGCAGCGCCAAGGCATAGCGGCGCCACGTCATGCCGGCCGTGGGGTCCACGCCGGCCAGCCGGTAGAGCCCGTTTTCGACGGCGCGCAGCGGTGCCAGCACCCGGGGCCATCGGCCTTCGGCCACGGCCGCCAGCGCCGCGCCCAAAGGCCAGGCCAGTGCCAGCAGCAGGCCCAGGTAAACCGCAAGCCCGGTCCAGGCGGCGGCGGTCATCAGAAGTCCTCGGCCCGCAGCAGGGCCCAGGCGAGGTAGACGAAAAGGCCGAGTGCGGTGGCACCGGCGATCCAGAGCATGTTCATGAGCCCCTCAGGCATGGGAAGTTGCATGCCTGCAAGGCTAGGGAGAGCCCCGTCAAATCGGTATAGAGATACGGCGCTCGGGCATCAAGAAAGCATCAAGAGGGCATCGAGGGCGGCTGCCGCGCGCGCCGCACAATCGGCGAAAACGTCTCAGCCCAGGAGCCCGCCATGACCGCAGCCAGCCCACCCACCGAAGTCCGCTGGAAGCACGACGGCGTGGCCGTGGTGCGCGCCGATCAGCTGGACACGAACACTGCGCAAACGCCCGGCATGAACCGCGCTGCGGCGATCAATTTCGCGCGCACCGGGGCGCAGAAGCTGTGGGCGGGCACGGTGCACATCCATCCCGGTGCGAAGACCGGCGCCCACCACCACGGCGCGCTGGAAAGCGTGATCTTCGTGGTCAGGGGCCGGGCCCGCATGCGCTGGGGCGACGCCCTGGAATTCACCGCCGAGGCGGGCCCCGGCGATTTCATCTACGTGCCGCCCTATGTGCCGCACCAGGAAATCAACGCCAGCGACGACGAGACGCTGCAGTGCGTGCTGGTGCGCAGCGACGGTGATGCCGTCGCCGTCAACCTCGACATCGAGGCCACAGCAAACCCCGAGCACGTGGCCTGGGTGGACCCGATACACCGCGCCTGAACGGGTCGGGCGCGGCACAGGCCGTCGCGGCCGAGGCGGGAATGGCCGCTGCGGGTCAGGCCTTGAAGCGTCGGCGCAAAACCAGCGCGGCCAGGCCGACGCCCACCAGCGCCAGCGTGCCCGGCTCCGGCACCTCCAGTTGTGCGGGCGGCGTCACCGGAACTGTGCGGATGCGCACGTCTTCGGTGGAATCACCGGCGGCGGCCAGGGCCGGCAGGCTGGCGGCGCCGAGCAGGCTCAGGGCGATGGCCGCCAGGGCGGAAGAGGCAAAACGGGTACGGGCTGTGGTGGGCATGGTGGTTTCCTTTGCACCGATGCTGCCGCGCCACCGCGCCGCCGTCGGTGCCCCAACGCACCCACCATTTCAAGGCGTAACAGGGCCGTCGGCGTGCAGCCCCAGGGCCTCCAGCAGGTCGCGCAGGGTGCCCAGGTCCAGCGGCTTGGACAGGAAGCCGTCGTGGCGCGGTGCGGCGTCGGTCACGGCCGAAACGGGGGTCAGGTCGCCCGAGCAGACGATGATGGCCGTGCGTTCAGTCTGGCCGGGCTGATCGGCTTCTGCCTGCCGGATGGCCGCGACCAGTTCGCCCCCGGACAGGCCGCCCATCGTCAGGTCGGTGATCAGCAGGCGCACACCGCCCGCTTGCCAGCGCTGCAGCGCAGCGCGGCCGTCTTCGACCTCTACCACCGCGTAGCCGCTGCGCCGCAACGCTTCGGCCAGCAGGATGCGGCACACCGGGTCGTCGTCGCAGACCAGCACGCAACCCTCGCGGCGCAGCGGCAGGCCGGGCCGTGAACGCCAGGCACCGGGCAGGCTGAAGCGCGCCCGCGTGCCGCCGCCGGGGCGGCTTTCCAGCTGGATGCTGCCGCCCATCAGCGCCGCCAGGCGGCGGCAGATCGACAGGCCCAGGCCGCTGCTGCCGCGTTCGACCGGCGCCGCGCCGAAAGGCTCGAACAGGCCGGCGCGCAAGGCCATCGCGATGCCGGGGCCGGTGTCGTCGATGGTGAATTCCAGCGTCGATGTCGGCGTCGCCGCAGACCCGGGCCCGGACCCGGCCCCGCTGCCATCGGCCGGCGCCACGCCCAGCGCCACACCCAGGCTGACGCGGCCCTGCTCGGTGTACTTCACGGCGTTGCTGAGCAGGTTGGTCAACACCTGCTTGATGCGCAGCGGGTCGGCATAGGCCATGCGGGGCACGTCCGGCGCCACCTCGCACGCATAGGCCAGGCCCTTGGCCGCGGCGGGGCCGGCGTGGGCATCGCACACCTGTTCCAGCAGGCCGTGCAGGTCGAAGTCCTGCGGGCGCAGTTCCAGGGCTTCCGCCTGGGCCTGGAAGCGCGCCGCGTCCAGCACGTCGTCCAGCAGCTGACCCAGGGTGCGTGCCGCGTCGCGCGCGATGCGCAGGGAGCGCGCCGAGGCCGGCGGCACGCCGTCAGCCGGTATGGCCTGCAGCGCCAGCGACAGGGTGTGCGTGGGTGCCCGCAACTCGTGGCTGGCCGAGGCCAGCAGCACATGCCGTTCGGCGGCTTCCTGCTGCAGGCGTTCCTGCAGCGCGCGCTCGGCGCTGATGTCCACCACATAGCCGGTCCAGACCGGATCGCCTTCGCCGTTGCGGCTGCACACGGCTTCGGTGCGCAGCCACATGGCGCGGCCGTCGGGGTGGCGGTAGGGGTAGGTGGCCTTGAAGGGTTCGCCGGTGCGCAGGCTGTCCGCGGCCAGGCGCCGCGCGGCGTCGATGTAGACCGCGTCGGTGCGCGGGCCCAATGCGTTGTGCAGCATCTGCCCGGCTGGGGGCTGGAAGCCCAGGAAGGCGGTCACGCCCGACGAAAAGAAGGTGCGCTTGATGCTGCCGTCGGCGTTCAGCACATAGCGGAAAGCCACACCCGGCATGGTGCGGCCGATGTCGTCGAGTTGCTCGTCGGCGCGCCGCCGCGCGCGCACTTCGCCGGCCAGGCGGCGCGTCCACCACACCGTGCCGCCTGCGGTCAGCAGCAAGGCGGCGGCGGCCGTCAGCAGTTCCGGCAGGTGGCGCCGCCAGGGGTAGACCGGCTCCAGGTCCACCGCCACCCAGCGGCGCAACATGCGTTCGCTTTCGGCCGGAGACACCTCGTCCAGCGCGCGGTTCAGCAGCGGCAGCATGCCGATCATGTCGCCCTGGGTGGCGAAAGCGAACTGCGCCGGCAATTCACTGACTTCGGCCACCACGCGCAAGCGGCTGCCGGCGTCGGCATTGATGCGCAGGTTGGCAAAGATCTTGGTCTCGATGGCGGCGTCGGCCTCGCCGCGCGCCACCAGGTCCATCGCGTTGGTGCCGGGCTGGGCATCGACGACCTGGATCTCCGGGTAACGCCAGCTCAGCAGGTCGCGCAGCGCGTGCTGCGGCGGCAGCGCCAGGCGCTTGCCGCGCAGGCTGCCCAGGTCCCAGTACAGCGGCGCGTCGGTGCGCGCCACCAACACGTAGGGCATCTCGAAATAGGGCTTGGAAAAACTGAACTCGCGCTCGCGCGCCGGGGTGCGGGTCAGGAAGGGGATGAAGTCGATGCGGCCGGCACGCAGGCCGTCGAGCATGTCGGCCACGCTGGCGTAAGGCACGATGTCCATGCCCACGCCCAGCCGCCGCGCCACGTGTTCGGCGTATTCGGCCGAGATGCCCGAATGCGCGCCGCTGACGTCGATGTCGTTGAGCATGGCCAGGCCGCGCACCGCGCCGATGCGCCACACGGAACGGTGGGCCAGCAAGGCGGCCTCGGCCGGCGTCAAGGTCAGCGAGGTTGGCAGTTCGACGCCCGAGCGCGTGGCCGAGACGCCTGGCCCCAGGCCACGCGGCCCGCTGTCAGACCGGAAACGGGCGATGCCCTTGTTCAGCAGTTCCACCAGGCGCGGCCAGTCCTTGCGCACGCCGAAGTGGTAGTGGTCTGAACCGGTCTGCACGATCTCGCGCAGTTCCACACCCGGCATGGGGTCGTGGGCCAGGGTGTCCAGCGCGCCCAGCAGGTCACCCAGGTAGAAATCGGCCTTGCCCTGGGCCACGGCCTGCAAGGCTTCGCGGTTGTCGGCCACCGCCACGGTGGTGGCGGCCGGGTACAGGCGGCGCACGACGTGGGCGGTGTAGTACTCGCGCTCGATGGCGAAGCGCGCGCCGTTGGGTGCCAGGCGCTGGCCCCGGACGGCCATCAGGCCGGTGGGCACCTGCACGGTGCCGAGCGTGAAATTCAGGTATTGCAAACGGTCGGGCGTGATGGCCAGCGTCAGCACCATGTCGGCCTGCCCGTCGCGCACGGCACCCAGCACCTGCGGCCACGCGGGGTAGACCATCGGTCGCAGCCGCAGACCCAGGGCACGCGCCAGGTGCCCCAGCAGTTCGGCCTGGAAGCCGGTGATTTCGCCGTCGGCCGCCACCGTCTCGTAAGGCGGTGCGCCCACCTGCTGCAGCGCCACGCGCACCTCGGGCAGGCTGGCGATGAACTGGCGGTCTTCGTCCGACAGGATGGCCGGGCCCAGCAGCAAGGGTGAACTGTGGGCCGGTTGCCTGAAACGGAATTCGGGCGCGGCACGCACGGGCAAGGCCGTGCACAAAGCCACCAGCACCCACAGCCTAACCAGCCAAACACGCGTCATCCAGCAGCCCTCTGACCGAGCCGTTGGGCGAAATGGCGGGCCGGCAAGGGTGACATGGCGCTTGAAGTTTAGCGGCAGCCGCCAGACGGCCCTGCCCGACCTTGGGCGGGCCGGCGGCCGCGCGCCAAGCCCGGAAAAGCGCCGGGATCCCCCGGAATTGCAACAAAGTGCGCGGCATCTGCCCGCTGCGGCTGCCGCCCTGGCGGTAATCTTCACCCCCTTGGTTGAGGGGGATTTCTTGAAGACTGCAATCGCTACCACCACGCTGACCCCGTTGGTCGCTGCCGCGCCGCTGCACGGGTGGCGCCGCCTGGGCGGCAGCGTTGCGCTGCTGCTGGGCCTGCTGTCGGCCACCCCGGCGCTGCACGCCCAAACCACGGCCACCGCCACCGCCACCGCCACCGCCACAACCACCAGCAAGATCGCCCGCGACCTGCAGCCGGCGCTCAGCGCCAGCACCACGCCAGTCATCAACTGGGCCAAGGACGTGAACGGCGTGCGCCACGTGAAGGTGCTGATCGTCAGCAACAGCACCGACCCCGAACTGGCCGCCCTGCGCGCGGCGGTGATGGCCGCTGGCGGTTCCATCTACTACCGCTACAGCTCGGTGCTGGCGCTGGCTGCGCTGCTGCCGGCCAGCAAGGTGGCCGGCATCGCCGCGCGCAGCGACGTGCAAAGCATCTCGCCCAACCGGCAGATGGCGCGCGCCGCCAGCACGCTTGAAAGCGTGACCGGCACGTCGGCCGTGCGCAGCACCGGCAGCAGCAACTACAACGGCCTGACGGGCTACACCGGGCGCGGCATCGGCATTGCCGTGCTCGATTCGGGCATCTCGTGGCAGCACGCTGAATTCCTCGACGATGGCGGTGCCAGCCGCGTGCGCGAATCGATCAACTTCACCAAGGTCGGCGACGCGGTGCGTGCCGGCGTGACCGACTGGAAGGCCGGCATCGACGTGTCGGGCGTGCTCTACCCGGGCAGCGCGTCGATGAACACCTACCTGGCCAATGTGCAGAACGGCTTCGCGCCCAAGGCCGACCGCTACGGCCACGGCACCCACGTGGCCGCCGTGGCGGCCGGCCGCGGCATGTATGCCGCCGTGGACACCACCGGCATGGCGCCCAACGCCAACCTCTTCGACATCCGCGTGCTGGACGACAACGGCTACGGCCAGTTGTCGGACGTGCTGGCCGGCATCGACTGGGTCATCTACTACGGCAAGTTCAAGAACATCCGCGTGATGAACCTGAGCCTGGGCGCCGACAGCACCGAGTCCTACCAGACCGACCCGCTGGCCCGCGCGGTGCGCAGCGCGGTGGCGCAGGGCATCACCGTGGTGGTGGCCGGCGGCAACTTCGGCCTGAACGCGGCGGGCAAGGAAAGCTACGGCACCGTCAGTTCACCGGGGCACGAGCCCAGCGTGATCACCGTGGGTGCGGTCAACCTGAGAGGCACCACCAGCCGCGGCGACGACGTCGTCACCAACTTCAGTTCCCGCGGGCCGACGCGTGGGTCCACCGTCGATGCGAACGGTGTGCGCCAGTACGACTTCATCCTCAAGCCCGACCTGGTGGCGCCGGGCAACCGCATCGTCGCGGCGCTGGGCGAAGACACCGCCGCAGCGGGCGGTGCCTGGAATGCGCTGGCCACGCGCTACCCCGCACTGGCCACGGTCAGCGGCGTGACGCAGTCGCAGGACAAGGCGCTGATGCAGATGAGCGGCACCTCCATCGCCGCGCCCGTGGTGGCCGGCGCGGTGGCGCTGATGCTGGAAGCCAACAACGGCCTGACGCCAGCGATGGTCAAGGCCATCCTGCAGTACACGGCGCAGGTGCTGCCGAATGCCAACCTGGCACAGCAGGGCGCGGGCGCCTTGAACGTGGACGGCGCGGTGCGCCTGGCAGCGGCCATCCGCAACGACATGGCGGCGCGCATCGCAGCGGGCGGCACCATCGCGGCGGGTGAATCGCTGCTGTGGTGGTCGGGTGCCACCTTGCCGGCGCCGACTTCGGTGATCAACGGGCAGACCATCCCCTGGGGCCGCTTGGTCTTCGTCGGCGGCAACCGCATCGTCACCGGCGAGGCGCTGTTCAAGCAATGGCAGCCGGCCTGGGACCCGCGCCTGCTGTGGGTGCGCGGCAGCGTGAAGCAGATGGCCGTGAGCTACTGGCCGAACACCAATAACGTGTTCCCGATGGCCGTGACCAGCAAGCCGGCGCCCAACACCACGCTGCTGACGGCGGGCGTGGTGACGCTGGGTGAACTGGCGGGCACGTCGTCGCTGAAAGGCAAGACCGGCCTGTTCCTGCCGGCGGCCACGCTGTCGGGCTGGATCGCCAGCGGCAAGACGCTGGCACAGGGGCTGATCCTCAGCGAAGGGCTGATCCTGAGTGAAGGGCTGATCCTCAGCGAGGGGCTGATCCTCAGCGAAGGGCTCATCCTCAGCGAAGGCCTGATCCTCAGCGAAGGCTTGATCCTGAGCGAGGGGCTCATCCTCAGCGAGGCCGGCACCACCAACCCGAGCAATCCGCGCGAGAAGACGGTCAGCGGCGAACCGTGAGACTGGCGCGACGGCGGCTGACAGCCAGCCCCGCCAACGCCAGCCCGGCCAGGGCCACGGTGCCCGGCTCGGGCAGTGTGGCGGTCGGCACGGGGGGCAGGAAGCTGACGACGCCACCGATCACGGTCAGGCCGCCGCTGAGCCCGTCACTGCCCGCCAGGGCGCCGCTGCAAGTGTTGCTCAGGCGGTTCATCTGCAGCGTCACGGCGGCGGTGTCGGCCAGCGCCCGGCCGCACAGGTCGGTGGCACCGGTGTTCATCGTGATGCTGGCCAGCGCGAAGATGTTGCCCAGGAAGGCCGTGCCGGTGTCCAGCGTGGCCGAGCTGGCGACGTTCCAGTAGACGCCCGCGCCGGCGCCGGTGTTGAAGACATCGACCACCGAATCGGCCGAGGTGATCAGGCTGCTGTCCATCTGGAACACCCAGGCCGCGTTGGCGTTGCCGCCACCGTCCAGGCGCAGCAGGCCCGACAGGTTGGTGACGCCCTCGTGCACGGTGTAGACGCCCGGCAGCAACGTCAGGCCGACCAGGTCGGACGAGGCCAGCACGGTGCCGGCACCCAGCGACGACAGGCCGATGCGCGCCGTGGTCAGTTCGAACTGCGCCTGCCGGGCGTTGGGCGTGCCGGTCGTCGTGCCGGCATGCACCAGGCCGCCGACCTGCGGGTCGGTCACGGCCACACCGGGCGCTGAATTGAAGCCACTGATGGCATTGGCGCCACCGCTCTGCCACACGCCCACGTTGCCACCGATCACGCTGGGCCCGACATTGGTGACGGTGCTGGCGCCCAGCACCGAGAAGCTGGCCAGGTCCGATCCCATCAAAGGCGCGGCCGCGGCCGGCAGCGGCAGCACCAGGGCCGCACAGGCGGCTGCCGACGCCGTCAGGGCGGCCATCAGGCTAAGCCTGGAAGTCAGCGGCAGGCGGGGCAGGCAGGTGTTGGGCATGGGGTTTCCTTTGCCGCGATGCTCGACAGCCGGCGGCGGCCGGTCTGTTCACTGCCGCACGTAGCGCGGCCCAAACACCCCCCCGACTTGCGGGGCCGGACGGCCGAGGCCTGCACCGATCACCGATCACCGATCACCGATCAGCCATCGCCCATCGCCCTTCAGGCATCACCACTTGCAGCCGCTGTCCGGACGCAAGGACTCGGCCACCAGCGGCACCACCGCCAGCAGGCCCGCGCCGGCATAGGCGCTGCGGCAGTCCACCTTGGCGGTCTTGGCGATCTGCTGGCCCAGCTTGTCGTCCACCTCGGGCGGGCGCGGCAACACAGCCAGCATGCCGCCGCCCATGCCGCGCGAGATTTCGCCGCCGCGCGGTCGCGCCAGCTGCAGGTTCAGGCGCGGCGGCGCGCTGGCCGGCAAGGCCGGCGCACCGGCCACGTCGTGGCCCAGCCGGGTGCCGGCGTCGGCCCGGCCCGCCGGTGCGCCGCCGCTGGGCAGTCCGGCGGTGACCGGGCTGGCGGTGGTCGGCAGCACCGAGGCCACCGCGACAGGGGGTGCAGGTACGGGCGCGGGTGCAGGCGTGACCGCAGGCGCAGGCATGGGCACCGGTGTGCTTGCTGCTGCGAGCGCGGGCGCGGCCGCCGGTGTGTTGGCAGCGGCCAGCGCAGGCGCCGCGACCAGTGGCGGCAGGGCCGGCGCTGCGGCAACGGGCAGCGGCGCGACGGTGGGCGGGCTGGGCGGCAAGGCCGCCACCGCTGCGGCGGGTGGCGGCGGCGCGGTGCGCGGCGCCATCAGCGGCGCAGCGGCCGGCGCGCTCAGTTCGGGCAAACGGCCGGGCAGGGGTGCCGGCGCGGTCGTCGCTGGCAAGGCCGGTGCCGCCGCGACTGCCGGTGCCAGCGGGCGGGCCAGGCTGGAGGCCAGCGTGCGTTCGGGCGGTGGCACCGCACGCTCTTCCACCACGCGGCCGGGCTCGGGCAGCGGGCCATCGGGCACCGTGGGCCGCAACACGGCTGCGCGCGGCAGCGGCGTCAAGGCCGGCTGGGCGGCGGCCGGCTCGGGCAAGGGCGCCCACTGCCCCAGTTGCGCGGCGCCGGGTTCGGGTGGCAGGTCCGGCAGCGGCTGGCTGCGCACGGCACCGCCCCAGCGCGGCGCTTCGGCCAGACCGACGGGCCCGGTGGCCACGGCCGGCTCGGGCGGCGGGGCGCTGTCCACCGCGCCCGGCATGTCGGGGCCGCGCAGCGTCACGTTGACGGCTCCCCACACGCCTTCACCGGGCCGCGCCGTGCCGCCCGGCGCATGACCCAGCGTCAGCACCAGCCAGACGTGCGCCAGCGCCGCCAGCAGCACGCAGCGGTTCAGGGTGGTCGGCGCCGCGCGCGGCCACACGGTGGGCAGAAGCAGGGTGTTGGGGTTCAAGTCAGGTACAGGCCAGGTACAAGAAGCTGGCCAAGCCTCGGGTCTAATTGTGCTTTCGGGCTGCCGGCGTGGCTTCGCCGCGAACCGCGCAGAAGCGCGCCGCAAGCCCGCCTTTTCCGTCGATCGGAAGTACCCGACCAATGCCCCGGCGCACCGTGGCGCTGCTGCCCATTTCAACCAGACAAGGACCCGCCATGACCCGTTGCGACAGCACCCAGGCCTGGGCCGCCCTGCAAGGCCATTACCAGGCCCACGGCCGCGACCTGGACCTGCGCGACGCCTTCGCCCGCGACCCCGGCCGCTACACCGCCTTCGGCTTCGAAGCGCCCGAGGTCTACGCAGACCTCAGCAAGAACCACATCGACACGGCCACGCTGCATTTCCTGCTCGACCTGGCCCGTGAATGCGGCCTGCCGGCGCAGCGCGACGCCATGCTGCGCGGCGAGGTCGCCAACGCCACCGAAGGCCGCGCCGTGCTGCACACCGCGCTGCGCGCACCGCCCGGTGCCGGACCGTTCAGCGCCGAGGTGCACGGCGTGCTGGACGCCATGCTGGCCTACGCCGAACAGGTGCGCGCCGACGGCCACATCACCGACATCGTGAACATCGGCATCGGCGGCAGCGACCTCGGCCCGCAGATGGCCGTGCGCGCGCTGGAA
>JANPHI010000002.1:0-10451 GCA_031424355.1 Betaproteobacteria bacterium
GCCGTCGCGGATGGCCTCGCAGGGGTGGCAGTACTCGTTGATCAGGCCGTCCACGCTCCAGGTCAGGTTGTATTTCAGCGCGTTGGTCGGGAAGGCCGGCAGCGCGCCGACGCGCATCTTCACGTCTTGCAGCGTGTCGAAACTTTGCGCCAGGTGGTGGGCGACGATGCCGATGAAGCCCGGCGCCAGGCCGCACTGCGGCATGAAGGCGGTGCGAGCGCCGCGTGCCAAGTCCTGGATGGCTTTGGTGGCGGCCACGTCCTCGGTCAGGTCGAAGTAGTGGCAGCCGGCCTCCAGCGCGGCCGTGGCAGCCAGCGTGGCCAGGTGGTAGGGCAGCGCGTTGATGACGGCGTCCTGCCCGCGCAGCACGGCCAGCAGGTCGGCGGCCTGCGCGGTGTCGGCCACACGGGTCTGGATGGCCGGGCCGGCCAGGCGGCCCAAGGGGTCGTTGAGCCGCGCCAGCGCCGCGGGGCTGCGGTCGACCACGGTGACGGCGTAGTCGCCGCTGTCGGCCAGCAGGCGGGCTATCGTTTGGCCGATGTGGCCGGCGCCGAGCAGGGTGATGCGCATGGGGTGTCTTCCGTCAGGGTGTCGAGGTGACAGCGAGTCTGGAAGACCTGCGCGACAGATGACAGCACTGTTCTGTCAGAACCGCTGCGGGTTTCGACGATACGACAGCGAACTTCGTCGAAATCACCCAAATCGCCAGCAGCGCCGGCGGCAGCAGCCGGGGTCAGGCGGTGGCCATCGCCTTCGCTTCGCGAACCTGCTTCTTGTGCTCGCGGGCACCGGCGCGGCGGGCGCGGGTGGTGGCCACTTCGTAGGCCTCTTCGGCCTCGGTGCGCATCAGGATGGCCTTGGCCAACGCGGCTTCGAAACGCGCTTCGGTGTAGGTGTTTTCGGTGCCGATGTAGACGGTGCGCCGGCGCGGTTTCTGCCCGAAGCGCGGGATCAGCACCGACAGGCTGCAGTCGCGCGTGCGGCCGCCCCGGCGCACCCGCAGCACCGGGCCGCTGATGCCCACCGGCAGGTCGCTGGTCTTGCTGACGCTGGGCGCGCGCTGCAGCAGCGAAGGGGCGGGCAGAACGGCGATGCGTTTCAGCAATTCCTTGGTGGCCGCTTCCAGCGAAGCGGCCGCGCCGCTGCCGTCACTGCTGTGGTCCGAATACAGCTTGGTGCCGCCGTAGCGCAGTTGCCAGCCGTGCGTGGCCCGGTGGTCGATGCGCTGTATGCATTGGGGCACCTCGAAGGTGGCCCCGGTGAAGATGACCGTGGTCCGGAGTTTCATCAAAATCCTTGCGCCCGATGGCGGTGGTCTCTCCCTGACTGTCTTTTCTCGTGGGCACCCCCTGAACCAGGGGGGTGCGGCTTGAACTGTAGGGTATCTGCAGGGCGTGAAGGAGGGCTTCAAGGGCCGGCGCGGCACGTCCGACCACAATGCGGCAATTTGCCGCGCCCCATGCGGCGCAACCCCCTGGAAGCGATGGCCCTGGACACCCTGGACCGCAACCTGCTGGCCCTGCTGCAGGCCAACGCGCGCAGCAGCGCGGCCGACCTGGCGCGGCAGCTCGGCGTGGCGCGCACCACCGTGCTGGCGCGGGTGACGCGGCTGGAACGCACGGGCGTCATCGTCGGTTACACGGTGCGCCTGGCGCAAACCGAGGCCGGCGCGGGCGTCGAGGCCTACGTCGGCATCACCGTGGCGCCCCGCGCCGCGCCGCTGGTGACGCAGCGCCTGGCGTCATTTCCCGAACTGCGCCAGTTGTGTTCGGTCAGCGGCGAATTCGACTACCTGGCCCTGCTGCGCGCCGAATCGACCGCCCGGTTGGACCACCTGCTGGACGAAATCGGGGCGATCGAAGGTGTGTTGAAGACGACGACTTCGGTGGTGCTGGCACGGCGCATCGATCGCCAGGCTTGAGCGGCGCCAGCCCGGTTCAGGTCAACTCGCGCCGCATGGCGTCGATCACGCCTTTGTAGTCCGGCGTGTTGAAGATGGCGCTGCCGGCCACGAAGGTGTCGGCGCCCGCATCGGCCACGCGGCGGATGTTGTCGATCTTGATGCCGCCGTCCACTTCCAGGCGGATGTCCCGGCCGGTGCTCTCGATCAGGCGCCGGGCCTTCTCGACCTTGCGCAGCGCGCTGTCGATGAAGCTCTGGCCGCCGAAGCCGGGGTTGACGCTCATGATCAGGATCAGATCGACCTTGTCGATGACCCACTCCAGCACGTCCAGCGGTTCGGCCGGGTTGAAGACCAGGCCGGCCTGCTTGCCTTCGGCCTTGATGAGCTGCAGCGTGCGGTCCACGTGGGCGCTGGCGTCGGGGTGGAAGCTGACCAGGTCGGCGCCGGCCTTGCAGAAGGCCTGCGCCAGCGCGTCCACCGGCTGCACCATCAGGTGCACGTCGATGGGCACGGGGCTGTGCTTGCGCAGCGCCTGGCAGACCATGGGCCCGAAGGTCAGGTTGGGCACGTAATGGTTGTCCATCACGTCGAAATGGATCCAGTCGGCACCGGCGGCAATCACGTTGCGCACCTCTTCACCCAGGCGGGCAAAGTCGGCTGAAAGGATGCTGGGGGCGATGCGGTAGGTGGTCATGACCCGATTCTAGGTTTGGGCCCGGCCGGCCCTCTAAACTGCGCTGCATGGCCAAACCCGAGTTCACCTGCGAAGCCCGCGTGCAGTACCTGCCCGAGCAGTCGAACCCCGCCGAAGGCCCTTACGCCTTCGCCTACACCATCACCATCCGCAACACCGGCGACATCACCGCCCAACTGGTGGCGCGGCACTGGGTGGTGACCGACGCCAATGGCGACATCGAAGACGTGCGCGGCCTGGCCGTGGTCGGTCACCAGCCCCTGCTGAAGCCTGGCGAGCACTTCGAATACACCAGCTGGACCCGCATCGCCACGCCCGCCGGCAGCATGCACGGCACCTTCTTCTGCATGACGGAGGAAGCCCGCCCCTTCGAGGCCGCCGTGCCGGAATTCAGCCTGGTCTTCCCGGGCGCGCTGCATTGAGCGCGCGCCGCGCGACCCACCGCCACACGGCGCTTGGGCGCTGAAGCGCTGAACCCTGCGAAGCGCTGCCATGGCCGCCTGGGACCTGACCGCACTGATCAACGCCGCCGACCCGAAAGCCGGTCTGGCCGAACGCCACCTGTGGCTGGTGCGCCTGATGGAATGGCTGCGCCACGCGCCCACCGCCGTGGACAGCAGCGGCGACCCGCGCACGCCCTTGCCGGTGCTGCGCCTGCGCCACCTGCTGAACCAGCTGGACAAGCAGGCGGCGCTGCGCGACTGCGTGCGGGGCCTGGTGCAGGCCTTCTGGCAAGAGATCGACGCCGCGGCGCTGTACGCCGACCTGGGCTTCGGCGCACGCCGCTCCTTTGCCAACGAACTGCTGACGCGGGTGCAGAACCGCGTGCTGCCCGGCACGCCGGAAACGCGCGACCTGGCGGCCCTGTTCCGCCTGCTGTTCGAACCCGGCGACGCCAACTGGGTGGGCGCGCTGGACACCCCGACGATGGCCCGCGTGGTGGCCATGTTCGGCCCCGGCCCGGCGGCGGCGCAGGCGGCGTTGCTGGACGCCATCACCATCCTGATCAGCGCCGTGCACGCCGGCGGCTACAGCCCGGCGCTGCGCCTGCGCATGGACGCCGGCGCGCTGAAGGACGAACCCTTCCGGCAGATCACCGCCGCCGCCGCCGCCCTGCGCAGCGCCGTGCTGGCAGGCCACACCGAGACGGCGCTGCAGGACGCCGCCTACCTGCGCGCGCTGCTCGATGCCTGCCGCCGCGCGGCGGTCAGCGTGATGCCGCACCTGGAAGAGTTCGGCGTGTCGGTGAACATCGTTTACGACCTGGAACAGCTGCAGGCTCGCACGCTGCGCATCGACCAGCTGATCGGCTGCGTGCTGGCGCCCGACCCGCTGGCCGAAGGGCGCAACCTGCTGCTGGCGCTGCTGCAGGCGATGGGTGACCAGCGCGGCGTGCGGGCGCTGTTCGCGCAGCACTACTCGCTGCTGGCGCGGCAGGTGGCCGAACGCAGCGCCGAAACCGGCGAGCACTACATCACCCGCGACCGCAGCGAATACCGCGACATGCTGAAGCGCGCGGCCGGCGGTGGCGCGGTGATCGCCGGCACCACCTTCATCAAGTTCGCCATCCTGGCCGTCGGGCTGTCGGCCTTCTGGACCGGGGCGTGGTCGGGCTTCAACTATGCGCTCAGCTTCGTCATCGTGATGCTGTTGCACTGGACGGTGGCCACCAAGCAACCGGCGATGACGGCGCCGGCCATGGCGGCCAGCCTGCCGAGCGCGAACATGGCGAACCCGGTGGACGGACCGCAAGGCGCGGACAACGACGCCGCCATCGAAGCCTTCGTCGACCGCGTGGCCCAGCTGATCCGCTCGCAGGTGGCCGGCATCATCGGCAACGTGGCGATGTGCGTGCCGCTGGTGCTGGGGGTGCAGCTGTTGGTGAAGGCGGTGTGGGGCGTGCCGCTGGTGGGCGAGAAGGACGCGCACCACGTGCTGCACAGCCTGACGCTGCTGGGACCTTGCGTGCTCTTCGCGTCATTCACCGGGGTGCTGCTCTTCGTCAGTTCGCTGATCGCCGGCTGGGCCGAGAACTGGTTCGTCTTCCACCGCCTGGACAGCGCCATCGCCTGGAACCCGCGCATCGTGGCGCGGCTGGGTGCGGCGCGGGCGCTGCGCTGGTCGCGCTGGTGGCGGGCGAATGTGTCGGGGCTGGCGGCCAACATTTCGCTGGGCCTGCTGCTGGGCCTGGTGCCGCCGTTGCTGGGCTTTTTCGGCCTGCCGCTGGACGTGCGCCATGTCACGCTGTCCAGCGGGCAATTGGCCGCCGCGCTGGGCGCCCTGGGCGCGCCGCTGCTGCGCGAACCGGCTTTCTGGTGGTGCGTGGCCGGCATCAGCGTGACCGGGGTGTTGAACCTGTGCGTCAGCTTCGGCCTGGCCTTCGTGGTGGCGCTGCGTTCGCGCGGCGTGCGGCTGCAGCAGCGCCGGCGCGTGGTGATGGCCATCCTGAACCGTGTGCGCCGACATCCGTTCAGTTTTCTCTGGCCCCCGCGCGCTGACAGTGCGAACGCGACGGGCTGATTCAGGGCGGTGGATCATCCTGCCGTTCACCCTTGCGCCGCCCGGCAAACATCGTCCACCAAACGATGAACACGAACAGACCGCCCGCCAGCAACGCCTCGAAAATCAGCCACCACATCGCCGTCAGACCTTTTGCAGAATGGGCAGCGCGCGCAGGCGCGGCCACAGCAGATTGAGCGCCAACCCCGCCATCACCAGCGCGGCGGCCAGCAGCTTCCAGCCGGGCAGCGGTTCACCCAGCATCCACGCCGAAGACGCCATGCCGAAGACCGGCACCAGCAGCGCCATCGGCACCACGGTCGCCGCCGGGTAGCGGGCCAGCAGCCAGCCCCACACGGCATAGCCGAACAGGCTGTTGCCCACCGACTGCCACAGCACCACGCCCCACACGGTGGCGTCGGCCGCCACCAGGGCCTGCGCGATGCGCGCCGGGCCGTCCACCCACAGCGTCAGCAGCAGCAGCGGCGGCAACGCGAAGGCGCTGGACCAGACCACCACGCCCAGCATGTCCACCCGGCCCATGCCGCGCGCCACGGTGTTGCCGCTGGCCCAGCACAGGGCCGCACCCAGCACCATCAGCAGGCCCAGCGGGGTGGTGTGGGCGTCGGTGTGCGCGGCAATCACGGCCACCCCCGAGCTGGCCAGCACCAGCGCCACCCACTGGAAGCGGCGCAGGCGTTCGCCGGTGGCGAACATCGCCAGGCCGATGGTGAAGAAGACCTGCGTCTGGATGACCAGCGAAGCCAGCCCCGGCGCGATGTGGCCGCCCACCGCCAGGTAGAGCAGGCCGAACTGGCCGGCGCCGATCAGCAAGCCGTAGGCCGCCAGCTGCCGCCAGGGCACCGCCGGGCGCGGGATGAAGAAGGCGGCGGGCAGCAGCACCAGCGCGAAACGCAGCACCGCCAGCAGCAGCGGCGGCAGCGTGCCCAGGGCCAGCTTGAAGATGGGGAAGTTGGTGCCCCACACGGCCACCACGGCCAGCGCCAGCAGCGCGTGGCGCAGGGGCAAACGGCCCGTCAAGGTGCCACCATCACGCGGTCGCGGCCTTGTGCCTTGGCGTCTTCCAGCGCGTGCAGCGCGCGGTCCAGCGTCTGTTCCACGGTCTCGCCGGCGTGGTGCTCGGCCAGGCCACCCGACAGCGTCACGCCCAGCGCGTCGGCGCCGTTCAGGATGCGCAACGCCCCCACGCGCTGGTGCAGGCGTTCCAGCCCGCCACGGGCCAGCGCGGCGCGCGTGTCGGACAGCATCAGCACGAACTCTTCACCGCCCCAGCGCGCCAGCGTGTCCGACACCCGCACGTGGCGCAGCGCCTCTTGCGCGACCGCGCGCAGCACGGCGTCGCCCACCGCGTAGCCGTGGGCTTCGTTGACGGGCTTGAAGTTGTCGATGTCCAGCACGGCCAGGCAGAAGGTCTGGCCGGACCGCACGCAGCGCTGGTGTTCCTGCGCCATCAGCGCCTGCATGTGGCGGCGGTTGATCAGGCCGGTGAGCTCGTCGCGCGTGGTGTTCTCGCGCAGCCGCGACAGGGCCTGCGCCAGTTCGGCCCGCTGCTGCCGCGACCGCTGGCGCAGGCGCGCCAAGCGGCTGGACAGCATGGACACACCCGGAACCATGGTGGCCACCAGCAGGAAGTGGCCGAATTCGATGGCCGGCGGGTAGATGTCGGGATAGGCCAGCGCCATCAGCAGCATGGTGGCGCCGAACAGCAGCACGGCGTAGACGCTGACCCAGCGGATCTGCTGCGGCGAGACCACGAACATGCCGAACATCAGGATCACCATCACCATCGGGAAGACCGCGCCACGCCCGGCGCCCACCAAGGCGTAGGCCAGCGCGGCGCTGGTCAGCGCGAACACCATCTGCGGCACGGTCAGCGAAGGTTCATGGCTGCGGCGCGACCAGCCGCTTCGGATCAGCGCGAAGAACACCAGCATGCCCGCCAGCGTGAGGCCCGCCCACCAGGCCACGGGCAGCGCACGCGCGACGCCGATCCACACGAAATAGACCATGGCAGCCACGCCGCTGCCCAGCAGCAACATGGCCAAACCGGCTTGGGCCAACCGAACCCGCTGCAGGGGTTCGGTGCTGAGCAGTGCATCGAGCAGACGGCTCATTCGGGGGTGCGCACCTCGGCGGAAGAGGCCGCGAGGGTAGCGCAATCAGCCCGGCCCGCCGCCAAGGGGTGGGCCGGGGCGGCCAGCGACCGGTTGCGGCCGGCATTCTTGGCGGCGTACATGGCCGCATCGGCCCGCTCGATGGCCTGTTCCAGGTCGCCGTGGCCGCTGCAGGCGGCCAGGCCGGCCGAGAAAGTCACCACCAGTTCGGGATGGATGTCGGTCATCGGCATGTCGGCCAGGCGCGCGCGGATGCGCGCCAGGCTTTCCAGGCCCTGGGCCACGCTGGCGCCGGGCATCATCAACAGGAATTCTTCGCCGCCCCAGCGGGCCATGACGTCGCCGCCGCGCACCACCTGGCGTGCGGCTTCGGCAAAGCGTCGCAGCACCTCGTCGCCAGCCGCGTGGCCGTGGGTGTCGTTGACGCGCTTGAAGTGGTCCAGGTCGATCAGCGCCACGCACAGCGGCGGCGCTTCGGCGTCACGCTCGCGCAGTTCGATCTGCAGGCGGTCGAGCACAGCGCGGCGGTTCAGCAGGCCGGTCAGCTCGTCCCGCGTGGCCAGCGCCTGGATGCGTTCCAGCGCCACCGTCAGGTCGGCGCGCTGGCGCTCCAGCCGAGCCCGCAAGGCGCCCAGGCGCCCGGCCAGCAGGGCCACCGCGCCCATCACGACGCCGGCGAACGCGAAGTGCACCACCTCAACGCGAGGCGGGTAGTGCGCGGGGTCGGTCAAGGCCTTGCACAGCATCACACCGCCCAGCATGGCAAAGCCGGTGGCGGTGATCAGGCGGGACTGCCGGGCCGACAGCGCGAACATGCCGAAGACGATGATCAACATCATGATCAGGATGACGCCGCCGCGCGCGGGGCCGGTGATGGCGTAGGCCCAGGCGATGCCGGTCATCGCCCACAGCATCTGCGGAAAGTTCAGCCCGGGGTCGCTGTGCAGATGGTGGTTCAGCCCGCTGCGCATCAGGCCATAGAACAGCAGACCGCCGCTCAGGTTGAAGGCCGACAGGCGCCATGAATCACCGGCATCGACCAGGCCCATCAGCACTTCCGCGTGCTGCACCCCGGCGAAGACCGCGTAGATCACCAGCGCCACCAGGGCCAGCGACACGCGCAGGCGCTGCCGCGATGCAGCGTCGTGCAAAGGCGGCCGCGAGCTGGCTGCGGCGGTGGTGGGGGTGGGTGCCATCGTGGTCGTTCATCGGCCGGAACCGGCCGCGCTTGAGCCCGCCGGCCTCAGCGCAGCGTGTTCAGGTGCGCCAAAGGCAACGCGGCGCCGGCCTTGACCTCGCCCAGCGAAAAGCGGGTGTGCAGGTCTTTCACGTTGGGCAGCTTGAACAGGGTTTCCATCGCCCAGCGCGAATAGGCGTCGAGGTCGGTGCACACCACCTGCAGCTCGAAGGTGCCCGAGCCGCTGATGTAGTGGCAGGCCATCACCTCGGGCAGTTCGCGGATGGCCGCTTCCAGCGCGTGGGTGGCGTCGGCGTTGTTGCGCTCGGCGTCGATGCGCACGAAGGCCAGCGCGCCCAGGCCGACCTTGCGCCTGTCGATTTCCGCCCGGTAGCCGGTGATGTAGCCCTGCTCTTCCAGCCACTTCACGCGGCGCCACGTGGGTGCGGCCGACAGGCCGATGCGCGCCGCCAGTTCGGTGTTCGACAGCCGCGCGTCGGCCTGCAGTTCGCGCAGGATGGCCGCGTCGTAGCGGTCCAGCGCGGCGGTGTGCGCCTCGGGCGGGTCCGTCGGCATGGCCGAGACTGCGGTTTTCCCTGATTCCGCATTTTTGGGCGTTAATTGCTTCTTGGTGGCCATTTTTGAGCAAGATCCTTTCTTCGAGCATGCCTCAGCGGGCATCAAAAGAAAAGACACAAAAGCGGCCTTTCCCTACACTGGTGCTGCGTCGTTGGGCCCGGTTCGGCCCGCCCACCTGGAGTTCCCCGCCATGAATGCCCCGCTGCCCGAATCCGTCCGCAAAGCCCTGGAAACCGTCACGCTGGACGACAAATACAGCCTGGCAACGGGGCGCGCCTTCATGAGCGGCGTGCAGGCCCTGGTGCGCCTGCCGATGCTGCAGCGCGAACGCGATGCGGCGGCCGGCCTGAACACCGGCGGCTTCATCAGCGGCTACCGCGGCAGCCCGCTGGGCGGCTACGACCAGGCGCTGTGGGCCGCGCGCAAGCACCTGGCCGACAAGCACATCGTCTTCCAGCCCGGCGTCAACGAAGAACTGGGCGCCACCGCCGTCTGGGGCACGCAGCAGCTGGACCTGTACCCGCAAAGCAAAAAGTACGACGGCGTCTTCGGCATCTGGTACGGCAAGGGCCCGGGCGTGGACCGCTGCAGCGACGTGTTCAAGCACGCCAACATGGCCGGCACGTCCAAGCACGGCGGCGTCATCGCCATCGCCGGCGACGACCACATCAGCAAGAGCAGCACCGCCGCCCACCAGAGCGACCACATCTTCAAGGCCTGCGGCCTGCCGGTGTTCTTCCCGGCCGACGTGCAGGGCATCCTGGACATGGGCCTGCACGCCATCGCGATGAGCCGTTTTTCCGGCGTGTGGAGCGGCATGAAGACCATCCAGGAGGTCGTCGAATCGTCGGCCTCCGTCGTCGTCGATCCGGACCGCGTGAAGATCGTGATGCCCGAGGATTTCGCGATGCCGCCCGGCGGCCTGCACATCCGCTGGCCCGACGCGCCGCTGGAACAGGAAGCGCGGCTGATGGACTACAAGTGGTACGCCGCGCTGGCCTACGTGCGCGCCAACAAGCTGAACCACAACGTGATTGCCACTGCACACGACCGCTTCGGCATCATCGCCAGCGGCAAGGCCTACAACGACACGCGCCAGGCGCTGGCCGATCTGGGCCTGGACGACGACACCTGCCGCGCCATCGGCGTGCGGCTGCACAAGGTCAACGTGGTGTGGCCGCTGGAAGCCACCATCACGCGCGACTTCGCGCAGGGCTTGCAAGAAATCCTGGTCGTCGAAGAGAAGCGCCAGGTCATCGAATACCAGTTGAAGGAAGAGCTCTACAACTGGCGCGCCGACGTGCGGCCCCATGTGCTGGGCAAGTTCGACGAACCCGACGGCGACAGCACCGGCGGCGAATGGAGCATGCCCAACCCCAGCGAGAACTGGCTGCTGCGCGCCAAGGCCGACCTGACGCCAGCCATCATCGCCAAGGCCATTGCCAAGCGCTTGAAGAAGCTGGG
>JANPHI010000003.1:0-2568 GCA_031424355.1 Betaproteobacteria bacterium
TACCTGGTCTATGCCAAGCATTACGTCGCGGCCTGCGAAGAAAAGCACGGCATGGACACGGTCGAGGCTTTCCTCGACAGCTGCCACGCGCTGGCCAACCACGGCGTGGACCGTTACCGCCGCCCCAGCCGCAAGAGCCTGGCCCAGGAATTGAGCGAACGCCTGGACCGCGAAGAACACGCGCAGCGCCAGGTGAACGATTTGTGGCGCACCCTGCCGCGTCGCACCGAAAAGGAAGACGCCGCGCCCGAGGCCAAGCGCTTCCCCGACGAACCGCAAGAAAACCTGCTGTACTTCATCGAAAAGAACGCGCCGCTGCTGGAACCCTGGCAGCGCGAGATCGTGCGCATCGTGCGCAAGGTGGCGCAGTATTTCTACCCGCAGCGCCAGACCCAGGTGATGAACGAAGGCTGGGCCACTTTCTGGCACCACAAGCTGCTGAACACCATGTACGACGACGGGTTCCTGACCGATGGTGTGATGATTGAATGGCTCACGTCCCACACCAACGTCATCTACCAGCCGCCTGTGGGTCACCGGGGCTATTCGGGCTTCAACCCGTATGCCTTGGGCTTCGCGATGTACACCGACATCAAGCGCATCTGTGACGAACCCACCGATGAAGACCGCGCCTGGTTCCCCGACATCGCCGGCAAGCCCTGGCTGCCGGTGCTGGACCACGCGATGCGCAATTTCAAGGACGAAAGCTTCATCGGCCAGTATCTGTCGCCCAAACTGATGCGCGACTTCCGCCTGTTCGCCATCTCGGACGACGAGAAGAAAAGTGAATACGAAGTCAGCGCCATCCACGACGACGCCGGCTACAAGCGCGTGCGCGAAGCACTCAGCCACCAGTACGACCTGGGCAGCCGCGAACCGAATATCCAGGTCTGGAACGTCAACCTGCGCGGCGACCGGTCACTGACGTTGCGTCACTTCCAGCACAACGACAGGCCGCTGCACGACAGTGGCCAGGAAGTGATGAAGCACGTGGCGCGGCTGTGGGGCTTCGGCGTGCACCTGGAAAGCACCAACGCCAAGGGCGATGTCACCAAGCGCTTCAGCGTGCCCGCGCCGGGCTGAGTTTCAGCCCGCCGTTGCCCGGCGCTGGCGGCGGCGCCAGGCCAGCAAGCCGGCCGCGCCGGCCAGACCCAGCGCCCATGATGCCGGCTCGGGCACCGGCGACGCCGTGATGGTGGCCAGCAAGCGGGTGGAATCGCCCTGGAAATCACCCGTGCCGCCGACGATGAAGTGGATGCGGTCGCCCGCAGCGACGGTGACGTTGCTGACGCTCAGCGTGCCGCTGTTGCCGCCGTTGCCGATGACCCCGTTGGCCAGCGTGCCGCCGCCGCTGTTTTTCTCGACCGCCCAGGCCACACCGTCGGTGTAGCTGGGGTTGGCGTCCAGGTCGGCAAAGCGGAAGCTGATGGCCAGTGTCAAGGCGGCGGGGCTCAGCCACGAGACCACGGCCAGCGTCGGTGAACCGGGGTGCATGAACAGGGCGCCAGCCGGCCAGGTGAACTGGGCGCCGGGGCCGAAGCCGGTGAAGTACTGGTCAGCGCCCGTGGTGTTCAGGCCGATGGCCGGCACCCCTGCCGCAGCCCAGCCTGCGGTGCCAGATGGCGGGCCGGTAAAGCCGGCGAAGGGGCCGAAGTTGGGCAGCAGCGTGTAGTTGCCGTCGTGGGCAGCGCTCACCGACGTGCGGTAGGACCAGGTGCTGCTGGCGGTGTTGCTGCTGGCGGAAAAGTCGGCCACCGCGTCGTAGACCGTCGCGGCCTGGACACCGGAAACCAAGGCCAGCGCCGTTGCGGCGCCGAACAGCAAGCGTGAAGACTTCATCGCGGGGCAGCGCGTGCCAGCGCCGGGTTGCGGCCGCAACATCGCGGCGAGCCGGATGCTGGCGGCGCTGCCGCCGGGCGTCCATCCCGGACACCCGGGGGCTTGGCGGTGATCTTTTTCGCCCGCCGTTCTTGCGTGCGTCGCCCCCTGCGGCGCGGCTAGCTTTCCACCTTCACGTTGCCGTCCTTCACCACCCGCGCCCATTTCACCTGTTCGCTGGCGATGAAGGCCGCGAACTTCTCGCGCGTGCCGCCGCCGTCTTCGGCGCCGTAGGTGTCCATCTTGTCCTGCACATCGGCCATGGCCAGCACGGTGTTGACGTCGCGGTTGACCTTGTCAGCGATGGCGGCCGGCAGCTTGCCCGGCCCGGCCAGGCCGTACCAGGTCGTCGCCTCGAAGCCCTCAAAGCCCTGTTCCTGCATCGTCGGCACGCCGGGGTGGCCCTTTGCGCGCTTCAGGCGGGTCTGCGCCACGGCGATGACCTTGCCGCTCTTCACGTGCGGCGTGGCGGCGGTCATGGTCTCGAAGCTGTATTGAATCTGCCCGCCGATCAGGTCGGTCAGCAGCGGGCCGCTGCCCTTGTAGGGGATGTGGATGGCGTCGACCTTGGCCTGCGTCTTGAACATCTCCAGCGCCAGGTGCTGGGCCGAACCTGGGCCGGCCGAGCCGAAGGCGATCTTGCCGGGTTCGGCCTTGCACAGCGCCACCACGTCTTTCACGCTCTTGTTG
>JANPHI010000004.1:0-14600 GCA_031424355.1 Betaproteobacteria bacterium
CGCGTCACTTCGTAGGCCATCAGCATGCTGATCTCGTGCAGCAGGCGGCGGAAGCTGCTGGTGGACAGGTCCTTCTGCCGCATCAGCGTCAGCTTGTGCTGCACCAGCGGGTGGCTGATCAGGTGGACGATGGGGGTGCTCATGCCGGGGCTCTTTCGCGTCGAGGTGTTGGAATTCAGAAGATGGTGCCGTCGCTGTCGATCTTCAGCGGCGGTGCGCCGCCCGGGCGCAGTTCCAGCGCGATCTCGCGGCCGGCCGCCCAGGTGCCGCCTTCCAGGATGCAGGCCAGCGGCAAGGGCTCGGCGGTCTTGCCCAATTGCAGCCGCACCAGCACGGCCAGGTCGTCGAGCAGCGCCACCGTCAGCGCGCGCCATTCGACGATGAAGTCGTCTTGCGGCTTGAAGGTCTTCAACAGATCGCGTGGGTGGCGCGGCAGGATGACACCGCCGTCCAGCAGCAGGCCGCCGTTGCGGTACTCGGGCAGGCCGGTCAGCGCGTCCAGGCCGGTCACCGTCACGCCGGCCCACTGCAGCGGTTCCAGTAGCGAATACGTCAGCCACTGGCTGAGCTTGTGGAAGGGCACCCAGCCGCCCGTGGTCGGGTCATCGCCGCCGCCGGCCACGGCCGAACCGGCCCAGCGGTGCGGCCACACGTCGCCGGCCATCAGGCCCTGCACATGGCGGCCGCTGGTCCAGATCGGACCCAGCGTGCGCAGCACCTCGCCCAGCACCTCGGTGGCGCTGACGGTGCCGTGCGTGCCGTTGGCGGTGAGGCGGTCGAACATCAGCGCGGGCCGTGCCGGCAGGCCGGTCTTCGTGGCCTCGGCCTGCAGCGCCGCACCCAGGCGCGACAGCAGGCCGGCGCGGCCCTCCAGGCCCACCACCGGGTTGGACGGGCTGGACTGGAACACCGCGCGCAGCACCGACGCGTCCACCCGGCTCAGCGTGGCCGCGTCGGCGCGCAGCGGGTCGGCCGCCGATGAGGAGAACTTGCCATCGATGAAGGCGTGCCAGCTGGCCACGCCCAGGCCTTCCGAGCGGTTCAGCACCTGGCCGGTGCCGGCCTCGGTGTAGGTCCAGGCCGCGCCGGCGCCGGCGTCGAGCAGCACGCTGACGACGGTCAGGTCGAAGCGCACGCGCGCCGCGTCGGCCGGGCTGCGGTCGCCCAGCAAGGCGTCCAGCACCGGCTTGCGGTCCAGCCCGCCGGCCTCGAAATGGCGCCAGCGGCTGTGGAAGGGGATGCGCAGGTCGGGGAAGCGTTTCAGCGTCAGCGCCGCCACGCGCGCGGCCACAGCGGGCAGGGCGCTGCGGTCCACGGTGAAGTGTTCGCTGACGTTGGCTTCCACCGCGCGCAGGATGGCCGCGCAGCGCGCGCGCACCGTGCCCGGGTCGTGCAGCAGGGCCAGTGGGTGCAGCGACCTTGCGTCGGCCGTCAAGGCGGTCTCACTCAAGGGCACGCCCCTGCACGCGGCTCAAATCGTCCTGCGTGGGCACCACGCCCTCGGTGAAATAGCCGGCGGCGATCTTGGCTTCCATCTCCACCTTGGCGTCGGCCGGGATCAGCGCGTCGGGTATCGCCACGCGCTCGCCCACCTCGATGCCGCTGCCGATGATGGCGTCGTACTTGTCGTTGGACATGCTCACCAGCCGGTGGATTTTCCGGATGCCCAGCCAGTGCAGCACGTCGGGCATCAGTTCCTGGAAGCGCATGTCCTGCACGCCGGCCACGCATTCGGTGCGCAGGAAATACTTGTCGGCACGGTCGCCACCCACCTGCCGCTTGCGCGCGTTGTAGACCAGGAATTTCGTCACTTCACCCAGGGCGCGGCCTTCCTTGCGGCTGTAGGCGATCAGTCCCACGCCACCGGCCTGTGCGCCGCGGATGCACTCTTCGATGGCGTGCGTCAGGTAGGGCCGGCAGGTGCAGATGTCGCTGCCGAACACGTCGCTGCCGTTGCATTCGTCGTGCACGCGGGCGGTCAGCGTCACATCGGGGTTGGCCAAGTCGCGGATGTCGCCGAAGACGTAGAGCGTCTGCCCGCCGATGGGCGGCAGGAACACTTCCAGGTCGCTGCGCGTGACCAGTTCTGGGTACATGCCGCCCGTCTCTTCGAACAAGGCCCGGCGCAAATCGGCCTCGCTGACCTTGAAGCGTTCGGCCACGCCGGGCAGCCACCACACCGGCTCCAGCGCCACCTTGGTGACGGTGGCACTGGCGTCGTCCAGCAGCACTTTGCCGTCAATGGCCAGGCGCTGGAAGGCCAGCGCCTGCTGGATCTCGGGCAGGTGGATGTGGGCCTTGGTGACGGCGATGGTCGGGCGGATGTCGTAGCCGCGTTCCAGGTAATCGCGGTACACCGTCTGCACGCTGGCGCCCCAGGGGTCGATGCTGACGATGCGCTTGGCGTCACCCCACTGCGGATAGGGCCCGACCAGGTCGGTGGGCGCGGTGTCGGTCAGGTCGGCGCGGTGGCCGCGTTCCAGGTTGCCGGCAGCCACGGCCAGCGCGCGGTAGACGCCGTAGCTGCCGCTGTGCGTGCCGATGACGTTGCGCTGGCTGCGGTTGCTGGTGCTGCCCACGATGGGCCCGCGTTGCTGCGGGTCGGCGGCACCCCAGGTGATGGCCGGTGCGGCGTCGGTGCCCTGACCGGGGTGGGACGTGAGGCGGATGTGGCGGGGGGGCGGTGCGCTGTCCATGCGGTGGGGGCCTGGCGGGTGCTGGAAAGCCGTGAAAGATACGCCATGTTGTGGACAGCACGGCGGGCGCTGCGCCACCGGCTGTTGCGGACTGCATCAATTGCTTGCAATTGACCGGCGATTCTCGAAAATGCCGCCAGCAGTGCGGCAAGCGCTGAATAACAGATCGGTTGGAGGGTCGAATGTCGAAAAGACGCATGCGCTGGGTGGCTGCAACGGCGGTGCTGTGGGGCCTGAGTGGGGCGGCCACGGCCGCGACGACGGTCAGCGTCACCGTCGCCGACGGTGTGGTGGCCGCCAGCCCGGTGGGCATCACCCTGGGCGCCACCGACGACGCCCTGGTCTTCCAGCTCGGCACGGCCGGCTACACCTTCCCCAGAAGCGACGCTGTTGTCATCACGGGCACCGGTTCCTCGTTTAAATGCACCACGGCGACCAGCAAGACCAGCGTCACCTGCAAGAAGACGGGGCAGGGCAATGGCAGCCAGCAGACTTACCAGATCAACGTGCTGCCGGCGGGCTCTTCGACGCCGCTGGAGTCGCCGCCCAACATCTGGATCAGCAGCGAATAGGGCCCGAGCAGGGCCCGCGCAGGGCTCGACACGGGCTGCGACCTGGACGCCGCCGTGCTTTCGTTCAGTCGCCTTGCGCTCGGGCTTGAACGGGAACTTCGGAGCGCAGCCTATCCAGCTGAAGCTGCACTTCGCGCATCAGGTTGGCGTCGCCCAGCTTGACCGCCAAGTCCAACGCGGCCTTCAGGTTGCCTTGTGCCGCGCCGAGGTCGCCCAGGGCCATTTCGACCGTTCCGATGTTGCCCAAAGTGCCGCACTCCAGGCGGGCGTACCCCAGATCCCGGGCTATGGCCAAGGCTGACTTCGATACCGCCAGGGCGTGCTGGTGGTCACCTTGCAGGTGACAAATCATGCCCAGGCCGCACAGCCTTTCGCCCACGCGCGGCAGGTCCCCCAATTGGCGGCTGATGGCGAGCGCGTCCTCGCAAAATTTCTGCGCCAGTTGCATGTGCCCCTGCTCGGCGTGCCAGTGACTCAGATTGCCCAGCAGACTGCCTTGCAGGCGCAAATCACCCACGGCGCGGGCCTCTGCCAATGCCAATTCGTAGTGGGTACCGGAAGCGCTCAACTGCCCATTTTCGAAGGTCACTGAACCCAGGAGATTCAACGCAGCCGCACAGAGGGCGCGGTCGCCCATGGCGCGAGCCCGTTCCAGCGCCTCACCCAGTTCCTGCAGGGCCTGTTCGGTCAGCCCAGCCAGCGCATGCAGGCGGGCCAGCCGTATCGATGCCTGCACCTGCGGGCGCCAATCGCCGCGTGAACGCGCGCTGAGCCATGCGGTTTCATAGAGGTCTTTGGCGGGTGCCTTCTTGCCCAGGGCCTCCAGCGCGGCCGCCAGGGCCAGCTGTGCGCGCACGCTGGGGCCCGGGTTCAGTTGCGGCACCCGCAGGACCAGTTCACCCAGCTCAACCGCCGCGCTGAAAGGCCCGCGCAGGCTCAGTGCCGCCCAGGCGCCTTCCAGCGCACCGGTCGCGGCTTCGCCATCGCCCGCCGCACTGGCCCGCCGGCAGGCCACCACCAGGTTGTCCACGTCGGCACAAGCCCCCCGCACCGCGCGCTGCGGCCCCAGCGCGGCGAACCAGGCGGCGTGCCGTGCCTGCGCCGCCTGCAAGGCCTGCGGGCCGCTGCCGGGGTAGCGGCCTTCGGTGCGCAGGTGCTCGTCGGCATAGGCCTGCACGCTGACCAGCATGTCGAAACGCTCGTCGCCATTCGGCCGCACGAAGGACTTGTCGACCAGCGAATGGATCACGTCCAGCGTCCACGGCGCGCCTTGCTGCGCGCTCAGGTCGATCACACCTTCAGCCGCTTCCAGCGTGAAGCCGCCTTCGAAGACCGACAGCTGCGCCAGCGCGACTTTCTCGGCCGCGTTCAGCAGGTCCCAGGACCAGTCGAAAGCCGCGCGCAGCGTGGCCTGGCGGTCGTGGCGGCCGCCCGAGCTGGCCAGCAGCTTGAAGCGTTCGCTCATGCGCGCCAGCAGCGCGCGCGGGGCCAGCGTGCGGGCGCGGGCGGCCGCCAGTTCGATGGCCAGCGGCAGGCCGTCCAGCAGGCCCACCAGCGTGACGATGGCGGCCTGCTCGTCGGGGCTGGGTTCGAAGCCGTTGCGGGCGGCGGCGGCGCGGCGCAGGAACAGCGCTTCGGCCTCGGCGGCCGGCAGCGGCGCCAGCGCCAGCGTTTCTTCACCGGCGATGCCCAGCACCTCGCGCGTGGTGACCAGGAAGTGGGCCTGCCCGGCGCGTTCCAGCCAGCGGCCCAGCGTGGCTTCGGCGTGGCGCGACAGCTGTTCGAAGTTGTCCAGGATCAGCAGGCAGCGTCCGCGTCCGGCAATCGCGTGGCCCAGCTGCACGATGGGGTCATCCTGGCCCAGTGGCAATTCCAGGCCCTGCGCGACGGCGCTGTACAGGCCTTCCACCGTGCGTGCCGGGGCCAGGTCGCAGAACCACACGCCGCCGGGGTAGTCGCCCATCCAGGCCCAGCCGTAGCGCGTGCCCAGCCGCGTCTTGCCGCAGCCGCCGATGCCCAGCAGCGACACCAGCCTTGCGCCCTGGTCGTAGCGCCGCGCCAGCTCGTTCAGGCTGCTGCTGCGGCCGACGAAGGCGTCGCGTTCGGCCGGCAGGTTGTGGCGGGTTTCGCGCGCCGGCAGCCACAGCTCGCCCTGGCGCACCACGCGGTAGACCTTCTCGGCGTCGGGCGGTGGCCGGAAGGGCGCGCCGTCTTCGCCCACCTCGAACAGCTCCAGCGGCTCCGGCAGGCCCTTGACCCGCCAATGTCCGTGCGACACCGAACGCTGCGGCAGGCTGCCCAGCGCGTTCATCGCGGCCTGGGTCAGCAGGGTCTGGCCGCCCAGCGCGGTGGACATCACGCGGGCCGCGATGGGCTTGCTGACGCCGTCGGCCTCGAAGGGTTTGGCGCCCAGGGCCACGTCGGCCTGCGGCGTTTCGCGCAAGGTGATCGCACCCACGTGCAGGCCGGCGCGGGCCTGCAGCGGCGGCTGCATCTGCGCCAGCGCGCGGTGGTAGGCCAGCGCGTAGCCCAGGGCGTCGCGGGCTTGCTCGAAAACGATCAGGAAGCCGTCGGTCTTGTCGATCTCGCGGCCCCGCCACACGCGCAGCAGGTCGCGGGCGACACGGTCGTGCACGGCCCAGACACGGCCCATTTCGGCATCGCCCAGTTGCTGGGCCAGGGTGGCGCTGTCGACCAAGTCGGTCAGCAGCAGGGCAACGTCATCTTCCATCGCGTCAGTATCGGGCAGCGGCTGTTCGCGCGGGCCTGGGGGCTGTGCCTATAAGAAAAGTGAGGCCCGCAAAACGCTAGGCCAGGCCGCGCACCGGGAAGTCGGCGTCACGCTGCAGCCAGTTGTCGGCGGCGTAGGCCGCGCGGCCGTCGGTGACGTGCAGGGTGTAGGCCAGGCGCGACTTGGCCGATCGGTTGGCGGCGCTGTAGTGCGGCAGCAGGCCGTGGAAGACCACCAGGGTGCCGGCCGCCACCGGCAGCGGCACGGCCTGCGCGGTGGACGGCCAGGGCGTGCGGTCCAGCGCCTGCATGCGCAACGTGCCGGCCGCGTGGTCGCACCGGTACTGCTCGCGCAGCGGGCCTCGGTGGCCGCCCGGTTCGACCCACAGGCAGCCGATGTCCAGCGTGGCGTCTTCCAGCGCGAACCAGAAGGTGGTGACGGTCTGCGGCGTGGTGACGAAGAAGCTGGCGTCCTGGTGCCAGCCCACTTCGCCACCGATGTGCGGCTGCTTGAAGATGAGCTGGCTCTGCCAGACCTGCGGGTCTTGCAGGCCCAGGTCGGTGGCCAGCGCGGCCAGTTCAGGCCCGTGCGAGTAGGCGATGAAGGTGTCGTCCCGGTCGTGCAGCGCGTGGCCGATCTTGTTGATGGACTGCGCTTTGGGAACGCGCAGCCGGCCGCTGTCGTCCAGCGCTTCTTCCTCGAAGAAGCACTGCACGCTGGCGGCGGAAGCCAGCAGCGCGGCGTCGGCCACCAGGCTGCGGTCGCGGGTTGAAAAACGGCTGGCGCTGGCGCTGGGCTCGAAAGCCTCGACCAGCGCGTGGGCGCGGGCCGTGGCTGCGGCGCAGTCGGCGGGCGATTTGAAACCGGGCAGCACCAGGAAGCCGTCTTGCTGCCAGGTGGCGATTTGTTCGGGGTTCAGCATGCTGGATTGTTGCGTGGATGTTGCATTGCGGCATCGGCGGTGCGGCCGCACGTCGGCTTGTCACGAAGCGCGGCGCCGGGCGCGGCATCATCCGCCGTTATCCCATTCATGGAGCTGTCATGTCCCGTCCGCGCCTTGCCCCGTCCTTTGCCCCGGCCCTTGAACGGTCCGTGAGGCCGCACCACGCCCTGGCGGCGGTCACGCTGGCCGTGCTGCAGTTGAGTGCATCGGCGCAGACGGCCGGCACCGCCGGCCAGCTGCAGACCATCACCGTGACGGCCGAGCGCCGCCTGGAAAACATCCGCGAAGTGCCCAGCGCCGTCAGCGCGCTGCAGGGCGAGGTGCTGGAAGTGCTGAACACCAGCGGCCAGGACGTGCGCCTGCTCAGCGGCCGCGTGCCCAGCCTGAACGTCGAATCGTCTTTCGGCCGCGCCTTCCCGCGCTTCTACATCCGCGGCTACGGCAACACCGACTTCCGCTTGAACGCCTCGCAGCCGGTGTCGCTGGTCTATGACGACGTGGTGCAGGAGAACCCCATCCTGAAGGGCTTCCCGATCTTCGACATCGACCGCGTGGAAGTGCTGCGCGGGCCGCAGGGCACCCTCTTCGGTCGCAACACGCCGGCCGGCGTGGTGAAGTTCGATTCGGTCAAGCCGACGAAGAAACTGGAAGGCTACGGCAGCATCGGCTTCGGCACCTACCAGACCATCAATGCCGAAGGCGCGGCCAACGTGCCGCTGGGCAGCGGCCTGGCGATGCGCGTTTCGCTGCTCAACCAGACCCGCGACGACTGGGTGAAGAACACCTACGCCGCCGGCCCGACGCAGAAGCTGGAGGGTTACCGCGACAGCGCCCTGCGCGCGCAACTGCTGTACGACGGCGGCAACGCGCTGAACGTGCTGGCCAATGTGCATGCCCGCGACTACAAGGGTTCGGCGCGTCTGTTCCGCGCCAACATCATCCAGCCGGGCACCAACAACCTGGTGGCGGGCTTCGACCCGGCCAGCATTTCCATCGACGGCAAGAACACCTCGGAGCTGCAGAACTTCGGCGGCAACCTGCGCGTGAAGCTCGACCTGGGCGGCATGGCGCTGTACTCGGTCACCGGCCTGGAATCGGTGAAGACCTACAGCCGTGGCGACATCGACGGCGGCTACGGCGCCAGCTTCCTGCCCAAGAGCGGGCCGGGCAACATCCCCTTCGCGTCGGAAAGCGCCGACGGCATGCCCGAGCACAGCCAGTTCACCCAGGAACTGCGCCTCGAAAGCAACGTCGCCGGCCCCTTCAGCTGGCAGACCGGCGTCTTCCTGTTCCGCGAGAGCTACAAGGTCGAAAGCTTCAGCTACGACAGCCTGGGCGGCAACGCGCAGAACGGCTACGAACGCGTCAAGCAGACCAACGACGCCTACGCCCTGTTCGGCGCGGTGAACTTCGCCGTCACCAACGACCTGAAGCTGCGCGGCGGCCTGCGCTACACCAAGGACAAGAAGACCTTCAAGGTCGAGGACTACAACAACAGCGACTTCGTGCCCTGCGTGTTGTCCGCCAAGTGCACGCTGGCGCAGCTGGCGGCCAAGGGCCCGATCAGCGCGTCGCCCAGCGACGGCAAGTTCAGCTACGACGCCAGCGCCAGCTACGCGCTGGACAGGAACACCAACGTCTACGTGCGCTACGCCAATGGCTTCCGCGGTTCCAGCGTGCAGGGCGCCGGTGCCTTCAACGACCAGAGCGTGGCCAAGGCCGAGACCAACGACTCGATCGAGGCCGGCATCAAGGCCGACCTGTTCAACAAGCGCGCGCGCGTGGCCTTCAACGTCTTCAGCTACACCGTGAAAGACCTGCAGCTGACGGCGGTGGGCGGTGCGGCCAATGCCAACATCCTGCTGAATGCCCAGAAAGCCAGCGGCCAGGGCTTCGAGCTCGACTTCCAGAGCTACATCACCGACCAGCTGCTGACCACCTTCAGCCTGGGCTACAACGACACCAAGATCAAGGACCCGGGCCTGGCCGTGGCTGTGTGCGCGGCCTGCACGGTGACCAACCCCAAGACGGCCGGCGGCCTGGCGCTGGTCAACGGCAACCCGCTGCCGCAAGCGCCCAAGGTGACGGGCAGCTTCACGCTGAAGTACAGCCAACCGGTGGCCAACGGCGAGGTCTATGCCTTCACCGACTGGGTCTACCGCGACAAGGTCAACTTCTTCCTGTACCAGAGCACCGAGTTCACCGGCAAGGCCCTGATGGAAGGCGGCCTGCGCGTCGGTTATGCCTGGGGCAACGGCAAGTACGACGTGGCGGCCTACGGCCGCAACATCACCAACCAGATCCGCGTGGTGGGTGGCATCGACTTCAACAACCTGACCGGCTTCATCAACGACCCGCGCACCTTCGGCGTGCAATTCAAAGCGAGCTTCTGACGCGATGAAACGTCCCGTGCTGGCGCTGGTGGGCGTCCTGCTCACCGCGCTGGCGAGTCCGTTTGTGATGGCCCAGCCGGCCATCATCTTCGAGCTGGGCGGCAAGAACGACAAGAGCTTCGGCCAGGCGGCCTGGGAAGGGGCCGAGCGCTGGAAGAAGGCCACCGGCAAGCCCTATCTCGAATTCGAGATCGCCAACGCCGCGCAGCGTGAACAGGCCGCGCGGCGCTTTGCGGAAAAGGGCGCGAACCCGGTGGTGGGTGTCGGCTTTCCGCAGGCCAGCAGCATCGAAGCGGTGGCGCGTGACTTCCCGAACACGCGCTTCGCCATCGTCGACATGGTGGTGAAGCTGCCGAATGTGCAGAGCTTCATCTACCGCGAACACGAAGGTGCTTTTCTCGTCGGCCTGCTGGGCGCGCTGGCCAGCAAATCGGGCAAGCTGGGCTTCGTCGGCGGGCAGGACATTCCGCTGGTGCGCAAGGTGCTGTGCGGCTACGAACAGGGTGCGCGCTACGCCAACCCCAAGGTGCAACTGGTGTCGGCCATGACCGGCACCACCAACGCCGCCTGGACCGACCCGGCGCGCGGCGCCGAGCTGACGCGCACGCAGGTGGCACAGGGCGTGGACGTGGTCTTCGCGGCCGCCGGCACCACTGGCCTGGGCGTGTTGCAGGCGGCGAAGGACCTGAACATCCTGGGCATCGGCGTGGACAGCAACCAGAACGGCCTGCACCCGGGTCACATCCTGACCAGCCTGCTCAAGCGCACCGACGTGGCGGTGGAACAGGCCTTTCGCGGCGTGCAACCCGGCGTCACCGCGCTGGGCTTGAAGGAAGGCGGGCTGGACCTGGCCTACGACGAACACAACGCGAAGCTGGTGACGCCCGAGATGCGGCGCAAGGTCGACGCGGCCAAGGCCGACATCGTGGCCGGCCGCATCAGCGTCATCGACTACACGGCGGCCAACGCCTGCCGCTGAAGCCGCTGTGCAGATCCAGCTGCTGGGCCGCCGGCCCTATGCCGAAACCGATGCCGCGATGCGCGCCTTCACGGCGGCGCGCGGGCCCGACACCGAAGACGAACTGTGGCTGGTGGAACACCCGCCCGTCTACACGCAGGGCATCGCCGGCCGCGACGCGCATGTGCTGGTGCCCGGTGACATCCCGGTCATCCGCACCGACCGCGGCGGCCAGGTCACCTACCACGGCCCGGGCCAGGTGGTGGCCTACCCGCTGGTGGACTTGAAGCGCATCGGCATCTACGTCAAGGAATACGTCTACCGCATCGAAGAAGCGGTGATCGACACCGTGTGGGCCTTCGGCGTGGTGGGCCACCGCGTGCGCAGCGCACCGGGCATCTACGTGCGCCTGGCCGACCCGTTTTCGCACGCCGTGCTGCACACCGGCAGCCTGGACCCTTTCGGTGGCCTGGGCAAGATCGCGGCCTTGGGCATCAAGGTCAGCCGCCACTGCACTTACCACGGCGTGGCGCTGAATGTGGCCATGGACCTGGAGCCCTACAACCGCATCGACCCTTGCGGCTATGCCGGTTTGCAGACGGTGGACCTGCAGGGCCTGGGCATCGCGGTGCGCTGGGACGAAGCCGCAGCGGAACTGGCGCGGCAGCTGCGCAAGCGCCTGCAGGCCTGAAGCACGGCGGGTGGTGCCCGCCGCCACCCGCGACGGCGCCCGCCCGGTTCAGCGGCGGCGCAGCCCCATCAGGCCGACCAAGCCGCCCATGCCGAACAGCATCAGCGCCCAGCTGCCCGGCTCTGGCACCGGGGCCGCAACCACCGTGCCCGGTGTGCCGATTTCAACGGCGTTGGAGGACGTGAAGGCGCCGTTCACACCCAGCGTGCTCAGCTGGGTCAGCGTGGCGTTGTCCAGCGCCGCGCTGTTGTCGAAACTGCGGCCGGTGGTGCTGGCGCCGAAGTCCACGCGCGTGACCAGCGTGCCGCTGGCGGTGTAGATGTTGACGGCGTCGGCCGTGGTGCTCAAGCCCACGCCCGAGCCACCGTAGTTGCCGACCACGAAGTCCGCCGGCGCGCTGCCGCCGAACCAGGCGGTGATGAAGTTGGCGTTGAGGGTGGCGTCGGTGGAACCGGTGGCCAGGCCTTCCAGGAAGATGACCGACTGGCCGGCGGCGATGCTGCTCACGCCGCGCAGCGCCACAGCCGACGCAGCCGAGTTCGAGTTGTCGTCCACCTTCCAGCCGCTGATGTCCACGGCCGTGCTGCCGGTGTTGGTCAGTTCGAACCAGTCGGCGGCGTAGCTGGCGGTCTGCCCGCTGCCGTAGGGGGCAACTTCGGTGATCCGGATGTCGGCGTGCGCGGCGCCGGCCAGCGCGGCCAGGCCGAGCGTGGCGACGGCCCGACGGCGCCGCGCACCCAGGGCCAGCAGGCCCAGGCCGGCGAGCAGCAGCGCGCTGGTCTGGGCTTCGGGCACCGCCGCGGTGGGCGTGTAGACCCACAGTTCGGGGTGGTTGATGTCGCCGCCACCGTTTTCGGCCACCGTGTACAGGTTGCCGGCGTCGTCCATCGTGATGCCTTCGTGCTGCTGGTCGGCCAGGTTCAGGTTGCCGGCCACGCCGGGCAGCAGCGGAATGTTCAGCGTGCTGTAGATGTTGCCCAGGCGGTCCACCTCGACGATCTTTCCCGACTCTTGGCTCAGCAGCAGCAAATGGCCCTGGTCGGCCGCGCTGATGCCGTTCAGGGCCGACAGCGCGTACAGGTCGGCAAAGTCCAGCACGCCGGCCAGCGCCGGGTCGAACAGGTTGGTCGAATTGACGGTGCTGGCTGAGCCGTTGCTGGCCGTGCCGGCCGCGAAATTCATCGTGGTGCTGAAGATGCCGGACGGCGAGATTTCCTTGGCCGCGACGATGCCGCCGGTCAGCGGGTCGTAGGCGATGCCCTCGATGCCGATGTTGCCCACCGTCGTGCCCAGCTTGATGTGCTGGGCGTCGGCGTAGGCCAGCGTGGTGCCTGCGGTGTAGGTGAAGCGGCTGACCACGCGCAGGCGTTCTTCGACCAGGATGAACTGGCCGCCGCCCACATAGGTCAGGCCTTCGGTGTCGTAGTAGGCCGTGCCCTGCGGCTTGGTCGGGTCCTGCGCCAGCGTCATGCTGTTGATCAGCGCACCGGTCAGGCTGACCTGCACGATGGCCGTGCTGCCGTCGCCCACGATGAACAGCGTGTTGGTGTCGCGGTTCCAGGTTACGGCCGACGCTTCCTGGGCCAGCAGGTTGCCGGCCGGTGCGGCGGTGAGCGTGGGCTCGGGCAGGGCGTAGCGCGCGCTGAGCGTGTAGGTGGACAGGTCCACGTCCAGCGCCAGGGCGGGCAGGGTGGCCAGGGTCAGGGCGCCGATGGCGGTGTGGGCGGTGCGGGCGAGCAGGGGCTGGGCGTTCACGTTGGATCCTTGGTGCGGCGTCGGGGTCATGCCGGTTGCGGCGCAGTCTCGCGAGCCGGCGTGACCTGAAGATGACGGCGTGGTGACCGTGCGATGACAGCGTGCCGACCCCGCCGGCAGGTCACGGTGCGCGCAGGTCCAGTTCGCGCCGCAGCGCCTGCGCGGCCGGCGCGTCGGTGGCCGCCAGGGCCTGAGCCATGCGCAGCAGCGGCTCGCGGGCCGGGCGGAAGTCGGGGCTGGTGCGCAACACGCCCAGCAGCGGCTCGCGCACCTGGGCCAGCATGGCCGCTACATCGGCGGTGGGGCGCACAGCCAGGCCCGCAGCGATGAACTGGTCGCGCGCCGCCCAGTAGGCAGCCAGCCGTGGGTGCAGCTTCGAAGCCGTATCGGCTGGCGTCTCGTCGCTCAGCAGGTCGCCCGGGGCGATCTGCACGGCCTGCAGCAGCGCCAGCAAACGGTCGCGCGGCAGCGTGTCGGGCGCGTAGGTGATGCGCGGTGCGCGGTAGGCCACCACCGGGTGGTCGTCGGTGTTCAGCGGTGCCGAAGCGGCAAAGGAGCCCAGCGACTGCGGGCTGGCGATGAAGCCGCCGAGCAGCGCGTACAGGTCGTCCAGGCCGAAGTCAGGCAGCGCTTGCGGCAGGTGCGGGTTCGACAGCCGCTGCTGCAGCAGCGCGGTGTCGAAGCGCCCGGCACCGGGGCGCGCGACCAGGCCCAGCACCGGCGTGTCCAGGCTGTGGGTGGCCAGCATCGCCCACCCGTCGGGGTAGACCTGCAGGAAGGACCGGACCACGCTGCGCAGCGTGCCCAGGTCCATCTGGTGCAGCGGCAGCCACTGGCAGAACAGGCCGCCGGCGGCCAGGCGTTCACGCACCGCCTGGAAATGTTCAACGGTGTAGAGCGAACCCGAACCGCTGCGCGCCGGGTGGAAGTTGTCGGACACGATGACGTCGTAGACCGGGCCGGCGCTGCGCACATGCCGCCGCGCGTCGGCGGCCAGCAGGTGCAGATTCGCCGGCGTGGCGGCCGCGCCGCTGGGGGCCTGGACGGCGGCGAAATGCGCCGCCGCCGCGATCACGTCGGGCAGCAGTTCCACCGCGTCCACCTGCAGGCCGGGGTCGGCCGCCGCCGCGCGCGCCGGGGTGCCGGTGCCCAGGCCCCGGTAGCGCACGCGCTGCGGCGCCCGGTTCAGCAGCAGCGGCAGCAGCGCCTGTCGCGCGTCCGACCGCTGCGTGTGGCTGCTGCCTTCCTGCTGGCGGTTGTTGATGCGCAGGCGCGACACGCCGGCGGCGTCTTCCACCACGCTGACGGCGGCCAGCGCGCCTTCGCGGTAGCTGACGATGCGGCCGCCTTCGGGCACGTCGACAAAGGCCAGCGGTGGCGCCCGCAGCGCAACGGCGGCGGTGGCCGCCGCCGGTGCCGCCGCGGCGGCTGTTGTGGCCCACACTTTTGGAGTTAGCCTGACGCGCGGCGCGGCCAGCGCCAGGTAGCCGGCCACCACCAGCAGCAGCGAACCTTGGGCGCCCAGCGTCGGCACCAGCAGCACGCCGAACAGCGGTGGCGCGGCGGCGGCACCCAGGGTGTTGATGGCCAGCGCGCGACTGAAGCCCAGACCGCCGGCCTGCGCCTGCAAACTCAACTCACTGAACAGCGCGCCCATCACGGCGGTGGGCAACGCGAAGGCGGCCAGCGCCAGTGCGCCTTCGGCCAGCAGGGCCGCCGCCATGCCGTTTCCGAGGCTGCTCTGCACGGCCGCGCGCAGCGCTTCGGCGGCCCACAGCGTACCGCCGCCCAGCAGGCAGGCCACCGCCAGCGCGCACAGCCAACGGGCTTGCAGCGCGGCGGCCCGCGTGGCGGTGGCAGC
>JANPHI010000005.1:0-8675 GCA_031424355.1 Betaproteobacteria bacterium
CAGATCTGCCCGCAGGTGATGGAGTTCGGCGTCATCAACGACAGCATCCACAAGATCGACGAGTGGGTGGATGTGGCCGCCATCGAACCCCTGAAGAACGTCTACCGACGCACGCTGGAAACCTTTCTGCAATGACACTGATCGAGATGGTCGAGCACGCGAGCGCTGAGCTTGAACGTGCCGAAGTGGCCTACGGCCACGGCACCACCAACGCTTTTGACGAGGCCGCCTGGCTGGTGCTGTGGCGACTGGGCCTGCCGCTGGACGGCTTGGACGAACATGCCGAACGCGTGTTGAACGACGCCGAAACGGCGCAGGTCAACGCCCTGATCGCGCAGCGCATCGGCACGCGCAAGCCAGCCGCTTACCTGACCGGCGAAGCCTGGCTGCAAGGCGTGGCTTTCACGGTGGACGAGCGCGTCATCGTGCCGCGTTCGCTGATCGCCGAACCGCTGATGGACGGCACGCTGGACGCCTGGTTGTCGGACAACACCCGGCGCGTGCTGGACCTGTGCACCGGCAACGGCAGCCTGGCCGTGCTGGCCGCGCTGGCCTTTCCCGATGTGCAGGTGCGCGCCACCGACATCTCGGCCGACGCCCTGGCCGTGGCTGCGCTGAACGTGCAGCGCCACGGCCTGCAAGACCGCATCACGCTGGCCGTGGGCGACGGCCTGGCCGCCGCGCCGGGCACCTACGACCTGATCCTGTGCAACCCGCCCTACGTGAACCGCGATTCGATGAATTTGCTGCCCCCTGAATTCCGCGCCGAACCGGCCCTGGCCCTGGACGGCAACAGCCACGGCGGCACCGACGGCATGGACTTCGTCCGCGACCTGCTGCGCAACGTGTCGCGCCGGCTGTCCGAAGAAGGCGTGCTGGTGCTGGAAATCGGCAACGAGCGCGAGCACTTCGAAAAAGCCTTCCCGCGTTTGCTGCCCGTGTGGCTGTCCACCAGCGCTGGCGACGACCAGGTCCTGCTGCTGACGCGCGAGCAGTTGGCATGATCAACCTGCGCAACATCACGCTGCGGCGCGGCGTCAAGGTCGTGCTGCAGAACGCCAACGTCACGCTGCAACCGGGTGAAAAGGTCGGTCTGATCGGGCGCAACGGCGCCGGCAAGTCCAGCCTGTTTTCGCTGATGACCAACCGCCTGCAGGCCGACAGCGGCGACGTGGAAATTCCACCGCGCTGGCGCGTCGGTGAAGTGGCGCAGGAAATGCCCGAAACCGAAGACGGAGCCACCGACTTCGTGCTGCAAGGCGACTTGCCGCTGGTCGCCGCGCAAGCCGAACTGGCCGCCGCCGAAGCCAGCGGCGACGGCAACGCGATGGCCCACGCCCACATGGCGCTGGACGAGGCCGGCGCCTTCGACGCCCCCGCCCGCGCACAGGCGCTGCTGCTGGGCCTGGGCTTCAGGAACGAACAGCTGGACGCACCGGTCAACAGTTTTTCCGGCGGCTGGCGCATGCGCTTGCAACTGGCACGCGCGCTGATGTGCCCGGCCGAATTGCTGCTGCTGGACGAGCCGACCAACCACTTGGACCTGGACGCTTTGGTCTGGCTGGAAGCCTGGCTGAAGCGCTTCGATGGGCTGCTGCTGATCATCAGCCACGACCGCGAATTCCTCGACGCCATCACCCGCGTCACCGTCCACCTGGACGAGCAGACGCTGACGCGCTACGGCGGCAATTACAGCGCCTTCGAAGAAATGCGCGCCGAGCGCATGACGCTGGCCGCCGCCGCTTTCGGCAAGCAGCAAGACCGCATCAACCACCTGCAGAAGTTCATCGACCGCTTCAAGGCCAAGGCCAGCAAGGCCAAGCAGGCGCAGAGCCGCGTGAAGGCGCTGGCACGCATGGAGAAACTGGCACCGGTGCTGACCAGCAGCGACTTCCAGTTCGAATTCCGTGAGCCGCTGAGCCTGCCCAACCCCATGCTCAGCTTCGACAAGCTGTGCTGCGGTTACGGCCACAACGCCATCGTCAAAGACTTCAGCCGCAGCGTGCTGGCCGGCCAGCGCATCGGCATCCTGGGCGCCAACGGCCAGGGCAAGTCGACGCTGGTCAAGACCATCGCCAAGGCCCTGGCGCCGCTGGGCGGCCACGCCACCGAAGGCAAGGGCCTGGTCATCGGCTACTTCGCGCAGCAGGAACTGGACGTGCTGAGCCTGGACGACGGCCCGCTGATGCACATGGTGCGGCTGGCGCGCGACGTCGGCCCGCCGGCGCGTGAGCAAGAGTTGCGCGACTTCCTCGGCCGCTTCCGCTTCGTCGGCGAAATGGTGCAGCAGGCCGTGGGCAGCCTGTCGGGCGGCGAGAAGGCGCGGCTGGTGCTGGCCATGCTGGTCTGGCAGCGCCCCAATTTGCTGCTGATGGACGAGCCGACCAACCACCTGGACCTGACCACGCGCGAAGCGCTGTCGATGGCGCTGAACGAATTCGAAGGCACGGTGATGCTGGTCAGCCACGACCGCGCCTTGCTGCGCGAAACCTGCGACGAGTTCTGGCTGGTGGCCAAAGGCCAGGTGCAGCCTTTCGACGGCGACCTGGACGACTACCAGAAGTGGCTGCTCGACGTGTCGCGCGCCGCCGCGCGCGGCCAGCCGCTGCCCGACCCGCCCAAGTCGGCGGGTGCGCCCATGCCCGAGGTGCCGGCGGCAGCGCCCTACGTCCCCAAAGGCGGCGGCGCGAAAGGCAGTCCGCCCGTGGCCGCCAAGCCCGGCACCGCCCCGCGCGACGACCGCAAGGACGCCGCCCGTTCGCGTTCGCTGATCGCCAACCAGACGCGGCCGCTGCGCATGGAAGTGCAGGAGATCGACGCCCGCCTGGCCAAGCTGGGCGGCGAGAAGGCCGATCTCGAAGGGCAGCTGAGCGCGGGCAAGCGCTCGCCGGGCGCCATCGCCGAAACCGGCCGCCGCCTGAACCACATCGCCGCCGAAGTGACGCAGCTGGAAGAGCGCTGGCTGGCGCTGCAGTCGGAAATCGAAGCCATCAACGCCGCCGGCTGAAGCGGCGGCGTTGCGGCGGCGTTGCGGCGGCAGCAGACCGCAGAGCCGGTAACCCGGCGCCCGTGGTTGCAACCCGGCCTTGATCGGGGTTATTGAATTGCACGCAATTCAATTGCGAACTACAGTTCAGCGATGGCACGCGCAGCAGCTTCCACACGCAACAGCAACACCGACACGCCGGCCTCGTGGCTGCTGCTGGACCACCAGCTGTGCTTCGCGCTGTATTCGGCCTCGCTGGCCATGACCAAGCTCTACAAGCCGCTGCTGGAACCGCTGGGCCTGACCTACCCGCAATACCTGGTGATGCTGGTGCTGTGGGAAGGCGACGGCATCACCGTGTCGCAACTGGGTGAACGCCTGGCGCTCGATTCGGGCACGCTGACGCCGTTGCTGAAGCGCCTGGAGGGCGCCAGCCTGATCCAGCGTCTGCGCGACACCGCCGACGAACGCCGCGTGCTGCTGCAGCTGACACCGAGCGGCCGCGCGCTGAAGCGCAAGGCCGGCAGCGTGCCGCCGGCCGTGGCCCGTGCTTCCGGCTGCGAGCTGGGCGAACTGGCCAGCCTGACGGCCCGCCTGCAGGCGCTGCGCGCCGAGATCACCGCTTCCCTCCCCCGCGTGGCCTGAACGACCGCAGCCACGCAACCTGTCCCACCCTTTTCTTCAACCGACGAAAGAGACCTCACCATGGCCATCGACAAAGCTGTTTACACCGCCCACGCCACGTCCACCGGTGGCCGCACCGGCACCACCGCATCCAGCGACGGCGCGATCCAGCTCGCGCTGGTCACGCCCAAGGAACTGGGCGGCCCGGGCGGCGTCGGCGCCAACCCGGAAGCGCTGTTCGCGTCGGGCTACTCGGCCTGCTTCATCGGTGCGATGGAGGCCGTGGCCGCGCGCCAGAAGATCACGCTGCCGGCGGAAGTCTCGGCCACCGCCGACGTGTCCATCGGCCCGATGACCGGCAAGCCCGGCGCCTTCGGCATCGCGGTGACCATGGCCATCAGCGTGCCGGGCATGGACAAGGCTGCGGCCGAAGCCCTGGTCGCCACGGCGCACGAGGTCTGCCCTTACTCGAACGCCACGCGCGGCAACATCGACGTGACGCTGTCGGTGGTCTGACCAAGCCTGATCCTCGCGGCCACCTGCGCCGCTAGAAGGCAGTGCGGCGCGGGCAACCGCGCCGTATTGCTTTCAGCCCTTGTCGGCCGCCAGAAGACTTTGCAACAGCACCTCCACGCGGGCCTGCACCGCACTCAGCGCCCCGGCGCTGGGCAGCGGGCCGGCGTCGCCCAGCACCGCGCCGTGGGCGCAGCGGCTGGCCCGCAGCACGCGCACGCCAGCGCCTTGCGCGCGCAGCGCGGCGGCTTCGAGGTCAACGCCCAGGCTGCCATTGCCGGTGCCGGCCAGCACCAGGCCTTGCAGGCCCTGCGCCACCAGGGCATCGACCAGGCGGCCATCCGTGCCCGCGTGGTTCATCACGATCTCGACGCGCGGCCAGTCGCTGGCATCGCCGGCGATCAAAGTCAGTCCCAGCGACAGCGCTTCAGGCCACGGCCGGAAGCGGCGCAGCACGCCGCTTTCGATGACCGCCAACAAGCCGTCGTCACCCGCTTCAAAGGCGTCCAGCCTGTGCGTGTGCGCCTTGCGCAAGGCAGTGCCCGCGAACACCTCGCCGGCCAGCACCGCCATCACGCCGCGCGCGCCGCCGTGGCGGGCCAGCGTCACCGCATCCAGCAGGTTCTGCGGGCCGTCGGCCAGCAGCGCGGTGGCCGGGCGCATCGCGGCGGTCAGTACCAGCGGCTTGGTCGGCGCCAGCACGCGGTGCAGGAAGTAGGCGGTTTCTTCCAGCGTGTCGGTGCCGTGGGTGACGACCACGCCGCCCACCTCGGGCCGCGCCAGGTGCGCCGCCGCGCGCTGCGCCAGCAACTGCCACACGGCGTGGGACATGTCCTTGCTGTCGATCTGCGCCACCTGCTCGGCTTCCAGCGGCAGCCCGCGCAAAGCCGGTACCGCCGCCACCAGATCCGCGATGCCCAGTTGCGCGGCGCGGTAGCCGATGCTGTCCTGCGCGCTGGCGGCGGTGCCGGCGATGGTGCCGCCGGTGCCCAGGATCACGGTGATCAAGTCGCCATTCAAATGCGCGGCACTGGTCATGTTTCGATTTCTGGATGAAAATACAGTGACTGGATAAATGGCCAGTGCCCTGATCGCCCCGTGCGACCCCAACGATGGACGAAAGCCCGAAGCTCACCGCCCGCCAGCAGCAAATTCTCGACCTGGTGCAAAGCGCCATCGAACGCACCGGCGCCCCGCCGACGCGCGCCGAGATCGCTGCCGAACTCGGCTTCAAATCGGCCAACGCCGCCGAAGAACACCTGCAGGCCCTGGCCCGCAAAGGCGTCATCGAACTGGTCGGTGGCACCTCGCGCGGCATCCGTTTGAAGTCTGACACATTGAAGGCGCTGGCCGAGGCGCGGCTGGCGCCCTTCCAGCACCAGTACAGCAAGCAGTACATGCTGCCGCTGCCTAACCTGGCGCAACTGACGTTGCCGCTGGTGGGCCGCGTGGCCGCCGGCAGCCCCATCCTGGCGCAGGAACACATCGACCAGAGCTACCTGATGGAAGCTTCGATGTTCGCCCGCCGCCCCGACTACCTGTTGAAGGTGCGCGGCATGAGCATGCGCGACGCCGGCATCCTCGACGGCGACCTGCTGGCCGTGCAGAAGGCCACCGACGCCAAGAACGGCCAGATCGTCGTGGCACGCCTGGGCGACGACGTCACCGTCAAGCGCCTGCGCCGCACCGCCAAAGGCATTGAACTGCTGGCCGAAAACCCCGACTTCAAGACCATCTTCGTGCCGTCCGACGCCGAAGATTTCGAGCTCGAAGGCATCGCCGTCGGGCTGATCCGCAACACCATGCTGATGTAGCCATGGCGGCCTGGCTGACACCCTCCCCCAAGATGCACCCGCCCAAGGCCCTGCCCCCGCGCAAGGCGCGCACGGCGGCCGAATGCCTGCAACTGGAACAGCTGCCCAACATCGGGCCGTCGATTGCGGGCGACCTGCGTTTGATCGGCGTGCAGCGGCCCGCCGAGTTGATCGGCGCCGACGCGCTGGCGCTCTACCACCGCCTGTGCACCGTCACCGGCAAGCGCCACGACCCCTGCGTGCTGGACACCTTCATGGCCGCCACCGACTTCATGGCCGGTGCCGAGCCGCGCCCCTGGTGGGCCTACACCGCACAGCGCAAGGCCACCTACGGCGCACTCTGATCGGCGCACTCTGAGCGGCGCTGAGCGACCCTGACGGGGAACTGGCCCCTCAACACGCCGCTACTTCCGGCATGGCCCGGGGCCTTGCCGCAGCAACATCAGGCTCAAGAGTTCGGAACCTATTTCCGATACAGCCGAGATGTTGCATTCGTTCCGCCCCCTGTTTCGCCCCGACACACGCCGTCGCGCCGCCCTGTGGGGCCGGCCGACGACGACGCTGTCGCCCCACAGCGGCCTGCATGCCGAAGTGCCGCCGCCTTCACTGCGCTGCGCGCCGGCATCGGCCTGGGAACGCCTGCTGTTCTGGCTGATGGCGCCGGCACCGCAAGACGCCGCGCCACCGATGAACCGCCTGCCCGGCGTGCGCAGCGAATTCCTGAACACACTGGCCGACGTGGTCGGCGAAGACGCCGACACCCTGCGCCAGCGCATAGTCCAGTGCCATTCGCTGCGCGAGTTGTGGCATGCCCGTGCCGAGGTGTTCCGTCTGGTCGGCGTGGCCCACAGCCAGGCCGAGGCCGACCACCGGCTGGCGCTGCTGAACCGCCATTTCCCCATCCGCGCGCCGCGCTCGCAATTCGCCCCGCTGTGATGCACCACCTGCAAACCGCACCCCGCGACTACACCGTCGGCGCCGGCCTGCCCGGCGACCGCCGCGCCCGTGTCGCCGCCCACCAGGCCTTCGCCGATCTGAAGCTGACATTTCTGTACGTGCTGGAAGGCGCCAGCGGCAACGACTGGCTGCGCAGCCTGGTCGAACATGCGGAAGAACCGGTAGACCTGTGGCTGCTGCGCGCCCCGGCCTTTGCCGCGCTCGAAGGCGTGGACCTGGACCACCGTGGCCGCCGCCAGTTGCTGCGTCGGGGTCTGGACACCCTCTTCCCCGACCTGGAACCGGCGGGCGGCAGCCTGGTGTTCTGAGCCGACGGCGGGCAGCTACCGCCCGGCGCAGTCAGCAGTCGCCTTCCCGCCTCAGGCGCGCACGCGGGCCTTGAAGGTGCGTTTGAACTTCTCGACCTTGGGCGCGACCACGAAGGCGCAATAGCCCTGTCCCGGGTGGTTGGCGAAGTAGTGCTGGTGGTAGGCCTCGGCCCGGCTGTAGTTGGTCAGCGGCAGCAGTTCGGTCACCACACGCCCGCCCATCGCGGCTTGCACCTCGGCCAGCACCTCGCGCGCCACGGCTTCATCCTCGGTGCGTTCGAAATAGATGCCGCTGCGGTACTGCGTGCCGGCGTCGTTGCCCTGGCGGTTCAAGGTGGTCGGGTCGTGCACGACGAAGAAGATCTCCAGCACTTCGCGCAGGCTGATCTGCGCGTCGTCGTAGGTCACGCGCACCACTTCGTTGTGGCCGGTCGTGCCCGTGCACACCTGCTCGTAGCTGGGCCGCACGACGGTGCCGTTGCAATAGCCGTTCTCGACGGCACTGACCCCGTCCACCAGTTCGAAGACCGCCTCGACGCACCAGAAACAGCCCCCGCCCAGCGTGATGACTTGCTGACCCATGCTCACGATCCTTTCCGTTTGACTGACCCTGCAAGGGTCGGGCGGCGCCGCGATTCCTTACACTCCGACGGATTATCAGGAGACGCTTGCGATGGCCACCAAGTTCAATTGGGAAGACCCTTTCTTCTTCGACAGCCAGCTCACCGCCGACGAACGCGCGGTGCGCGATGCCGCCCACACCTACTGCCAGGAACGCCTGCAGACCCGGGTGCTGATGGCCGCGCGGCATGAGACCTTCGACCGCACCATCATGTCCGAGATGGGCGAACTGGGCCTGCTGGGCAGCACCATCGACGGCTACGGCTGCGCCGGCCTGAACCACGTCTGCTACGGCCTGGTGGCGCGCGAGGTGGAGCGTGTCGATTCCGGCTACCGCAGCGCGATGAGCGTGCAGAGCAGCCTGGTGATGCACCCCATCCACGCCTACGGCAGCGAAGCCCAGCGGCAGAAATACCTGCCCAAGCTGGCCACTGGCGAGTGGATAGGCTGCTTCGGCCTGACCGAGCCCAACCACGGCAGCGACCCGGCCAGCATGCTGACCCGTGCCAAGCCCGCCACGCGCGACGGCGTGGCCGGCTACGTGCTGAAGGGCAGCAAAATGTGGATCACCAACAGCCCCATCGCCGACGTGTTCGTGGTCTGGGCCAAGAAGGAAGAGCCGGACGGCCAGGGTGGCTGGGTGACGGGCGGCCAAGAGAGCATCCACGGCTTCATCCTCGAGAAGGGCATGCCGGGCCTCAGCGCGCCCAAGATCGAAGGCAAGATGAGCCTGCGCGCCAGCATCACCGGCGAGATCGTGATGGACGATGTCTTCGTTCCTGAAGCGCAGCTACTGCCCAACGTGAATGGCCTGAAGGGGCCCTTCGGCTGCCTGAACAAGGCGCGCTACGG
>JANPHI010000006.1:0-4768 GCA_031424355.1 Betaproteobacteria bacterium
GGCGCGCAGCAGCACCTGCGCTTCGGCCAGTGACGGCGGCTGCTGCGACACGTGCACTTCGGTGATGGCCTGGGCCTGCGCCGCCGCCGCCGGCCAGGCGCCCAGGCGCTGCAGGAATTGCACGCTGCCCAGCGACAGCGCCAGCGTGCGCGGGTCGCCGGCCACGTCGCGGTCCAGCGGGCGCGCGTCGAAGAGGGTGATGTGGGCGTGCGGCAGCAGTTGCTGCGCGTGCAGCGCCAGGGCCAGCCCCACCGGGCCGGCGCCCACGACTGCGATCTGCCAAGCGGTGTTTGCCACGGTGTGCCTCGTGCCCTGTACGGCTGTTCTGCGGTGTCGCGAACCCGATTATTCGTCGGGCCGGGCCAACCGCTTCAGGAGTAGGTCAACCAGTCGCGCCGTTCCGGGTGATCCAGGTGCGGCACCTGGTTGTAGGCCTGCAGCATGCAGCGCTTGGGCGTGTAGGCGAATTCGGTGAGTGAACTGTTGCGGGTGCGCATGTTCAGCTCGATCATGGTCGCGTCGGGCGCGCCCAGCACCTGCGCGATGGCGGTCGAGATGGGCCCACCGCTGGACACGATGAGCACGTCGCCTTGGTGGTGCTGGCGCACGTGGTCCAGCGCGCCGGTCACGCCGGCCACGAAGCCTTGCCAGCTGGGCATGCCCACCGGTTGCGTGCTGCCGGCCATCCAGGCCGCCAGCGCCTGGCGCAGCAAACGGAAGTGCGCGCGGTAGACCTCGGGCGTGTCCGGCTTGGCCAGCGGCCCGGGGTGGATGGCGCGGATCAGCGCCTCGCTGTCGTACTCGTTCAGCCCCGGCCATTCCAGCGCGGCGGGCACGTCGCCGTGGCCTTCGGTGATGGCCGCCAGCGACTGCGCGTGGCGCCGCAGCGTGCCGCGCAAGACGCCGTCGAAGCGCGTGCCGCGTGCGGCGAACCACTGCCCCAGTGCGTGGCATTGGCGGGTGCCCAGTTCGCTGAGCTGGTCGTAGTCGGCCGCGCCGAAGCTGGCTTGTCCGTGGCGGACGAGGTGGATGGTGCCCATGCCGCCGATTGTCAGCGGCGCCGCCGCACCGGCCTGTCGCGGCCGTGACCTGCAGCCGGGCGGTGCAGCGCCAGCCGCTCAGCCGCGCTGGTCGAAGCGCAGGATGGCGCGCGCCACCTGCCCCAGCGGCATCACCTCGTCCACCGCGCCGATGGCGATGGCTTCTTTCGGCATGCCGAAGACCACGCAGCTGGCTTCGTCCTGCGCCACGGTGCGCGCGCCCTTGTCGTGCAGCAGCTTCATGCCGCGCGCGCCGTCGTCGCCCATGCCGGTGAGGATGATGGCCAGCGCGTCGGCGCCCGCGCAGTCGGCGGCGGATCGGAACAGCACGTCCACCGACGGCTTGTGGCGGTTGACCGGCGGGCCGTCCAGCACCACCGCGAAATACTGGCCGCCTGCCTTGCGCAGTTGCATGTGCCGGCCACCGGGGGCGATCAGCACCAGGCCGCGTTCCAGCCGGTCACCGTCACGCGCTTCGCGCACGCGCATCGCGCACACGCCGTCCAGCCGTTCGGCGTACATCGCGGTGAATTTCTCGGGCATGTGCTGCACGATGGCGATGCCCGGCGCGTCGGCTGGCAGGGCCTGCAGCACCGCTTCGATGGCCTGCGTGCCGCCGGTGGAACTGCCCAGCACGATGGGCTTGTTGACCGACAGCGCGTGCAGGCTGGCCGGCGCTGTGGCCGCCGGCCGCGACGCTGCAGCAGACGTTGAGTGCGGCGCAGCGCCGGCCGCGCGCAGCGCCGGCGCCACCGACCGCTGCGCACCGGGCCGGGCCCGCGCGGCGGTCTTCAGCGTCTGCACCAGTTCGCGCCGCGACTCTTCGAGAAATTGCTTCAGCCCCAGGCGCGGCTTGGCCACCACGGCCACGGCGCCGGCGGCCAGCGCGTCCAGCGCCATCTTGCTGCCGGCCTCGGTCAGCGTCGAACAGATGACGGTCGGGATCGGCCGCTCTTCCATGATCTGGCGCAGGAAGGTCAGGCCGTCCATGCCGGGCATTTCGATGTCCAGCAGCAGCACGTCGGGCGGGTTCTTGCGCAACACGGGCGCGGCCAGCAGCGGGTTGGGGGCGGCGCCGACGATCTCGATGTCGGGCTCGCCCTGCAGCAGATGGGTCAGCGTCTGCCGCACCACCGCGGAGTCGTCAACGATGTACACACGGATGGCCATGTCGGCGCTTTCAGATCGGCACCGCGACGACGCGCGGCAGTTCAGGGCCCACGGTCCAGGCCAGGCGGCGGTAGCTGCTGCCACCCAGGTCGTGGTGCAAGACGCGGATACCGGCTTCGTCCAGCGCCTGCAGCGCCCAGCGGGCGTTGTTCTCGCCGACGTTGGCCTGCGGGTAGAGGCTGGGGAACATGTTGCCGCCGCCGTAGACGTAGGCCTCGCACAGGCGCGGTTCGATGGCATGGGCGCGCAGCAGGCCGCCCATGGCGCGCAGCGCCGCCGCGCCGTGGTGGCTGCTGTCGGCAGATGCCGACCCCGACCCCGACCCCGACCCCGAGCCTGAGCCTGAGCCTGAGCCTGAAGCGGGCTTGCTGTGCACCACATGGCACATCACGCCGCCGGTGCGGCGCGGGTCGGTCAGCACGATGGCCACGCAGGAGCCCAGCAGCGTTTCCAGGCGGTCGCCCTGGTCGCCCCAGGTCACGTCACCGGGATGCAGCGTGATCACGCGCGCCGCCTTGGCGGCCCAGGACTGTCCCGGGGACACGGTGGCGTTCACCGCGCCACCGTCATGCGTCCACCTTGCGGAAGGCGCCCGGCGCCAGCACCTGCAGCGGCGTCTTGCAGGGCACGCGGCCTTCCGCCGTGCCGATGAAGAAGAGGCCGCCGGGGCGCAGTTGCGACAGCACGCGGTCGACCACCGCGCTCTTGGTGGGCGGGTCGAAATAGATCAGCACATTGCGCAGGAAGACGACGTCGAAAGGCCCGATGCCGTCGATGGGCTGGCACAGGTTCAGCTGCCCGAAGCGCACGCGTTCGCGCAGCTTGGGGTGCACCTGCACCAGGCCTTCCGATTCGCCTTCGCCGCGCAGCGCGTGGCGGCGCAGGCGTTCGGGCGACACCTCGCGAAGCCGCTCTTGCGGGTAGACGCCCTGCACCGCGCTCTTCAGCACGCGGTCGCTGATGTCGGTGCCCAGGATCTGCCAGTCGTTGCCGATGCGGCCCTGCTGCTGCAGCTCGCTCAGCAGCATGGCGGTGCTGTAGGCCTCGTCGCCGAAGGACGAGGCCGCGCTCCACACCCGCAGGCTTTTGGGCTTGTTGCGCGACAGCTCGTCGGCCAGCAACTGGTAGTGCGCCGGCTCGCGGAAGAAGTAGGTCTCGTTGGTGGTCAGCAAGTCGACCGCCATCTGGAATTCGCCGCCGTCGTCGGCGCGGCTGATCAGCGCGTAATAGTCCTCGTAGCTGTCCAGGCCCAGGCGCTGGATGCGCCCGGCCAGGCGCGTCGAGACCAGCGGCTTCTTGCTCTGGGCGAAAGACAGACCCACGGCGCCGTGCATCAGCGCCGTGATCTGCTGGAAGGTGCGATCGTGCAGTTCGTTCATGCGATTTCGAGTTGCGCGGCTTCACACAGGTGGGCCATGTCGTCGATGTCGAAAGCCTTCGCGGGTTCCAGGATCACGACGAAGCGCTTGCCCAGTTTGCCCACGCCGCGGATGTAGTCGCGGCGCACGGTGGCGCCGAAATTCGGCGCTTCCTCGATGCTCGCGGGGGCAATCTCCACCACCGCGCTCACCGCGTCCACCAGCAACCCGAGGTCGACCTTCTCGCCGGCCCGCTGCAGGCCTTCGAAGATGACGATGCAGCTCTTCTTGCCCAGTTCGGCACGCGGCCGCCCGAAGCGCGCGTGGGGGTCGATGACCGGCACCACGGCACCGCGCAGGTTGATCACACCGCGCACGAAACCGGGCATCAGTGGCACCGGCGTCATCGCGCAGACCTGGATGATTTCGCGCACGCTGCGGATGTCCAGGGCGAACAGGTCCGCACCGAGCGTGAAGGTCAGGAAGTGGCCGGGCCGAACGGCTGCCACGCCGTCGGCCGCGGGCACCGCATCAGTAAGGGCGGAAGTTGCCATGGGTGCCCGTCGCGAGGCTGTTGCTGACGGCCTTCTTGGGTGTGGACGGTGCTGCACCACCGCGCATCGGCGAACCGGCGGCACGGCGTTCGTTGTTGCCGTTGTTGCCCCGTCCGTCGGCCGCACCGCGGCGTGCCGGCTGCGCGTCTTGCGCCAGCGTGAAGAAGGCCACCGCCTGCTGCAGCTGCTCGGCCTGGCCCGACAGTTCTTCCGACGTCGCCGCCAGTTCTTCAGACGCCGACGCGTTCTGCTGCGTGGCCTTGCTGAGCTGGCCCATCGCGCCGCCGATCTGCGTCACCGACTGGCTCTGCTCGGCCGACGCGGCAGCGATCTCCTGCACCAGTTCGCTGGTCTTGCGGATGCTGGGCACGATCTCGTCCAGCAGCTTGCCCGCGCGTTCGGCGGTGGACACGCTGTTGCCGGCCAGCGCGCCGATTTCCTGCGCCGCTTCCTGGCTGCGTTCGGCCAGCTTGCGCACCTCGGCCGCCACCACCGCGAAGCCCTTGCCGTGGTCGCCGGCGCGGGCTGCTTCGATGGCCGCGTTCAGCGCCAGCAAATTGGTCTGGTAGGCGATGTCGTCGATGATGCCGATCTTGGCCGCGATCTGCTTCATGGCCGCCACCGTCTGCGACACCGCCTGGCCGCC
>JANPHI010000007.1:0-6510 GCA_031424355.1 Betaproteobacteria bacterium
CATCTGCGCCAAGACCGAGGCCGAACTGGCCGACATGGAAGACGACGACAAGGCCATGTTCCTGCAGGAAATGGGGCAGGACGAGCCGGGGCTGAACCGGCTGATCCGCGCGGCCTTCAAGCTGCTGGGCCTGCAGACCTACTTCACCGCCGGCGTGAAGGAAGTGCGCGCCTGGACCATCCACATCGGCGACACCGCGCCACAGGCGGCCGGGGTCATCCACACCGACTTCGAGAAGGGCTTCATCCGCGCCCAGACCATCGCCTTCGACGACTTCATCGCCTTCAAGGGCGAACAGGGCGCCAAGGACCACGGGAAGATGCGCGCCGAGGGCAAGGAGTACGTCGTGAAGGACGGTGACGTGCTGAATTTCCTGTTCAACGTGTGACCGCCACCGGCGTCCGGGCGGTGGGCGTGGCGCTGTTCAGCGCCGTGGCCTACGCCTTGGCGGGCTGGTTGTCGATCGCGCTGAGCGCGCCGCTGGGCTACGCGCTGGCGCTCTACCCGCCCGCCGGCATTGCGCTGGCTGTGGCGCTGGTCTACGGCCGTGCGGCCTGGCCGGGCATCTGGCTGGGGTCTTGTGCGGTCAACCTGCTGCTGGCGGTGCAGCACGACCAATTGGCGGGCCTGCAGGCGCTGGCGCCGCCGCTGATTGCGGCCGGCGCGGTGCTGCAGGCGGTGGTGGGTGCCGCGCTGGTGCGGCGCCATGTGAGCCTGCCGGTGGTGCTGAACGCGCCGCGCGACATCCTGCGCTTCGGCCTGCTGGCCGCGCCGCTGGCCTGCTGCATCAGCGCCAGCGTGGGCACCGCCGTGCTGCTGGTCACCGGCGGGGTGGCCCGTGAAGGCGCGCTGACCAACGGGCTGACCTGGTGGGTGGGCGACACGCTGGGCGTGCTGATCGCCGCGCCGCTGGTGCTGACCTTCGTGGCCCGGCCTGCCGCCGACTGGCGACCGCGCCGGCGCACGCTGGCCCTGCCGCTGCTGGTGGCGATGGGGTTGGTGGGCCTGGGCATCCACGAATTCACCCGGCTCGACGAGCAACGCCTGCGCGCCACCTTCGAGCGCGATGCCGACCGCCTGTCGGGTGCGGCACAGGTGCGCATGGCCGCGCCGCTGCACGCCCTGCAGGCCCTGCATGGCGCCAGCCGGGGCCGCCGCGACATGGACCGCGAAACCCTGCACCAGGCCGCGCGCTGGTGGCTGGCCCAACCCATCGAATTGCAGGCCGTGGGCTACAGCGCGCGGGTCGCGCTGGGTGAACTGCCCGGTTTCGAGGCCAGCGCGCACAGCCAGGGCGATGTCCATTTCCGCGTCTTCGACCGCGACGACGGCGCAGCACGGGCGGCCGACGGCGAGGTGGTGGCGCTGCGCTACATCGAACCGACCGAGGGCAACCAGGCCGCACTGGGTGTCAATGCGCTGTCGATCCCGGCGGCCCGCGCCGCCATCCTGGCCACCCGGGACAGCGGCCACCCGGTGGCCACCGCCGGTTTCACGCTGACCCAGGCCACCGGCCGCGAAACCGGCCTGGTGATCTACCAGGCGCTGTACCGCGGCGAGCCGACCAACGCCGCCGAACGCCGGGCGCAATTCCGCGGTGTGGTTTTCGTCACCGTGCGCAGCGAGCGCCTGCTGCAGAACCTGGCGCGCCCCGACCAGCAGTACCTGCGCTGGTGCCTGCTGGACACCGAAGCCGGCATGCCCCATCGGCGCCTGGCCGGCGGCGAGGCCTGCGCAGCGCCCGGCGCCGACGCAGCGGCCGCAGCCGGCGGCGCCACCGATTTCCACGCCAGCCGCCTGCTCGACCTGGGCGGCCGCCACGCCGAACTGCACATCAGCGCACCGCGCGCTGCCGTGCCGGGCCGGCAGCGTGAAGCGGCCTGGCTGCTGTCGCTGGCCGGGCTGGCCGCATCGGCCATGCTGGGCGCCTTGCTGTTGACGGTGACCGGCCACAGCCGGCGCACCGAAGTGGCCGTGCAAGCCAGCACCGCCAGCCTGCGCCGCGAGATGCAGGACCGTGAACACGCCGAGACCGCGCTGCGCGAAAGCGAGGCCCGCTTGCGCAGCATCCTGGACCACGTGCCGCTGGGTGTGATGTTCCTGGACCCGCAAGGCCACATCATCGAAAGCAACCCGGCGCTGCGCGAGATGCTGGGCCGCAGCGCGCGCCGGCTGAAGCGCATGTCGGTGGTGGAACTGGTGCGGCCCGACGACGCCGAACGCCTGCGGGTCTGGCGCCGCGAGCTGCTGCACAGCGCGTCCGACACCATGGTGCAAAGGCTGCGGCTGCGCGACGGCGCCGGCCGCGAACGCGTCGTCAGCGCCACCGCCAGCGTGATGCGCGGCCCCGATGGCCGCGTGCTGCGCATGGTGTGCGCGCTGCAGGACATCACCGAAACGCTGCGCCTGGAATCGTCAGAGCAAGCCCGCCTGCGGGCCGAGGCGGCGAACCGCGCGAAGACCGAATTCGTTTCGCGCATGAGCCACGAACTGCGCACGCCGCTGAACGCCATGATCGGCTTTTCGCAACTGCTCGGCCTGGACCGCGAGCCGCCGCTGGCGGCGCGCCAGCAGGACTGGGCGCAGCGCATCCAGCGCGCCGGCTGGCACCTGCTGGAGATGATCAACGAAACGCTGGAACTGGCGCGCATCGAGTCGGGCACGGTCGAAATCAGCCTGGCCCCGGTGGCACTGGAACCGCTGCTGGCGGGCTGCCTGGAACTGGTGGCGGCCGACGCGGCGGCGCGCGGCATCGCGGTGGCGCACGCCATCGAGCCGGGCGCCGAGGGCGTCGTCGCCGACCCGCTGCGGCTCAAGCAGGTGCTGACGAACCTGCTGTCGAACGCCGTCAAGTACAACCGCGACGGCGGCGCGCTGACCGTCACCGCCCGCCGCGTGCCAGCCCACGGCGACGAGCCCGGCGACAGCGTGGAACTGACCGTCAGCGACACCGGCCTGGGCCTGACGCCCGAGCAACTGGCCGCACTGTTCCAGCCCTACAACCGGCTGGGGCGTGAAAACAGCGGCATCGAAGGCACGGGCATCGGCCTGGTCATCAGCCAGGGCCTGACCGCCCTGATGGGCGGCGCGCTGCAGGCCAGCAGCGAAGCCGGCGTCGGTTCGATCTTCACGCTGCGCCTGCCCGCCGCCGACAGCGCCCCGCACCCGGCGGCGCGCTACAGCGACACCCAGCCCGCGCCCTACCGCGAACGCCGCGTGCACTACGTGGAAGACAACGAGACCAACATCGAGGTCATGCGCGGCATCTTCGCGCAGCGCCCGCAGGTGCTGCTGGACGTCTCGATGCGCGGCCTGCCGGGGCTGGCGGCCATCCGCGACACGCGGCCCGACCTGGTGCTGCTGGACATGCAACTGCCCGACATCAGCGGCCTGGACGTGCTGCGCCAGCTGAAGCAGGACGCCGCGCTGGCCCGCATCCCGGTGGTGGTGGTGTCGGCCGACGCGACCAGCGGCCAGGTGCAGGAAGCGCTGGAAGCCGGTGCGCTGCACTACGTGACCAAGCCGGTGGACCTGGCGCACTTCCTGGCGCTGGTGGACAGCGTGCTGGACGAGCCCGGCAGGCGCTGAGCCGCCGGGCCGGGTGTCACTCGGGCGTGATGTTGTGCTGGCGGATGAAAGCGCCCCACTCGGCCTGCTCGGCCTTCAGCGAAGCGGCGAACTGTTCGGGCGTGTCCAGCACCGGCAACAGCGCAACCTGTTCCAGCCGCTGCACGGTGACCGGGTTCTTCATCGCCTTGGCGATCTCGGCGGCGATGCGCTTGACCAGCGCCGGCGGCACCTTGGCCGGCAGCATCACCGAAAAGGCCGTGAAGGCCTTGAAGCCCGGGTAGCCGGCTTCGGTGAAGGTGGGCACGGCCGGCAGCAGTGCGCTCTTGTCGGTGATGGCCAGGGCCTGCAGCTTGCCGGCGTCGATGTAGGGCCGCACGCTGGCCAGGTCGGTCAGCATGAACTGCAGGCGGCCGGCCAGCAGGTCCTGGTAGGCCGGGCCCACGCCCTTGTAGGGCACGTGGCTGTAGCGGGCGCCGGTGGATTCTTCGAGCATCCGGACGCCGATGTACAGCGGGCTGCCCACGCCGGCCGTGCCGTAGAACAGCGCCTGCGGTTCGCGTTTGCCGGCTTCGACCAGTTCGCGCATCGTCTTCAACTTCGCACCCGGGTGGGCCACGATGACCATGGGCGCGATGACCCCGCGCGTGACGGGGGCGAAATCGCGCGCCACGTCGTAGCTCAGCGTCTTGTACAGCGCCGGGTTGATGCCCAGCGACGAATTGCTGGCCACCAGCATCGTGTAGCCGTCGGCCGCCGCACCGGCCACCGCCGTGGCGCCAATGGCACCGCTGGCGCCGGGCTTGTTCTCGACGATGAAGGTCTGCTTCAGTTGCTCGGTCAAGGCCTGCGCCAGCAGGCGGCCATAGGTGTCGGTGCCGCCACCGGGTGACGAGGGCACGACCACCGTCACGGGCTTGGCCGGCCAGTCGGTTTGCGCCGCCGCCGTCAGGGCCACCGACGCCGTCACACACCACAAGAACGCTGCGCGCGCAGGCTTCCAATTCATTGCGTACTCCATCCAAAAGGTGCGGGAGGGTAGTCGCTCGGCTGCGGCGGTGACAAGTCGAGATACCCTGACGACCCGTGCCCGCAGCCGCAGTTCCGAAATCCAAATGAGCCCATTGCCCGATGCCCCTGCCGACCTGATCCAGGACCTCGTCGACGCCAACCGCATCCTCTTCCACCAGCGCATCGTCGACGCCTTCGGCCACGTCAGCGCGCGCCACCCGGCACGGGCCGACCGCTACCTGATGGCGCGCAACGTGGCGCCGGGCCAGGTGGTGGCCGGCGACATCGTCGAATACAGCATCGCCACCGGCGAAGCCGTGGCCGCCGACCCGCCCCGGCTGTACCTGGAGCGCTACATCCACAGCGAGATCTACAAGGCTCGGCCCGATGTGATGGCCGTGGTGCACAACCACTCGCCGGCGGTGCTGCCCTTTGCCATCGCCAAGGGCGCGCGCTTCAGGCCGGTGTGCCACATGTGCGGCTTTCTGGGCGACGCCTTCAACCTGGGCGCGCCGCGCTTCGAGGTGCGCGACACCGCCGGAAACGGCAGTGATCTGCTGATCCGCAACCGCGAACTCGGTGCCGCGCTGGCAGGCACGCTGGGCAGCGCCAGCCTGGTGCTGATGCGCGGCCACGGCTGCACCGTGGTGGCGGCTTCGGTGCGCGTGGCCGTCTACCGCGCGGTGTACGCCGAGGTGAACGCGCAGCTGCTGCTGCAGAGCCTGCCTCTGGGCGAACCCGAATACCTCACCGCGGCCGAAGCCGAGGCCGCGCGCATCACCTGCGAAGGCCAGATCGACCGGCCGTGGAACCTGTGGAAACAGCAAGCCGAAGGCAGCGCCGCATGAGCACCGAAGCCGCCATCGAATGGAACGACCGCCTGCTGATGGGCTACGCCGAGATGGACGCCGAGCACCGCGATTTCGTCGCCTGCGTGCAGGGGCTGCAGCAGGCCGAACCCGACCAGGTGGCCGCCAGACTGGACGCCTTCGCCGAGCACGCGCGGCGCCATTTCGGTTCCGAAAACGCCTGGATGGTGGACACGAATTTCCCGGCCCGCGACTGCCACATCGACGAACACGCGGCGGTGTTGAAGTCGGTCGAAGAGGTGCAGGCGCTGGTGGCCCTGGGCAACACCGGCATCGTGCGTTCGCTGGCCGATGAACTGGCCCGCTGGTTCCCCGGCCACGCCGACTACCTGGACTCGGCGCTGGCCACCTGGATGGCCAAGCGGCGCTGGAACGCCCAGCCGGTGGTGCTGCGCCGCAACCTGAAAGCCCAGGCTCAGGAATAACTTAGGGCACTAAGTTTATAGTCGGCGCTTCACTCTGCAGGGTCGCCCATGTCCAAGCTTCAACTCTCCATCGCCCTGGGCGACTACGACCGCACCCGCGCGCTGCTGGACGGCAGCGTGCAGATCGACGGTGTCGATCCGGTGTGCATGACGCTGTCGCCCGAAGAGACCTTCTTCCGCGCCTTTCGCGGGCTGGAATTCGACCTCAGCGAGCTGTCGTTCAGCAGCTACCTGGTCAAGCATTCGCGCGGCGAGTGCCCCTACATCGCCGTGCCGGTCTTCCTGTCGCGCGCCTTCCGCCACACCAGCATCTACGTGCGCAAGGACCGCATCAAGCGGCCCGAAGATTTGAAGGGCAAGCGCATCGGTCTGCCCGAATACCAACTGACGGCCCACGTCTGGGCCCGCGCCGTGCTGGAAGACGATTTCGGCGTCAAGCCGTCAGACGTGCAGTGGGTGCGCGGTGGCATCGACACGCCCGGTCGGCCCGAGAAGATCAAGCTGCAACTGCCGCCCGATGTGAAGCTGGAAAACGCGCCCGAAGGTGTGACGATTTCCGAGATGCTGGACCGCGGCGACATCGACGGCTTCATCGCCCCGCGCCCACCCAGCGGCGCCGCGCTGAAGAACCCCAACGT
>JANPHI010000008.1:0-7374 GCA_031424355.1 Betaproteobacteria bacterium
CGTCTTCATTGCCGGCGACGCCTGCCACACGCACAGCGCCAAGGCCGGCCAGGGCATGAATGTGTCGATGCAGGACACCTTCAACCTGGGCTGGAAACTGGCCGCCGTGCTGCAGGGCCGCGCCCGGCCGGAACTGCTGCGCACCTACTCGGCCGAACGTCAGGTCATCGCGCAGGGGCTGATCGACTTCGACAAGGCCTGGTCGAAGATCATGGCTTCACCGCCCAAGGACCCGAACCATCCGGAGCTGGGCGGTGTCGATCCGCAGGAACTGCAGGCCTACTTCGTGAAGTCGGGCCGCTACACGGCCGGGGTGTCCACGCACTACGCACCGACCACGGTGTTGACCGCCGAGGCGCACCACCAGGCCCTGGCCAGCGGCTACACGGTGGGCATGCGCTTCCACTCGGCACCGGTCACGCGCCTGGCCGACGCCAAGCCGGTGCAGCTGGGCCACGCCGCGCGGGCCGACGGCGCCTGGCGCCTGTACGCCTTCGCCGATGCCAGCGGCCAGCGGCTGCGCGAACTGGCCGCCTTCCTGGCGGCATCCACCGATTCGCCCATCCGCCGCTACACGCCCGCCGGCAGCGACATCGACAGCGTCATCGACCTGCGCGCGGTCTTTCAGCAGGGGCACCGCGACCTGCAGCTGGAAACGCTGCCGCCCCTGCTGCTGCCGCGCAAAGGCCGCTACGGTCTCATCGACTACGAAAAGACCTACTGCGCGCCCTGCACCGGTCTGCGCGGCGGCGCCGACATCTTCGACCTGCGCGGCATTGCGCGCGGGCCAGGGGCGCTGGTCGTGGTGCGCCCTGACCAGTACGTGGCCCACGTGCTGCCGCTGGACGCGCACGCCGAACTCGCGGCCTACTTCGCGGCCTTCATGCTCGACGCGCGATGAAGGGCGCGGGCGGCGCCGCCCGCACCGCCGGCGCCGGGTTCACGCAGCCAGCGCGGAGCGCCCACCGCCGTAGGCGGGCCGCAAGCCACTGCGCGGTGGCCAGGCCGAAGAGCCGTTGCTCAAGCGCTCGCCCGCCTTCTGCATCACCCGGTAGCACTCGCAACTTTGCTGCTCCAGCCCGCTGCGGTCGATCATCTGGATGCGCCCGCGGAAGTAGCGGATCAGGCCGGCCTGTTGCAATTTCAGCGCCGTGGCGGTGATGCCTTCACGGCGCACGCCCAGCAGGCCGGCGATGCGCTCTTGCGTGATGTGCAGCTCGTCACCGTCCTGGCGGTCGCGGTGCTGCAGCAGCCAGCGGCACAGGCGAACGCCCAGGGCGTGGTGCCGGTTGCAGGCCGAGGTCTGCGACATCTGCGTGAACAGCGACTGCGTGTAGCGCAAGAGCTGCTGCATCACCGCTTCGTGGTCGTGCGCCAGGTCGGCGATGTCGCGCGCGCTGATGCGCCAGGCCAGCCCGGACCGCTGCACGACCGCACCACTGAGCGCCAACCCGCCACCCATGAAGGCGCACACCCCGACCACGCCCTCGCGGCCGACCACCGCCACCTCGGCGCTGTCGCCGTTCAGCAGCGGCGAGACCAGCGAAACCACCGCCGTGACCGGGAAGTGGCTGTGGCGCAGCACCGAGCCCGATTCGTAGAGCACGGCGCCTGCGGGCAGGTCGACCAGTTCCAGCCGGGCCTGCACGGCTTCGGCCGCTTCGGGCGGCAATGAGGCCAGGATGTCGTTGTTCGAAGTCAGCTTGCGGGTTGCACTCAAAGTTTTGCGTCTCATGGAAGACCCGGGGGTCGAGGAGTCGCAATCTATGGTTCAGCCAGCCTGCTTCGTATGTCGAAAGACACAGGCGTTGCGCCGTGGCCGCACACCGCTCGCAAGGGGTCGCCGTGGCACGGACAGCCCTCAGACCAGCGGGCGCGGCGGCGGACGACCGTCGCCATACAGGTCGGCCAGGCGCGCCATGGCTTTCACGTCGCGCAGGATCAAGCGACCGTCGGCGATGCGGTGCAGCCCGCGCCGCTCCAGCTTGCGCAGGGTCTTGTTGGTGTGCACCAGCGACAGGCCCAGGCCGTCGGCGATGTGCTGCTGCGTCAGCGGGAAGTCGACCCCGTCAGCACCCCCATCGGCCTGCAGCGCGGCGGCACGCTTGAACAGCAGGATCAGCATCGACGCGATGCGTTCTTCGGCACTGCGGCGCCCCACCGACAGCAGCGTGTCGTCCACCATCGACTCTTCATGCGCCGTCAGCCAGGTGACGTTGAAACCCATCATCGGGCTGCGCCGGTGCAGTTCCCACAGCGCGTCGCGCTGGAACACGCAGAACTGCGCGTCGGTCAGCGTTTCAACGCCGTGCGCGGCGGCGTCGCCCATCTTCTGCTGCACGCCGATGAAGTCGCCGGCCAGCAGGAAACTGAGGATCTGCCGGCGGCCGTCGCTCAGCGTCTTGTAGCGGAAGGCCCAGCCTTGCAGCAGCGTGTACAGCGGCGCATCGGTCTGCCCTTCGTGGATCAGCGCCTCGCCGGCACCCAGACGCCGTTCGCGGCGTTTCAGCGACTGCACCAGGTCCAGTTCCTCGCCCGTCGGTTCCAGAAACAGCTTCAGCGGCCGCAAGGGGCAGTCGCGGCAGGACGTCTCGACGATGGGCACGGGCAGTGCCTCGGGTGATGCCGGTTCGGGTGTGTGCATGGCGTGGAGTGTCTCGCCTTGCAGGCCCGCCGAGGCAAAAGATCGCTAAGCTGCGGCGTCGATCGTGTGGGGCCCCGGAAGTCGGCGCAGGCCTGCACACGGCATCGACGGTTCCAGGTTTCAGGAGCGCCCATGAAAACCGCTGTCCGCCTGTTCGTCTGTGCCATCGCACTCACCACCCCGTTCAGCCTGTGGGCCTTCGGCCCGCGCGGGCACCAGGCCGTCGGCGCGCTGGCCGACCAGATGCTGAGCGCCCACGCCGCGGCCCAGCTCAAGACCAACCTGGGCATGAGCCTGCGCACCGCCGCCACCTGGGCCGACTGCGTGAAAGACGTGGTGCCGGTGGCCGCCGTGGGGCTGCGCTACAAGGCCGACCCGAAGTACCACGCGTCCTGCGGCGTCTTCGAGACGGCCACCGGCATCGCCCGCATGCAGAACTATGTGCAGCGCAACTGGAAGACCTGCTCGACCGATCCCAAGGTGTCGGCCTGCCACAAGAAGTACCACTTCGCCGATGTCGCCATCCAGCACGACCGCTACGACCGCGCCTTTGCCGGCACCAGCGACCACGACATCGTCAGCGCCATCCACGCGGCCGTCGCGGTGCTGCAGGGGCAACCGGCGCCAGCGCCCTTCTCCATCCGCGACAAGAAGGAAGCGTTGCTGCTGCTGGCCCACTTGCTGGGCGACATCCACCAGCCGCTGCACGTCGGCTCGGTCTACCTCGACAGCCAGAACCAGCCCATGGACCCGGGCAGCGCGGGCACGCCCATCGCCAAGGCCACCGACACGGTGGGCGGCAACGACATCGAGGACGGCAGCACCAACCTGCACGCCGAATGGGACAACGTCAGCACGACCATCAACCCCTGGGCGCTGACCCCGGCGCTGCAGGCCGAAGCGCGGGCGGTGGCCGCGACCGCTGGCGACCTGAAGGGCTGGCCTGCGGCCTGGGCTTCAGAAACGGTGGTGGCTGCGCGCAGCGCCTTCAACGGCCTGAGCTACACCCACACCGGCGCCTTGAAGCCTGGCGACTGGGTGGTGAAGATCGCCGACCGGGCGGCCTACGCGGCGCAGCGCCGGCAGTTGCAGGAACAGCAGGTCGCGCGCGCCGGCGCCCGGCTGGCGCAGTTGCTCAACGCCATCTGGCCGTAGCACGCCGCAAGCTTCACGGGCGCGGGAGCACCCGGCGTCAACGCTGCAGGGCGGGCATGCGCAACTCGACGGGCGCATCGCCGGCCGCACGGGTCAGTTCACGGGCCAGCGCCTTGGCCGAGGTCGAACCCAGTTCGCCCTGCAGATCGACCGCCGCGCCGGGTGCCAGGTCGCCCAGGGCGGCATAGGCCGCCGCCAGCGCGTCGTCGTCGGTGCTGACGTCCAGGCCGTCCTGGAATTCGCTGTCGGGCAGCGTGTCCATCACGGCGGCGGTGCGGTAGGCATCGGCCTCGGCTTCGGGGTTCTGGTTCTCGCGGTCGATGATGGCCACCGCGATGCGTGAACGCAGCGCCGCCAGCCCCACCGGCGACCAGTTCACCACCAGCCCTTCCAGCTGGTCCAGCGCGCGCTGCAGCACGTCCACCGGCAGCTTCTGCAGCGCCCGCAGGCCCTTGCGTTCAAGTGCCTTTTCGACGAAGTCGAGGTGGCGCAGCGTGGTGCGGGTTTCGGGCAGGTCGTTCAGCAATTCCGCCAGTTGCTGCTGCATCAGGTTGAATTCCTGCTGCGCTCTGCGTGCAGCCAGCTCGGCCCGCGTCGGCGGCTGGTCTTTGGCCGGCGTGGCCAGGCGCTCTTGCAGCACCACACGAACGTTGCCATGGTCCACGCGCAGGGTCACGTGGCGGCGGAAGACCAGCGCATAAAGGCGGCGGAAAGGACGGGCGATGTGGGCGAGAACGCTCATGGTCAGGGGGCAGGCAGGCGTCAAACGGCGAAGCCGTCTTCAGTACCCAGGATTTCGGCCTCCGGCGGCCCCCGCTTGAACCGGTTTTGTGTCCAAACGCGTCTGGCGTTCAGCCGATGCAGGTGCGGTTCTTGCCCGTGCGCTTGGCTTCGTAGAGCGCTTCGTCGGCGCGTTCCAGCGCCGCCTGCAGGGTCTCGCCCACCCGCCAGGCCGTGACACCGCCCGAGAAGGTCACGAAAACCTCACGGCCGTCGTGCAGGAACAGCGCTTCGGTCAGGCTGCGCTGCAGCCGCGTCAAGGCCTGCTGCGCTTCGTCCACCACCGTGCCCGGCAGCAGCACCACGAATTCCTCGCCGCCAAAGCGCGCCAGGTGGTCGGCCGGGCGCAGCCGTTCGCGCACCGCAGCGGCCAGGGTCTTCAGCGCCACGTCGCCGGCCGCATGGCCCAGCGTGTCGTTGAGCTTCTTGAAGTTGTCGATGTCGATCAGGCCCACCGCCAGCAGCGGCGCCGCGCCGTCCGCGGCGCCCGCGCTGTCGCGCGCACTGCGGGCCACCTCGGCGTCGAAAGCCTGCGTCAGGCCGCGCCGGTTGGCGACCTGGGTCAGCGCGTCGGTGGACACCTCTTCCGACAGCCGGCGCAATTCGACTTCCAGCTCGCGCACGCGGCCTTCCAGTTCGTCGGCCCGCACCCGGTCGGCCAGCAGCCGTTCCTGGGTGAGGCTGACCGCTGTCTGCACGCTGCGCGCGTCGTCCAGCAACGCATGCACCACGCCGGCCAGGCCTTCCAGCGTGTCGGCCTGGGCGATGGCCTCGGCATGGCGCGCAGTGGCCAGCTGGAAGCGGCCGGTGTGTTCGCCCAGTTCACCCACTTCGAGCAGCATGCGGTGGATCAGCTGCTTCAGCGCGTCGCGCGCGGACTGCCGCTGCTCGCGCACGCGCTGCTGCTGTTCGCGGGTTTCGGCCAGCACGTTGCGCGCAGCCCGCACGCCGCGCACGGTCAGGGACGCAGCGTCCGCCGCGCCCAGATGGCCCTGCAGCACGTCGCACTGCCCCCGCACCCAGCTGCCGTCTTCGGCCAGCTCGCCCAGCCCGGCGCCCAGTTCCTGGCACAGCGCGCCCAGGCTTTCGACCAAATGGTGGCGGTGGCCGAAGACCCGGCGCGCCTGCGCGCACAGTGCCTCGACGGCCGCCACACCCTGCGGCGTGACGCCGTCGGCGGCGATGGCGTCGGCGGCGGCCGCCAGGTCGTCGGCCAACTGCGCCACGTGCCCGCTTTCGGCCGGCAAGCCGACACGGACCGTGGCACCCAGCGTCTGCAACAACGGCGTCCAGGCTGCCGCTTCGAACGGCGGCGTTTCGCTGCGCGCGCTGGCCTCGACCGGCGGATCTTCAACGCCGGTTTGCGCCGGGTCGGACGGCATGTCGCCCTCCCAGGCGCCCATCAGCGACTGCAGGCGCTGCAGCAGGCGCTGCGGGTCGCTGCGGCTGCCGTCCAGCACGCGCTGCAGGCTCTGCTTGCGGCGCGCGCCGGTCCATTGCTTGCCGCCGCGTTCCAGGTTGCGGGACAGCCGGCCCACCAGCGCGGCCCAGGCCAACCCCTCGGCCTTGGGGTCGATGGCTTCGGCGGCGGTGGCCGGGCTGGCCGAGGCAGGCGGCGTGGGCAAGGCCGCCGGCACGGGCTGGCCGGCTTCCTCCGCGTAGGCGCGGGCGTAGTTTTCCGGCGTGGGTTCCTGCTGCGCCTGGGCCAGCCGCCGGAAGGCGGCCTTGGCCAGCGCGGCGGCGCTGGGTGTCGTCACGGGCCGGGCCTCAGACAGTCACGGGCGCGGCACTAGCGGAAAGGCCGGGCGCCGGCAGCGCGCAGGCTCTCGTCGCCTTCGCTGTCGCTGGCGGCGCCTATCCACGGCGCCTTGCGCGGCAGCACGGTCTGCTCCAGCCAGGTCTGCAGGTCTTGCGGCGCCACCGCGCGGCTGAACAGGAAGCCCTGCATCACGGCGCAGCCCAAGCGGTGCAGCACTTCCAGCTGGCGCAGGCTTTCCACGCCTTCGGCCACCACGCGCAAGCCCAGTGAACGGGCCAGCGCAATGATGGCCGTGACCACCGCCGAACTCTGCGGCGTGATGCCCAGTTCGCGCACGAAGCTGCGGTCGATCTTCAGCTCGGAAATCGGCAGCGTGGTCAGGTAGGCCAGCGACGAGTAGCCGGTGCCGAAGTCGTCGATGGAAATCTCCACCCCGATCTCGTTCAGGCGGTGCAGCGACGGGATGACGTTCTGCAGCTCCTTCATCAGGTTCGACTCGGTGATCTCCAGCCGGATGACCCGGTGCGGCACGTCGTAAAGCGTGACGCACTGGTGGATGTGCTCGACCAGGTCGGTGCGCTCGAACAGCCGGCTGGGCAGGTTGACGGCGATCGAATCGGCGAAGCCGAAGGCCTGCTGCCAGACCCGGGCCTGCTTGGCGGCTTCGCGCAGCGCCCATTCGGACAGCGGCACGATCAGGCCGGTGTCCTCGGCCAGCGGGATGAACTCGCCCGGCGGCACCAGCTTGCCCCCTCGCTGCCAGCGCATCAGCGCCTCGGCGCCGACCATGCGCGCGGCGCGCACGTCGACCTTGGGCTGGTAGTGCAGCACCAGCTCGTCGCGTTCGATGGCCTTGTGCAGCGCGGTTTCGAGTTCCAGCTTCTCGCGGCCGCGGCCGGCGAGCTGCGGGCTGTAGATGGCCGAGCTGTTCTTGCCTTGCGCCTTGACCGAATACATCGCCAGGTCGGCGTTGCGCAGCAGGTCGACGACCGTGTTGCCGTCGCGCGGAAAGATGGCCACGCCGATGCTGCCGGTA
>JANPHI010000009.1:0-11756 GCA_031424355.1 Betaproteobacteria bacterium
CGCGAAGAGCCGTCGATCTCGACTTCGGTGGCGCTGCCGATGAAGAAACGCCGCCAGGCGTCGTTCTCGCTGGACAGCTCCAGCAACTGCGCTTCCAGCGCTTCCCACACCGGCAGCGGGTACAGGCCCAGGCAACCATCGGCGTTCTTCGCAACGACCATCTGGCCGTTGACGGTGGCCATCAGCAGGTCACGCCAACGGGCGGGCACGGTGATGCGCCCTTTCCCGTCCAGCGTGAGCACCGGACCCCCTCGAAACGTCGTTGCTGCCACAAAACCCCACTTTTCTGCACCGATCTGCACTTTAACCGAGTTCAGAACGCAGGGTCAATCCACTTTTGTGCCGAAAACTCAATCAAATCAAGCACTTACCGGACGTTTCTGCAGCAGCGCGTGCGGCAAAAACTCGTTCTAAATGAAGCACTTGGGGTGCCTTATGAAAGTGCTTTCTGAGGTGATTTGACGCGAACGGCCCAGCCGAAAGGCGGGGCCCACCGGCCAGGTTTTCTTTTTTGGCGAGCGCTGCCTGGGGCGCCGGAGGCGCCGGGGCCACACGGTCGGCTGGCGCACAGACGGGCGGCCCCGGGTGGCCTCAGCATCCGCTTTGGCGCGCCACGTTGGCGCTGCCCCAACCTTAAGCACCGCCATGACCCGAACTTTGTTGTCCTACGCCGCTGTGGCGTTTTCGATGTTGCTGCTCGACCTGATCTGGCTGGGCATCGTCGCCCGGCCGATGTACGCCGCCGGCATCGGCCACTTGATGGCCGACCAGCCGTACTGGCTGGCCGCCGGTTTGTTCTATCTCGTCTACGCCGGAGGCCTGCTGTGGTTCGCCGTGCGGCCCTTCGATGCGGCCGCCGGCTGGCAGACACCGCTGCTGACCGCGGCCGCCTTCGGCTTCGTCGCCTACGCCACCTACGACCTGAGCAACCTGGCCACGTTGAAAGACTGGCCGTGGACGATCACGGTGGCCGACATCGCCTGGGGCAGCCTGGCCAGCACGCTGGCGGCAGGCGCCGGGCGCTGGGTGTGGCTGCGCAGTGCGGCGCTGGCCACGGCGCAGTCCACCCCGCAGGTGTCGGCATGATCCGCCTGCGTTTGTCGCTGGACCTGGACTACGAGATCGCGCAGCCCGGCTGCGATTTCATCTTCAACATCCACGCCGCCCACACCGACTGCCAGCGCGTGCTCGGTGAAAACCTGCAGCTCAGCCAGAACGTGCCCATGCAGGTCGATACCGACCCCATCAGCCAGAACCGCTACCTGCGGCTGAGTGGCCTGCCCGGCCCCTTGACGGTGTCCTACAACGCCACGGTGGATCTGAACCACTATGTCGAGCAGCCGGCCAATATCCCGGAAATTCCGGTGTCGCAACTGCCGACCAGCGTGCTGGGCTACATCTACCCCAGCCGGTATTGCCAGAGCGACCGCCTGCTGCGCCTGGCGAGCAAGGAATTCGGCCACTGGCAGCAGGGCTACAGCCGCGTGCAGGGCATACGCGACTGGGTGCTGCAGCGCGTGCAGTTCACGCAGAACACGTCCAACAGCAACACCTCGGCGGTGGACACGCTGCTGGAAACCGTGGGCGTGTGCCGCGACTTCGCGCATTTGATGATCGCGCTGTGCCGCGCGGTGAACATCCCGGCGCGCTTCACCACCGGCATCGACTACGGCGCCGACCCGGTGCTGGGCCCCACCGACTTCCACGCCTACGTCGAGGTCTACCTGGGCAACCGCTGGTACATCTTCGACCCGTCCGGCACCGCCATCCCGATGGGCTTCGTGCGCTTCGGTACCGGGCGCGATGCGGCCGACGTGGCCTTCGCCACCATCTTCGGCCCGGTACAGTCGCACGCGCCGCGCATCACCATCGAAGCCATACCCGGCGCCGATGGGCGGCTGCTGATGCCCTACCACTGCCCCGAGGCGCTGTCGATGGATGCCTGAACGGGCTGGCGGGCAGCCCACACCAATGAGGTGCCCGCATGTCCGTGCAAGACCCGCTCTGGAAGTTGCGCCACGCCCTGGCCGGTGTCGGCCTGGCGCTGCTGTTGTCGGTGTTCGTCGCGGCCTTTGCGGGCGCGGCGCTGGGCGATGCGGTCGGCGGCGGCTATGGCACCCGCGTGTCGCTGTACAGCGGCCTGCTGGTCTACGTGCTGACCGGTGCGGTCGTGCTCTTCGTCAAAGTGGCGCAGCACGAGACCGAAGCCGTGTCCTTCACCCGCGTGGCGCGCTGGTTTGCCAGCCTGTGGCTGTGGCCTGTCTTGTTACTGGCCGCGCGGCGCGCCAAGCCGCCACCGGGTTGAGCCCACCCGGCGCGACCCGGTGGCCGGCGTTCACTGGGGTGCCGTTTCCTTGTTCTCGACAGGCTTGACGGTGACGGGCTCGGCAGACTTCTCGGGCACCACCGGCGCGACCGGCACCACGGGTGCCAGCGGCGCAACCGGCGCCGCAACGGGCGACAGCACGTCGCTTGCAGGGGCCAAGGTCGAAACGGCGGCGGGCTCACGGCTTGGCGGCGCGATCGGGGCCGGTTGAGCGGCGCGCTGCGTGACCACCAGTTGGTTGTCCACCTGCTTGACGCCGCCGGGCGCCAGCGCCAGAACCTCGGCCCGTACACGCGCCTTTTCACTGGGCGCCGGTCCGTCCAGCCTGACCACGCCGCGGTCGGTCTTGACCGCGATCTTCAAGGCGCTCAGCGCAGGGTCGGCAGCCAGCGAGGTCTTCACAGCCGCGGTGATGCCCGCATCGGCCATCGTGGCCGCCATCTGGTTGGCGACCTGAGCGGTGCCCTGCGCGGCGCTGGACGCAGCCGCCTGCAGGTCGTTCACCTGGCCCTGCACGCCGGACTGGGTCGTGGCCACGGCCGAATCGATCCGGGTGCCCACGCTGCGCTCGTCGTACAGGCTGGAGATGATCACGGCCGCGACGCCTGCGCCCAGCACGGTGGCGGCGAGCAGGCCGGGCCAGTGCTTGCGGCGCGACTTGAATTGGGCGCTGCGCATCGAAGCCTGATCGGCTTGCCGGGCGGCGGTGGGCGCGGTGTGGGCGGTGTGGGCGGTGTGGGCGATGGACATCATGGTGAGACTCCTTCAAACCGTGCCATTCGTGGCACCGATGGAGCTCATCGTGGTCCGCCTCGCGGCCGCACCGTGTCAGTCGGCAGACCGGCGGCGTGTAGGACAAGGCCTCGCCTGCTGGGGCCAGTGGGGGCCTGTTGCCGCCCGTTGCGCAGCCGCCAGCCCCGCTGCAGGCCGTCAGTTCGACTGCATGATGCGCCGGCCCGAAGCCGATTGAATCGGCCGAGCATTCATCGGGTACATGCGCGCAAAGATGTCGATCTGGTCCTTGGTCAGCGTCACCGGCTGGCGCATCACGATCCACTTCACACCTTCGCTGCAGGGCGGCGTGGTCAGTGAACCCATGTAGGTGAAGTAGCGGCGGTCGTTGGGCAGCAGGTCGGTCAACTCCATCGTGCTGCCGGCCTGCATCTCTTCGTTCTTTTCCAGCGGCAGGTTGTTCCACACCTGCTGCATCACGGCGTTGGCCTGGCCCTTGTCGAAGAGCAAACCGACCACGGCCAATTGGCCCTGTTCATTCTTGTGCACCAGGTGCAGGCTCATTTCGAACTGCCGCCCGTCGATGCGTTCTTCGCTGGGCCGGTGGAAGTGGAACTGCAGCAGCTCGTAGCGCTTGCCGCCGACTTCGATGGCATTGCCCTGCGGCAGGTTGACCTGCACGGTGTGGCCGTTGTCGACCACGGCAAAGCGGCTGGACTGGTATTCGAAACGCACCGGCTCCAGGTCGACCGACAGGCCGCCGCGGATGTCGATGGGGCTTTGGCGCTGGCCGCTGGCACAGGCGGCGAATTCGGGCTTCAGGCTGCTCCAGGCCTGCGGGCCGCCGGTGCCGTTGTAGGCCCAGCGCGCCGCGCCGTCGGCATGGCCATGGGCGTCGTCAGACTTGCTCTTGGCGCCGGACTTCTTCACCGGGCCGCCGTGGCCGCCCGCCGCAGCCGCTGGCGCGGATTTCACGCTGACCCGCACCTCGCCCTGCGCGGCGCCATCGGGCGCCTTGCCGTTGTTCAGCTTCTCCGCCAGGCGTTGGCGCAACTGGTCCATCGCGTCGGCCGGCACGGTGGGCGATGCGGTGGCCACCTTGGTGCCGTGCGGGTCGGCCTTGTCGGCTCTTTCGACTTTTTCGGCCTTGGCCGGTGCACCGTGGGCGGCTGGCGCACCGTGGTCAGCCGGCAGTGCCGCCAGCGGCAGCAGCAGGCCGAGCGCAACGAGGCAGGACGGGAAATGGAACGCGTGCGGGGTGGTCATGGCGTGAGCCTCCTGGCCCCCTTATCGGCCGTCGGCGGAACACCTTGAGCCGGAGGAAGGCGCCTGCAACCACCCTGCCCCGGCGATCATGGCAGCCGGCGTGAAATCGCCGGCTGCCCTTCGTCAGGCGTTCGAGCCCTTCCGGGCTCTCACGTCCGGACTCAGTCCAGCCGCGGCTTGACCCAGACCCAGGCCACGATGCCGATGGCCATCATGGCCAGGGACGTGAAGGCCAGCGCGATGGTGGAATGCATCACCAGCGGCGCCACGATACCGGCCACAGCCGCATTCGCCAGGCTGCCGACGCAGGCCTGCACCGAAGACGCCATGCCGCGCCGCTCGGGCACCTGGTCCAGCGCCAGCAGCGTCACCACCGGCACCATCAGCGCCCAGCCGAAAGCGAACACCGCCAGCGGCAGCAAGGCCCACCAGGCCTGCGGTTCGAACAGCAGGTTCAGCACCACGTTGACCACCGAAGTGACCAGCATGATGAGGAAGCCGTGGCGGATCTGGTGGCGCGGCTTGGCGCGCCCGGCCATGCGGCCCGACAACCAGGCGCCACCCATGATGCCGCTGATGGTCAGCAGGAAGAACCAGAAGAACTGCGTCGGTGCCAGGTGCAGGTGGCGGCCCAGGAATTCGGGCGCCGACAGCACGTACAGGAACATGCCATTGAAGGGTACGCCGCTGGCGAAGACCAGCGCCAGGAAGCGCGGGCTGCGGATCAGCTGCCAGTAGCCGCTGAGCAGGTGCGCCGGGTGGAAGGACTGCCGCGCGCTGGGCTGCAGCGTTTCCGGCAACACCCGCCAGCAGGCCACGAACAGCAGCGCGCCCAGCACCACCAGCAACCAGAAGATCGAATGCCAGTTGTAGTGCGCGTACAGGAAGCCGCCGACCAGCGGCGCCACCGCCGGCGCAATGCCAAAATAGATGGTCACCTGCGACATCACCCGCTGCGCGTCGGCCGGCGGGAACATGTCGCGGATGATGGCCCGCGACACCACCATGCCGGCACCGGCCGACATGCCCTGCAGCGCGCGGAAGGCCACCAGCGAGGCGATGGAATTGCTGAGCGCGCAGCCCACCGAGGCCACGGTGAACAGCGCCACGCCGAACAGGATCACCGGCTTGCGGCCCAGGCTGTCGGACAGCGCGCCGTGGAACAGATTCATCAGCGCGAAACCCAGCAAATAGCTGGACAGCGTCTGCTGCATCTGCACCGGCGTGGCGCCGATGGTCTCGGCTATGCCCGAGAAAGCCGGCAGGTAGGTGTCGATGGAAAACGGCCCGAGCATGCCCAGGCAGGCCAGCATCAGCGCCAAGGTCCAACGCTTGCCAGGCCACAGCTTTTGGGCTTCGGGGTTCATCGTGTCCAGGTTAAAAGTGTGAAGCGAGCCGATAGGCCGGATTCTGTGCAGCGGGTCGGCTTGCGCTTCCCCACCGTGACCGCCATTCCTCTGGGCCCCAGGTCACCCTGGGGCTCGGTGCTACCTACCCGCCGACTCCGCGAGCCACGTCAACGTCGGCCTACTTGGTATTGCTGCGCGCAGAGATTGCCCGTTTCACCCAATCCGGGGCGAACCCCAAATCGACTCGTCTCTGTTGCTCTGATCCTCACCTCGCGGTGGACAGCCGTTAGCTGCTGCGCTGCTCTGTGCAGTCCGGACCTTCCTCCAGTGCCGTGTTTCCACGATCGCACCAGCGGCGGTCTGGCTTGCTTCACAGCAGCATTATCGGTGCGGCGCCGGAAACCGGTCGGATGACGAACAATCACCACCCGGCTGCACCTACACCTCAACCCTTGGAGTGACCATGTCCAGACTCATCGTCAGTTGCCTCGGCATGTCCCTGGACGGCTACAGCGCCGGGCCCCGGCAGAGCCTGGAGCACCCGCTGGGCGTCGGGGGGCCGGAAATGATGGCGTGGTTCTTCCCCACGCGCACCTTCCAGCAGATGCACGGCAGCGGCGTGGGGGAAACCGGCATCGATGACGACTTCGCGCAGCGCGGCTTCCGCAACATCGGTGCGTGGATCCTGGGCCGCAACATGTTCGGGCCGGTGCGCGGACCCTGGCCCGACGACGAATGGAAGGGCTGGTGGGGGCCCAACCCGCCCTACCACGTGCCGGCCTTCGTGCTCACCCACCACCCGCGTGCACCGCTGGTGATGGAAGGCGGCACGGTCTTCCACTTCGTCACCGACGGCATCCACTCGGCACTGGCGCAGGCGCGCGAGGCGGCGCAGGGGCGCGACATCCGTCTGGGCGGTGGCGCGGCCACCGTGCGGCAGTACCTGGCGGCGGGCCTGGTCGATGAACTGCATGTGGCGCAGTCCACGGCGCTGCTGGGTTCGGGAGAAGCGCTGTTCGCCGGGCTGGACCTGCCGTCGCTGGGCTACCGGTGCACCGAACGCGTGGCATCGGCAGGGGCCACACATGTGGTGCTGACCAAAGCAGCCGCGCCCTAGCCGACACCCAGCGCCGCTCAGATCGACATCTTCGCCCGCACGCCCTCGGCTTCCATGTTCTCGCCGCGGCCGCGCTGCACGATCTCGCCGCGCTCCATCACGATGTACTGGTCGGCCAGTTCTTCGGCGAAGTCGTAGTACTGCTCGACCAGCACGATGGCCATCTTCTGGCCGTTCATGCCCGTGTCGGCCAGCATGCGCAGCACGCGGCCGATGTCCTTGATGATGCTGGGCTGTATGCCCTCGGTGGGCTCGTCCAGCATCAGCAGCTTGGGGCCGGCAGCCAACGCGCGGGCGATGGCCAACTGCTGTTGTTGACCGCCCGACAGATCGCCGCCACGGCGGTTCAGGAACTGCTTCACGATGGGGAAAAGCTCGAACAACTGTGCCGGCACCGCCGTGCTGCCGGGCTGGGTCGCCAGGCCCATGCGCAGGTTCTCGTCCACCGTCAGGCGGCCGAAGATCTCACGGCCCTGCGGCACGTAGCCGATGCCCTTGCGCACGCGGTCGTAGCTGGTGGCTTTGGTGATGTCCACGCCGCCCAGCTTCACCGTGCCGGTCTTCACGCCCACCACGCCCATCAGGCTCTTCAGCAGCGTGGTCTTGCCCACGCCGTTGCGGCCCAGGATGACCGTGATCTCGCCCACCTTGGCCTCGAAAGAAAGGTTGCGCAGGATGTGGCTGCCGCCGTAATACTGGTTCAGGCCCTCCACCTGAAGCAGCGCCTGCAGCGGCGGCGCGGTGCTGGGGTCAGCGGCCAAGGTACACCTCGACCACTTTCTCGTTGTTCTGCACGTCGCTCAGCAAGCCCTCGGCCAGCACGCTGCCTTCGTGCAGCACCGTCACCGTCTTGCGGCCCTGCGTCAGTTCATCGACGAACTTCATGTCGTGTTCGACCACCACCAGCGAATGCTTGCCTTCCAGGCTCAGGAACAGCTCGGCGGTGCGCTCGGTTTCTTCGTCGGTCATGCCGGCCACCGGCTCGTCCAGCAACAGCAGTTTCGGGTCCTGCATCAGCAGCATGCCGATCTCCAGCCACTGCTTCTGGCCGTGGCTCAGCAGGCCGGCGGTGCGTTGCGCGTCGTCTTTCAAATGGATCAGACCCAGCACCTCGGCGATGCGGTCCAGCTGCAGGCCGTTCAGGCGGTGGAAGAGCGCCGCGCGCACGCCGCGGTCGGCCTTCAGCGCCAGTTCCAGGTTCTCGAAGACGCTGAGCTGTTCGTAGACCGTCGGCTTCTGGAACTTGCGGCCGACGCCGGCCTGCGCGATCTGCGGTTCGGTCAGGCGCAGCAGGTCGATGTTGCTGCCGAAGAAGACCTTGCCGCTGTCGGGCCGCGTCTTGCCGGTGATGCAGTCCATCATCGTCGTCTTGCCGGCGCCGTTGGGACCGATGATGCAACGCAGCTCGCCGACGTTGATCGTCAGGCTCAGGTTGTTCAGGGCGCGGAAGCCGTCGAAGCTGACCGTGATGCCATCGACATACAGCGCCACGCCCTGGCCGAAATAGACCGCTTCGCCGACCAGCACCGTGCCGGTCTTCGCCTTGTGTTCGGCCAGCGCGCGGGCGCCCGCGTCCATCAGATCCGGCGTCATGCGTGTTTCTCTTTCTTGCGCTTGAACAGGCCCACGATGCCGTCGGGCAGGAAGAGCGTCACGGCGATGAAAAGCGCGCCCAGGAAGAACAGCCAGAACTCGGGGAAAGCGACGGTGAACCAGCTCTTGGCGCCATTGACGAAGAAGGCGCCGACGATGGGGCCGATCAGCGTGGCACGCCCGCCGACAGCGGCCCAGATGGCGATCTCGATGCTGGCCGCCGGGCTCATTTCGCCGGGGTTGATGATGCCCACCTGCGGCACGTACAAGGCGCCGGCCACACCGCACATCACCGCGCTCAGCGTCCAGATGCTGAGCTTGTAGGCGATGGGGTTGTAGCCGGTGAACATGACCCGTGTTTCGGCGTCGCGGATGGCCTGCAGCACGCGGCCGAACTTGCTTTGCACGATGGCGCGGGCCATCACGAAGAAGCCGATCAGCACCAAGCCGCTGATCACGCACAGCAGCACGCGCATGCTGGGCGTGGTGATGGGCGTGCCCAGGATGCGCTTGAAATCGGTGAAGCCGTTGTTGCCGCCGAAGCCGGTTTCATTGCGGAAGAACAGCAGCATCGCCGCGAAGGTCAGGGCCTGCGTGATGATCGAAAAGTACACACCCTTGATGCGGCTGCGGAAGGCGAAGAAGCCGAAGACAAAGGCCAGCAGACCGGGCACCAGCAGCACGAACAACATCTGCACGACGAAGCTGTCGCTGAAGGCCCAGACCGCCGGGTATTCCTTCCAGTTCAGGAAGACCATGAAGTCGGGCATGTCGGATTTGTACTGGCCGTCGCGGCCGATCTGGCGCATCAAATACATGCCCATCGCGTAGCCACCCAACGCGAAGAACACGCCGTGGCCCAGGCTCAGGATGCCGGTGTAGCCCCAGATGAGGTCCATCGCCAGCGCGCAGATGGCATAACAAAGCATCTTGCCCAGCAGGCTGACGTAGAAATCGCTGAGGTGGAACATGTTGCCGTCAGGCACCCACAGGTTCAGCACCGGCACCACTAGCACGATGGCCAGCGCTGCGGCCGTCACGGCCGTCCAGCCACGCGGGCCCAGCGCCGAGCGTGGGATGACCACCGGGCTTTTGTTCAGGGTTGACGCGGTGTTGCTCATGCTTCTGCACTTCTGCCCTTGAGGGCAAAGATGCCCTGCGGCCGCTTCTGGATGAAGATGACGATGAAGGCCAGCACCATGATCTTGGCCAGCACGGCGCCCTGCCAGCCTTCCAGCAGCTTGTTCAGCACGCCCAGGCCGAGGCCGGCGTAGACCGTGCCGGCCAGTTGGCCCACGCCGCCCAGCACCACCACCATGAAACTGTCGACGATGTAGCCCTGGCCCAGGTCGGGCCCCACGTTGCCCACCTGGCTGAGCGCACAGCCCGCCAGACCAGCGATACCCGCGCCGAGCGAAAACGCATAGGTGTCTACCCGCGCGGTGTTCACGCCCATGCAGGCGGCCATGCGGCGGTTCTGCGTCACGCCGCGCACGAACAGGCCCAGCCGCGTGCGCGAGATCAGCAACGCCACGCCCAGCAGCACCAGCGCGGCAAACACGATGATGGCCAGGCGGTTGTAGGGCAGCGTCAGGTTGGGCAGCACCTGCACGCCGCCCGACAGCCAGCTGGGATTTTCGACGCCGACGTTTTGCGCGCCAAACAGCGAGCGCACCGTCTGCATCAGGATCAGGCTGATGCCCCAGGTGGCCAGCAGCGTTTCCAGCGGCCGGCCGTAAAGCCAGCGGATGACGGTGCGTTCCATCAGCGCACCCACCAGCGCCGCGGCCAGGAACGACAGCGGAATGGCGGCGACGATGTACCAGTCGAAGTAGCCGGGCAACGCGGCCCTGAAGACGTTCTGCACCGCGTAGGTGGCGTAGGCGCCGATCATCAGCAGCTCACCATGCGCCATGTTGATGACGCCCATCAGCCCATAGGTGATGGCCAGCCCCAGCGCCACCAGCAGCAGGATGCTGCCCAGGCTGATGCCGGTGAACAGCAGGCCCAGGCGTTCGCCCCACACCAGACGGCTGCGCACCGCGTCGATCGACACGGCCATGGCCGCTTTCACTTCGAGGTCGGTCTCGTTGGCCATGCGGTCGGCCAGCAGCGAGGCCATGGCCGGCAGCTTGCTGGCGCCCAGCAGCCGGGCCGCCTGCAGGCGTTTGTTCTTGTCGGTGGACGACAGCAGCGCAGCAGCGCGCAGCTGCTCCAGCCGCACTTTCAGGTCGGCGTCGGTTTCAGCGGCCAGCGCCTTTTCAACCAGCGGCAGCTTGGCTTCGTCGACGCTGTCTTTCAGCTCGTTGACGGCCTTGCTGCGCAGCTTCAGATCGGGTGAAAACAGCTGCAGCCCGGCCAGCGCGGCTTCCAGCTCCTGCCGCATGCGGTTGTTGTTGACGACTTCTTCGGCGTTGCCGGGCAGCAGCGTGTCGGCGCCGGTTTGGGCGTCCTTGGCCTTGCCGTCGCGTACCAGCAGCACACGTTCGCCAGCCACCTTCACTTCGTCGTCGAGCAAGGCACGCACGAAGGGCGCCAGGCCGTCGGCGGCTTCGGCCGTGGCCTTGGCCAACGCTTCGATGCGGGCGTCGGTTTCACCCTGGGCGATGGCCAGCGCCTGCGCTTGCGTGAGCGCGTGGGCGGGTGTGCTGGCCACCAGCATCAGGGCCAGCAACCAGCGGCCGATGAGGTGACCAACGGGGGGCATGGTTTTGCCTTACTCCCTCTCTCTTCAAGGGGGAGGGTTGGGGGTGAAAAGGGGGTCTCGAGCTGCTCGCAGCGAGCCCTTTGAACAGTGCCGGCTTGCAAGCCGGCACGCGCACTGCAAGTGAGGGTTCAATGTGAACCGAGCCGGCTGCTCTCGAAGATATGGAGAGTGGGGCGCAGGCACTTCACCCTCACCCCAGCCCTCTCCCTCGAAGGGAGAGGGTGCAAGAACCAGCGCCCTGCTTACTTCTTCGTCGGCACGTTGGCCTTGCCCTTGTTCTCGGGGATGTAGTCGCTCCAGGGGTCGGCCACCACCGGGCCCTTGGTCTTCCACACCACGTTGAACTGGCCGTCAGCCTTGATCTCGCCGATGAACACCGGCTTGTGCAGGTGGTGGTTTTCCTTGTCCATCGTGGACATGAAACCGCCCGGTGCCTGGTAGGTCTGGCCGGCCATCGCGGCGATGACCTTGTCGGTGTCGGTGCTCTTGGCCTTCTCGACGGCCTGCTTCCACATCATGATGCCCAGGTAGGTGGCTTCCATCGGGTCGTTGGTCAGCGGCTTGTCCTTGTGGCCGGCAATGCCCTTGGCCTTGGCGTAGTCACTCCACTTCTTCAAGAACTCGGTGTTGGCGGGGCTCTTGATGGACATGAAGTAGTTCCAGGCG
>JANPHI010000010.1:0-3893 GCA_031424355.1 Betaproteobacteria bacterium
TGCGCCAGGCGCAGCAGGCGGCGCTGTCTTTGCAGCGCGGCACGGTGGGAAACAACGTGATGTATTTCGAGACCGGCCAGGGCAGCGCGCTCAGCGCCGGCGCCCACCACGGCGTCGATCAGCAGACGATGGAAGCGCGGGCCTACGGCGTGGCGCGGGCCTTCCAACCCTTGCTCGTCAACACCGTGGTCGGCTTCATCGGCCCCGAGTATTTGTTCGACGGCAAGCAGATCACCCGCGCCGGCCTGGAAGACCATTTCTGCGGCAAGTTGCTGGGCGTGCCCATGGGTTGCGACATCTGCTACACCAACCACGCCGAAGCCGACAGCGACGACATGGACGCGCTGATGACGCTGCTGGGCACGGCCGGCGTGAACTTCATCATGGGCGTGCCGGGGGCAGACGACATCATGCTGAACTACCAGAGCACCAGCTTCCACGACGCCGCCGTGCTGCGCGACCTGCTGGGCCTGAAGCGCGCACCGGAATTCGAAGCCTGGCTGGCGCAAGTGGGCATCACCGGCAGCGACGGCCGCTTGCTGCCGGCGCCGGCGCGCCACGCGCTGCTGGCCGATCTTTCCGCCGGTGCAGGCCGCTGATGAGCGCCACGCCCGACCCGTGGACCGCGCTGCGCCAGCACACCGCCGCGCGCATCGCGCTGGGCCGCGCCGGCGCCAGCCTGCCCACCGCCGAGTGGCTGCGCTTCGCGCAGGCCCACGCCCTGGCCCGCGATGCGGTACACGCGCCTTTCGACCCCTTGGCGCTGGCTGGCGAACTGGCGCAGCACGCCTTCATCTGCACGGTGGTCGAAAGCGCCGCACCCGACCGCGCGGTCTATTTGCGCCGTCCCGACCTGGGCCGGCGCCTGAGCCCGCGCAGCGCAGCCGCGCTGGCCAACGGGCCGCCCACTGCCGATGGCAGGGTGCACGGAAACGGCAGCGTCGGGGTCGCCGTGGTGGTGGCCGACGGCCTGTCGGCGCAGGCGGCCCAGCGCCACGCGCTGCCACTGCTGCTGGCACTGCGCGCACGCCTGGAAACGCCAGGCCCCGCCGCAACCCTGAACCTGGGCCCCGTGCTGCTGGCCCACCAGGCCCGCGTGGCCTTGGGCGACGAGATCGGCGGCCTGCTGCGGGCGCGCGCCGTGCTGGTGCTGATCGGCGAGCGGCCCGGCCTGTCGTCGCCCGACAGCCTGGGCGCCTACCTGACCTGGGCGCCGCAGCCGGGCCGCAGCGACGCGCAGCGCAATTGCGTGTCCAACATCCGCCCCGAAGGTCTGCCGTACGCCGAAGCGGCCCACAAGATCGCCTGGCTGCTGGGCGCCGCGCTGCGCCTGGGCGGCACCGGCGTGGTGCTGAAAGACGAAAGCGACAGGGCGGCCTTGCCAGCCACGCTGTCGCCTTTGAAGGTAGCGCGTTGAAGCGCCCGCCGTCACCGACTCAGTAAGCCTGCCCGCTCAAGCGGAAGGCGCCCACCGCCTCGGCCAGCTTGGTCGATTGCTCGCGCATGCTCATCGCCGCCGCGGCGCTTTCTTCCACCAGCGCGGCGTTCTGCTGCGTCATCTGGTCGAGCTTGGACACCGCGCTGTTGATCTGCTCGATGCCCTGCGTCTGCTCGGTGGCGGCGCTGGAGATTTCGGCAATGACGTGGTTCACGCGCTGCACGCTGGCCACGATGTCGCTCATCACCGTGCCGGCTTCGTCGACCAGCTTGGTGCCGGCTTCCACGCGTTCGACGCTGGCGCCGATCAGGCTCTTGATCTCGCGGGCGGCCTGGGCCGAACGCTGCGCCAGGCTGCGCACTTCGCTGGCCACCACCGCAAAGCCGCGGCCCTGTTCGCCGGCGCGGGCGGCTTCCACCGCCGCGTTCAGCGCCAGGATGTTGGTCTGGAAGGCGATGCCGTCGATGGTGCCGATGATCTCGCCGATCTTGCGCGAACGGGTGTTGATGTCCTGCATGGTGCTGACCACCTGCTGCACGACGGCGCCGCCGCGCTGGGCGTCGGCCGATGCCGAATCGGCCAGCCGGCTGGCCATGGCCGCGTTGTCGGCCGAGCTCTTCACGGTGGAGGTCAGCTGCTCCAGCGAACTGGCGGTTTCCTGCAGGCTGGACGCACTTTGCTCGGTGCGCGCCGACAGGTCGTTGGTGCCCGACGCGATCTCGCTGGACGCCGTCTCGATGGCCAGCACCGAGGCGCGCACTTCGGCAATGGTGCCGTGCAGGCGGCCCTGCATGTCGCCCAGGGCGTTCAGCGTCTGCGCGACTTCGTCCTGGCCCTGCCGGCTGCCGGCGTCCAGGTTCTGGCTGAGGTCGCCGTCGGCGATGTTGCGGGTCAAGGCCACCGCTTGGTGCAGGCGCTGCGTGATGCCCCGCGCCAGCATCAGCGCCAGCAGCACCGAACTGACCAGGGCCAGACCGCCCGCCACCAACATCGCCACCAGCGTCTTGTTGCTGCTGCTCTGGGTGGTGGCCAGCACGGCGGCACGGCCGGCTTCGGCGGCGGCCGACAGGTCGTCCAGGGCGCCCAGCCAGTCGCGCTGCACCGGCGCGAACTTGCCGGTCAGCGTTTGCGCGGCCAGTTCACCGCTCATCGAACGGGCCATCGCCAGCGCCTGTTTCAACAGCGGCAGGGCGGCGGCTTCGGCCGTGTCGGCCTTGGCCAGCGCGGCCTTCTCGGTGTCGGTCAGGCTCAGCGTCAGCAGCTTCTCACGCTGCTCGGCGTAGGTCTTGGCCAAGGCGTCCAGCGCCTTCAGGTCGGTCTGCATGGCGTCGATTTCCGACGTCAGCGCGATGTTGCGCACGGCATTCACACGGGCCACGATGGCCAGGCGCATCTGCGAAGCGGCGTCGCTCTTCACGGTGTCCACGTTGACCAGGGTCGTGATGTGGCCCTTGAGCTGGCCCAGGCCATAGACGCCGGTGGCGATCACCGCCACCAAGCCCAGCAAGGCCACGCCGACGGCCAGGGCGATGCGCGCGCCGATGGAATGGAAGGACAGGTGCTTGCTCATGTTTCGGGTTTCAGGCCGGTTTGTAGGCGCCGCAGGCCACGACGATGTCGTCCATGCGTTCGAAGAACATCAGCTTGGATTCGATCTGCTTGGTCATCGGGTTCAGGAAGGCGAATTCCTGCTGGCCCTTGCCCTTGGCCTTGGCGATCTCCAGGCGTTCCTTGACGTGGAATTTGCCGTTGGCGTCCTGCATGTTCAGGTTGTCCTTGCCGACCAGCTTGGGTATCGAACCGTGGGCCAGGGTCTTGCCGTTCAGGTCGAAGACGGTGATGTAGAGATCGCGGTCCACCCAGGGGCCGGGCTTGACCATGAAGTCGGCCATGGCCTTGTCCTTGCCCACGGCCTTGATGTGGGCCATGGCCTTGGCCAGCAGGGCCTTGGCTTCATCGGGCTTGGCGCGGTCGTCCGCGGCGAAGGCCGGCAGCAGGGGCAGGGCCAGGCTGGCAGTGGCCAGCAAGGCGAAATGGCGGCGTGTGGTGGTCATGGTCATGTCTCGCTGGATGGGGCTGTCGGGGTTGCACGACACGGCAACTCCCCTTGCATATCGGCGGCAGGCCGTGGAACTTGACGGCGCCCTTCGTTAGCCGACCCGGGCTGCGGGACAATCGCCCCATGATCCAGCAACGCACCCTGAAGTCCATCACCCGCGCCGTGGGCGTGGGCGTGCACAGCGGCCAGAAGGTGGAACTGACGCTGCGCCCGGCGGCACCCGACACCGGCATCGTCTTCCGCCGCACCGACCTGCCCGAACCGGTGGACATCCCGGTCAGCGCGCTGGCCGTCAGCGACACCCGCATGGCCAGCACCATCAGCCCCATCAACGACCCGGGCGGGCCCAAGGTGCAGACCATCGAACACCTGATGTCGGCCTGCGCCGGGCTGGGG
>JANPHI010000011.1:0-12561 GCA_031424355.1 Betaproteobacteria bacterium
GACCGCCGGCCGCTCTGTGGTCGCATCAGCGCCGGTCGGCCACGACGGCACCGAAGCCTGGCTGCAGGCCATCGGCAACAGCTGCAACATCGGCCAGGCGCAGATCGACGCGGCCAAGAACCGCTTCCTGCCGGTCATCAAGGCGGTCTTGGCCAAGACGCCCATCAAGGGCCGCATCACGGTCAGCGGCTACGAAGGCAGCGAACTGCTGGTCGCGCGCTTGCTGATCGAAAGCGGCGCCGATGTGCCCTACGTGGGCACCGCCTGCCCGAAGACACCCTGGAGCGCGCCCGACCTGGCCTGGCTGCAAGCGCGCGGCGTGCACGTGCAATACCGCGCCTCGCTGGAACAGGACATTGCGGCGGTGCGTGAATTCAAGCCCGACCTGGCCATCGGCACCACGCCCGTGGTGCAGGCGGCCAAGCAGGCCACGATACCGGCGCTGTACTTCACCAACCTGATCTCGGCGCGGCCGTTGATGGGCCCGGCCGGTGCGGGTTCGCTGGCGCAGGTGGTCAATGCGGCAATAGCCAACAAGGCGCGTTTCGAACAGATGCGCGAATTCTTCGGTGACGTGGGCGGCGGCGACAAGGCCGGCGTCTGGGAAGGCGTGCCGCAAGAGCGCCCCGAATTCCGCGCCGAAACGAAACGCCAGGTCATCAAGCTGCTGAAGAAGCGCAATGCGGAAGCGATGATCTGAATGGCCAAGATCAATTACGTCATCGACCACGACCGCGCCGGTGGTTATTGGGGCGCGGTTTACGTTTTCACGGCCATCAAAGGCCTGCAGGTCATCATCGACGGCCCGGTGGGTTGCGAGAACCTGCCGGTCACGTCGGTGCTGCATTACACCGACGCGCTGCCGCCGCACGAATTGCCCATCGTCGTGACCGGCCTGGCCGAAGAGCAATTGGGCCGCGAAGGCACCGAAGGTGCGATGAAGCGGGCGCACGCCGCACTCGACCCCGATCTGCCCAGCGTGGTGGTCACCGGCTCCATTGCCGAGATGATCGGCGGTGGCGTGACGCCCGAAGGCACGACGATTGCGCGCTTCCTGCCGCGCACCATCGACGAAGACCAGTGGCAGTGCGCCAACCGCGCGATGTTCTGGCTGTGGACCGAATACGGCCTGCGCAAGGTGCCGCAACGCACGCCCTTCGCCGAACGCCCGGCCGGTGAACGCCCGCGCGTGAATTTGATCGGCCCCTGCTACGGCACCTTCAACATGCCCAGCGACCTGGCCGAGATCCGCCGCCTGGTGCAGGGCATCGGCGCCGACGTGAACATGGTCTTCCCGCTGGGCAGTCACCTGGCCGACGTGTCGCGTCTGGTCGAAGCCGACGTGAACATCTGCATGTACCGCGAATACGGCCGCATGCTGTGCGAAGCGCTGGAACGGCCTTATCTGCAGGCGCCCATCGGCCTGCACAGCACGACGGCCTTTCTGCGGCAGTTGGGTCAATTGCTGCACCTCGACCCCGAGCCTTTCATCCAGCGCGAGAAGCACACCACCATCAAGCCCATCTGGGACTTGTGGCGCAGCGTCACGCAGGACTTTTTCGGCACCGCCAATTTCGCGGTGGTGGCCAGTGAAACCTACAGCCGGGGCATCCGCCATTTCCTGGAAGAGGAATTGGGGCTGCCGTGCAATTTCGCCGTTGCGCGCAAGGCCGGCTCCAAAACCGACAACGAAGCCGTGCGCAAATTGACGCACGAAAAGCCGCCGCTGGTGATGTTCGGTTCCTACAACGAACGCATGTACCTGGCCGAATTGAGCGGCGGCCACGGGCCGCGCCCCACCTACATACCGGCCTCGTTTCCCGGCGCCATCATCCGCCGCGCCACCGGCACGCCCTTCATGGGTTACGCGGGTGCCACCTACATCGTGCAGGAATTCTGCAACGCGCTGTTCGACGCGCTGTTCAACATCCTGCCGCTGGGCACCGAACTCGACAAGGTCGACGCCACACCGGCGCGTTACCTCGGCGAATTGCCCTGGGACGACGACGCGAAAGACGTGCTGAATGACGCTGTGGAGATGCAGCCCGTGCTGGTGCGCATCTCGGCCGCCAAACGCTGGCGCGACCAGGCCGAAGCCGATGCGCGCCGCGCGGGCGAAGACCGCGTCGGTGCAGCGCGAGCCGCTGCGGTTTGCGGCATGGCGCTTGCCAAGGCGAACGCATGAACGCGGCCCTGCCCTGCAGCGCCACACCCCACACGACGCGGTGCCAGCACCGCGTCACCCCCACATCGCGGCGTACGGCCGTGATCGCCCTTGCCGCGCGGGCTTTACGCGCGGCTGGCCGCAAGGCCAAGCTGAAGGAGTACTTCCATGGCTGACAGCAAGGGCTCGATTTCGGGCCTGACCGATGACGAGGCCCAGGAATTCCACCGCTACTACATCCAGGGTTTCATCGGCTTCACCGCCGTGGCACTGGCTGCACACATGCTGGTGTGGATCTGGCGCCCCTGGCTCTGATCGTTCATTCGATCAGTTAGCCGCAACGACCTGACAGGAGCAAACGTCATGGCACAAACCCAATACGCGCTGCACGCAACGCCGTCGCTGCCCGAGAACCGCAAGGATCTCCTCATCTTCGGCATGAGCTTCATCGTGTTTTTCATCATTGCCCTGACCGGGCAGATGCTGGGTCGGCCGTGGCGCGAATGGCTGCCGGGTGCAGAAGGCGTGGGGTCGTTATTCGGGGGTGTCAAAGCCGCCGTGTACACCTTCATGTCGCATTTGATTTGAATGAGGAGCTCGGAATCATGTGGAGAATTTGGCGTTTGATCGACCCGCTTCGGGTCCTGGTGGCGCAAGCCATTTTCCTGTTCGGCATCGCAGTGATGATTCACCTCATCCTGCTCAGCACGAACAAATACAACTGGCTCGACGGCGCCCCCCCGGCCAAGAAGGCCGTGGCTGCGGCAACGGTGGACAGCACCACCACGGTGGCCGCACTCACCGTGACGAAGTAGTCGCACCCGCGACTGCAACCGTCACCGTTACGACAGACGGCTGCAAAGCCGAACAGCAACGGGCGGGGGTGGTTACCGCACCCGCCCGTCTGCAGACTTGAATCAGACTTGAATCAGCATCGCCAGCCGGGTCTACACACGCCGGGCTGGTGATCGAAGGAAGCACCATGGCCATGCTCAGTTTCGAGAGGAAATACCGCGTACGCGGTGGCACCCTGCTCGGAGGCGATCTCTTCGATTTCTGGATGGGCCCGTTCTACGTCGGCTTCTTCGGCGTCACGACAGCCTTCTTCGCCTTCCTGGGCACGGCCATGATTCTCTGGGGTGCGGCCATGGGCCCGACCTGGAACATCTGGCAGATCAGCATCGCGCCACCCGACTTGTCCTACGGCCTGAAATTGGCGCCGCTGATGAAAGGCGGGCTGTGGCAGGTGATCACCGTCTGCGCCATCGGTGCCTTCGTGTCGTGGGCGCTGCGCGAGGTGGAAATCTGCCGCAAATTGGGCATGCAGTACCACGTGCCCATCGCGTTCAGCTTCGCGATCGGCGCCTACATCACGCTGGTCGTGATACGCCCGGTGCTGCTGGGTGCCTGGGGCCACGGCTTCCCCTACGGCATCTTCAGCCACCTGGACTGGGTGTCCAACGTGGGCTACCAGTACCTGCACTTCCACTACAACCCGGCGCACATGATCGCCATCAGCTTCTTCTTCACGACGACGCTGGCGCTGTCCATGCACGGTGGCCTGATCCTGTCAGCGAGCAACCCGCCCAAGGGTCAGCTGATGAAGACCACGGACCACGAAGACACCTTCTTCCGCGACGCCATCGGCTACTCCGTCGGCTCGCTGGGCATCCACAGGTTGGGTCTGTTCCTGGCGCTGGCGGCTGTCTTCTTCAGTGCGGTTTGCATCGTCATCAGCGGCCCCTTCTGGACCCGTGGCTGGCCCGAATGGTGGGGCTGGTGGCTGAACATGCCGATCTGGTCGCACTGGCCGATGAAGTGAGCTTGAGGACCCCTCCATGATCGAATACCAAAACCTCTTCACGACCGTTCGCGCAGCCGGCCCTGCCCACCTGGGCGTTCCGCTCGGGCCGGGCAACGACATCCGCCTGGGCCGCAAGCAGCCGCTGCGCTTCGCGCCGCTGGCCTGGCTGGGCATGGCGCAGATCGGGCCCATCTACCTGGGTGCGCTGGGTGTGGCTTCGCTGCTCTTCGGCACACTGGCTTTCCTGATCATCGGCTTCAACATGCTGGCCTCGGTCGGCTGGGACCCGGTGCAGTTCATCCGCCAGTTGTTCTGGTTGTCGCTGGACCCGCCGGCGCCGAAATACGGCCTGCACATCGCGCCGCTCAACGAAGGCGGCTGGTGGAACATCGCCGGCCTGTTCCTGACGGTTTCCATCCTGCTGTGGTGGACCCGCATGTACCGGCGGGCGCGCGCCTTGGGCCTGGGCACCCACGTGGCCTGGGCTTTCGCTGCGGCCATCTGGCTCTACCTGGTGCTGGGCGTGATCCGCCCGGTGCTGATGGGCAGCTGGTCGGAAGCAGTGCCCTTCGGCATCTTCTCGCACCTGGACTGGACGGCGGCTTTCTCCATCCGCTACGGCAACCTGTTCTACAACCCCTTCCACGCGCTGTCGATCGCCTTCCTCTACGGTTCGGCACTGATCTTCGCGATGCACGGCGCCACCATCCTGGCGGTCAGCCGCTTCGGCGGCGAACGTGAACTGGAACAGATCGCCGACCGCGGCACGGCTTCGGAACGCGCCGCGCTGTTCTGGCGCTGGACCATGGGCTTCAACGCCACGATGGAATCCATCCACCGCTGGGCCTGGTGGTTCGCCGTGCTGTGCCCGCTGACCGGCGGCATCGGCATCCTGCTGACCGGCACCGTGGTCGACAACTGGTACCTGTGGGCCGTGCAGCACGGCGTGGCGCCGCCTTACCCACCGGTCTTCGGCAACATGGTCGATCCGGCCAGCGTTGTTCAGGGAGTCAAACCATGATGGCCTTTCAAACCGCGTTGCGCCGCAGTGGCTTCGTTGCCCTGCTGGGTGCAGCCGCCCTGCTGACGGGCTGTGAACGCCCCCCGATCGCCAGCGCGCAATCGGGTTACCGGGGTACGGGCATGGTGCAGGTCACCAACCCGCGCACGACGGCCCAGGTGGCCGCCGCCAACCAGGCGCCGGCAGCGCTCAGCGGTGGTTCGCCCGACGGCCCCAAGGCCAAGGACATCTTCAAGAACGTGCAGGTGCTGGGCGACCTGAGCATCGGCCAGTTCACCAGCCAGATGGCGGCCATCACCGCCTGGGTGGCGCCCACCGAAGGCTGCAATTACTGCCACAACCCCGAGAACCTGGCCGACGACAGCAAGTACACCAAGGTGGTGTCGCGGCGCATGTTGCAGATGACCCGCCGCATCAACGCCGACTGGACGCCGCACGTGGCGGCCACCGGGGTCACCTGCTACACCTGCCACCGTGGGCAGAACGTACCCGCGCTGGCCTGGACGGCACCGGTGCCGCAGGACCTGAAGGCCAACTTCATGGGCAACCGCAACGGCCAGAATGCACCGGCCAAGAACGTGGGGCTGATGTCGCTGCCGAACGACCCGCTGTCGATGTACCTGACCAGTGACACCAAGATCCGCGTGGCCGGCACCACGGCGATCACGCAGCAGCGGCACGACTCCATCCAGGGCACCGAGGGCACCTACGCGCTGATGGTGCACTTCTCCAACTCGCTGGGCGTGAATTGCACCTTCTGCCACAACACGCAGTCCTTCGGCAATTGGCAGCTGAGCCCGCCGCAGCGCACGACGGCCTGGCACGGCATCCGCATGGTGCGCGAGCTGAACAGCGAATACCTGCTGCCGCTGGGCAAGGTGCTGCCCACCAACCGCCTGGGCCCCACGGGTGATGCGCCCAAAGCCGCTTGCGCCACCTGCCACCAGGGCGTCAACAAGCCGCTGTACGGCGTGGCCATGGCCAAGGAATTTCCGGGTCTGACGGGGCCGGCCACGGCCGCTTCAGCGGCCGCACCGACCGTGGCGGTGGCCGAGGCCGTCACCGCCAAAGTCGCCGCCAAGCCAGCCGGCAAGGGCAAGTAGCCCGCCGCCGGCCCGCCACCCACTGCCCACGCCCACCGGTACACCGCATGAAACCCAGCGCGCTTCTAGGCCCCGTGCCGGTGGTGCGCACGGCAGCGCCCAGCGCCAAGCGGGCCGCGCCACTGCGGCGCACGGCGGTCAAGCCGGGCGTTGCCGGCCCGGCTGCAACCCGCACGGTGGGCAGCGTGGCGGTGCTGGTGCTGGTGGACCTGCAGCCCGGCTCGCGGTCCTGGGGTTGGTCGCGCCTGGTGCTGGGCAGCAAAGCGCTGCGCGCGGTGGCCGGCCTTGGTTTTTCCAAGGTGCTGGGCAGCGGCGCAGGCGGTGGCTTCGGGCTGGCCCCCAGCGGCACCCACCAGGGCCTGTTCCTGGTCTTCGACGACGAAGCACATGCCCGGCGTTTCATCGCCGATTCACCGGTGCTCGACGCCTACCGCAGCCGCTCGCGCGAACTGTGCGTGGCGCTGCTGCGCGCCTGCGCCAGCAAGGGCAGCTGGGACAGCTCGGTCATGGCCGTGACCGCCGAAGCACCGGTGGACGGCCCCATCGCGGCGCTGACCCGTGCGTCGATACGCCCACAGCACGCCCTGCCTTTCTGGCGCCTGTCGCCGCCCGCCGAGGTCGACCTGCAGGCCGCTGCCGGCTGCGAGCTGGCCGCCGGCTTGGGCGAAGCACCGCTGCTGCGCCAGGCCACCTTCAGCCTGTGGCGCGACACCGCCGCGATGAACGCCTACGCGCGCAGCGGCGCCCACCAGCAGGCCATACACCGCGCCTACAGCGGGGGCTACTTTTCGGAAACCATGTTCGTGCGTTTCGTGCCGCTGCAGGTGCAGGGCGTGTGGCAAGGCCGAAGCTACGGCCTGGTGCCGGCGCAGGCAGCCCATGTCTGAAGCCCGCCGCGAACACCGCGTCGTCGTGGTCGGCGCCGGCATCGCCGGGCTCGTCAGCGCACTGCTGCTGGCGCGCCAGGGCCTGCAGGTCACGCTGGTCGAAGCGGCTGCCACGCCGGGCGGCAAGATGCGGCAGACCGTGGTCGGCGGCGCGGCCATCGACGCCGGCCCCACGGTGTTCACGATGCGCTGGGTCTTCGAACAGATCCTGGTCGAGGCCGGTGGCAGCCTGGCCGACCTGCCCGCGTTGACGCCACTGAACGTGCTGGCCCGCCACGCCTGGCGCGGCCATGCCCCGCGGCTGGACCTGCACGCCAGCCGCGAACGCTCGGCCGAGGCCATCGGCGAATTTGCCGGGCCCGCCGAAGCCCGGCGCTTCCTCGGGTTTTGCGACCAGGCCCGCCGTGTCTACCAGGCGCTCGAGGTGCCCTACATCCGCGCCCCGCGTCCGCGCATGAACGCCCTGGCGCGCGACCTGGGCCCGCGCGGCCTGATGACGCTGGCCGGCCTGGGCCCGTTCGCGTCGCTGTGGCGCAGCCTGGGCCGCCATTTCCACGACCCGCGCCTGCGCCAACTGTTCGCGCGCTACGCCACCTACACCGGCTCGTCGCCCTGGCAGTCGCCGGCCACGCTGATGCTGGTGGCCCAGGTGGAACTGGACGGTGTCTGGTCTGTCGATGGTGGCATGCACGCCATTGCGCAGAGCTTCGCCACGCTGGCTGAAAAACGCGGTGCCACCCTGCGCTACAACGCGCCCTGCGAACGCATCCTGGTGCAGGGCGGCCGCGTGCGCGGCGTGGCGCTGGCGGGTGGTGAAGAAATCGCCGCCGACTCGGTGGTCTTCAACGGCGCCCCGCAAGCGCTGGTCGATGGCCTGCTGGGCGACCGCGTCACGCATGCCGTGCCGCCGCTGCCGGTGGCGAAGCGTTCGCTGTCGGCGCTGACCTGGTCGGCGCACACCGCAACGAGCGGCTTTCCGCTCGCCCGCCACAACGTGTTTTTCGACGACGACTACCACGCCGAATTCGACGACATCTTCAAGCGCCGGCAACTGCCGCGCGCCGGCACCGTCTACGTTTGCGCGCAAGACCGCGGCGACCACACCACCCTGCGCAACGGTGAGCGCGAGCGCCTGCTGTGCCTGGTGAATGCGCCGGCCGACGGCGACAGCCGCCCCTTCAACCGCCAGGAGACCTCCCCTTGCGAACAACACAGCCTGGCGCTGCTGCGCAGTTGCGGCTTGCAGATCAACTGGACGCCGGAACAGGTGCAGCTGACCACGCCGCAAGACTTTCATCGCTTGTTCCCGGCCAGTGGCGGGGCGCTGTACGGGCAGGCGACCCACGGCTGGATGTCGTCCTTCCAACGCCCGGGCGCGATCTGCCGCCTACCGGGCCTGTACCTGGCGGGGGGCGGGGTGCACCCGGGGCCGGGCGTGCCGATGGCGGCGCTGTCGGGACAACGGGCGGCCGCGACGCTGCTGGCGCACCTCGATTCGACCAGCCGGTCGCGCCGGGTGGCTACCTCTGGTGGTACGTCGACGCGATCAGCGACGACGGCCGCCACGCCCTGACCCTGATCGCCTTCGTGGGCAGCGTCTTCTCGCCCTACTACGCGTGGGCCCTGAACAAGAACCCGGCCACACCGGCCGAGAACCACTGCGCCATCAACGTGGCCCTGTACGGCGCGGCCGGCCGCCGCTGGACCATGACCGAGCGCAGCGCCGCAAGCGTGCAACGCAGCCACAACGCCTTCAGCGTGGGCCCCAGCAGCCTGCAGTGGGACGGCAGTTCCCTGTGCATCGACATCAACGAGGTCGGCATGCCGATACCGCAGCGCGTGCGCGGGCGGGTGCGGGTGTGGCCGCGCGGCCTGTCCACCTTCAACGCGCCGCTGGACGACGGCGGCCGCCACCGCTGGGGGCCCATCGCACCCTGCGCGCGCATCGAAGTCGAACTGGACCAGCCCGGCGCGCGCTGGAGCGGCGAGGCCTATCTCGACAGCAACGAAGGCGACGAGCCGATAGACCGGCCCTTCACCGAATGGGACTGGTCGCGCGCCGCGCTGAAGGACGGCAGCACCGCCGTGATCTACGACGTGCGGCAGAAGGCGGGCGCCGACCGCGTCATCGCACGCCGCTTCCGACCCGACGGCAGCCACGAGGCTTTCGCTGCACCACCGCGCCAGGCCCTGCCGCGCAGCGCCTGGCGCATCAACCGCACGATGCGCAGCGAGGCCGGTGAACCCGGCGAACCTGTCGCGGCAGCCCGGGTGACGCAGACCCTGGAAGACACGCCGTTCTATGTGCGTTCGGTGCTGGATTCACAGCTGTTCGGCGAGCGCGTGACCTCGGTGCACGAAACGCTGAACGTGCCGCGCGTGGTGTCCACGCCCGTGCGGCTGATGTTGCCTTGGCGCATGCCACGGGTGCGCTGAGACCGGATGACCACATGAACACCCTGGGCCAAAAACTGATGCGCACCTGGTCTGGCCTGGGCCCGCGCTTCATGCCCTTTGCCGACGCCGCTTCGGCCGAAGTGCCGCTGTCCCGGCTGCTGCGCCTGTCGCTGTTCCAGGTCTCGGTCGGCATGGCGCTGGTGCTGCTGGTGGGCACGCTCAATCGTGTGATGATTGTCGAACTGGGTGTGCCCTCGTCGCTGGTGGCCATCATGATTTCGTTGCCGGTGGTGTTCGCGCCGCTGCGCGCGCTGATCGGTTTCAAGTCCGACAACCACCGCTCAGCCCTGGGCTGGCGGCGCGTGCCCTACATCTGGAAAGGCACGCTGATCCAGTTCGGCGGCCTGGCCATCATGCCTTTCGCCCTGCTGGTCTTGTCGGGTGGCGGCAATGCCCACCTGTGGCCGGTGTGGCTGGGCCACCTGGGCGCCGGGCTGGCCTTCCTGCTGGTGGGTGCCGGCATCCACATCACGCAAACCGCCGGGCTGGCGCTGGCCACCGACCTGACCACCGAAGCCGCTCAACCCAAGGTGGTGGGCCTGATGTACGTGGCCCAGCTGGTCGGCATGATCGCCAGCGCGCTGGTCTTTGGCGCGCTGCTGGAGTCGTTCACGCCCGCGCGACTGATCCAGGTCATCCAGGGTTCGGCGGTGGTCACCATCGCCTTGAACATGCTGGCGCTGTGGCACCAGGAAGGCCGCCAGCGGCGCGTCAAGCCGGCCGGCCAAGCGGAGCCCAGTTTCAGCGAGGCCTGGCAGCGCTTCAAGCATGCCGACCACGCCCTGCGGCGCCTGGTGGGCGTGGGCCTGGGCACCATGGCCTTCGGCATGCAGGACGTGCTGCTGGAACCCTATGGCGGGCAGATCCTGGGCCTGACCGTGGGCTCCACGACCAAGCTGACGGCGACGATGGCACTTGGCGGGCTGATGGGTTTCGGCCTGGCGTCGCGCGTGCTCAGCCGCGGCGCCGACCCCTTCCGCATGGCCAGCATCGGCGCCCTGGTCGGCATACCGGCCTTCTTTGCCGTACTCCTGTCGGCGCCGCTGCACATGCCGGTGCTCTTCGGCATGGGCGCCTGGGCCATCGGTTTCGGCAGCGGCCTGTTTGCACATGGCACGCTGACGGCCACCATGAACCTGGCCCCCAAGGACCAGGTCGGCCTGGCACTCGGGACCTGGGGCGCTGTGCAAGCCACCTGCGCCGGTGCTGCGGTGGCCATCGGCGGCATCCTGCACGACGTGGTGTCGGCCCTGGCCGGCCGCGGCGCGTTGCCACAGGCACTGGCCGGGCCGGCAGCCAGCTACACGCTGGTGTACAGCCTGGAGGTGCTGCTGCTGCTGGCCACCTTGCTGGCCATGAGGCCGCTGATCCGTCCTGCGGTCCGCATGGCCCCGCTGGAAGCCCGGTAGAGCCATCGACACCGAATCGACACCGACACCGACATCGACAGGAGCACGGCCCATGAACACCCTTACCAAACGCACGCCCGCCTGGGGAACTGACATGAAGCACCGCTATTTCTGGGGCATGCCCCACACCGAAACCGACATCGCCGCTTTCAAAGCCACGATGACGGCCCGCGCCGAGGCTGTGGCCGCCGGCCATTTCGCTGCCGTGACGGCGGTGGAAGATGCGCTGGAAAGGGTCACCCGCCGCTCGGGTTCCCTGCTGCTCATCGACACGCTGTTCACGGCCATGACCATGCTGCTGACCTACAAGGCCGGTGCCGAGCAGTCGGCGCTCTTCCTGCAGCTCAACCGCTGGGCCTTTGCGCTGGCGCTGGTGGCGGCGCTGATCCTGATGAGCAACCTGCGGCTGGTCTGGGCCAGCAACGCAGCCACGCAATACGGCGACCCGCATGCCGCATTCGACTTCAACATGGGCATCTACAAAGGCCGCGCCTGGCGCTACACCATGGCCTGGGTGCTGAGCTTCGCGGCCTTCGCCTGCACGCTGGTGTCGATCTCGCAAATGAAATAGAAAACAGCACAGCGAACCCCAAGGAAAAGGGGCCGGGATCTTGCGATCCCGGCCCCTTTTCACAAGCGCTTCAGCAAGCGCTTGTGAAGGCGCAGCCTTACTGCTTCTGCGTCGTCGGTGCTGCGGCCACCGTGGTGGTGGTGTCAGCCGCCGCCGTGGCCTTGGCCTTGGTGCCGCCTTGGTAGTAGGCCGGCAACCACGCGGTGTGCGTGAGCAGCATGTAATGCACCGTGAACGAGCTGACCGCAACCGCCGTCAGGAACAAGGGCACGCCCACCGTGGGCTTCACGACGCGCCAGATTTTTCCTTGGTTCATGGGGTGCCTTCCTTACTTCAGCCAGGGTGAATAGATGTAGGCGAAGAAGTGCGCGAGCAACGCAATCAGGCCAAAGATGCGAGTTCCCTCGACCAGACCTTGTTGCAACTCTTCTGCTTCTGCCGTCGTCAGGCCTGAAGGCCACACGCGATCGGGATCACTTGCCATAACGTCTCTCCTAAGTGACATGCCGTGCTAGACCCGCACGAGGGTTAATTCAATGAAAACTGTACGCCCGCAATGGGCATGGGTCAATTTGTGTTTACAGCAATCAGTGTCATGTTTAACTGACACTTGCGAATGGACCGATGCCAAAGTGTTCATCCGTTCCATTCAAATTCAGCGCAGCGCGCGCTGCTGCGCGGACTGCCGTTCGCAGAGCTGGATGACCCAGCCCACACGCTCGTCGAAACTGCGCGCGGGCGCGGGCGCCCGGGGGCTGGTCGAGGCCGCCGCATCAACCAGAAACTGCACCGCCGGCAGCACCGGCAGCACGGTGCGTGCAGGGGCTGGCGCCCGCACCACGGCGGTCGCAGCGCGGGCCATCAGGGCCAGCTTGCGCCGTGTTGAAACCACCGCGCGGGCGTTGATCGAATCCAGGCCGTTGCGTTCCAGCTGGCGGCCGATTTCGGCATAGACCAGGCGCGCGGCGTGGATGGCCGGGCGGCAGTCGCGCGGCAGGCCGGCGATGCCGTGCTCGGCTTTGCGGTACAGCGCATCGGCGGCGTCCAGCAAGCGCTGCACGATGCCGGCGATGGCGGCGTCGAAGTGCGGCGCCTGCAGCCAGGCCTGCGGGTCTATGCCCGCGTCACGCAGCCATTGCCGCGGC
>JANPHI010000012.1:0-2372 GCA_031424355.1 Betaproteobacteria bacterium
TTCAAGACGGCCGAATTCGACATCCTCTACGGCGAGGGCATCAGCCGCGAAGGCGAAATCATCGACATGGGCGTCACCGCGCGCATCCTGGAAAAGAGCGGTGCCTGGTACGCCTACAACGGCGAGAAGATCGGCCAGGGCAAGGACAACGCCCGCGAATTCCTGCGCGAGAACCCCGAAGTGGCGCGCGAAATCGAAAACAAGGTGCGTGAATCCATGGGCATCCCGCTGCTGGCCGCCGAGGTCGGCGCGCCCTGATGCGGCCGGGCGCGCACCGCGTGCCCGGGCAGTCCATCTCGCGCGGGTGGCCGGTGTCGTGAGCTTCAGTTCGCTCTCGGTCAAAGGCCGCGCGCTGCGCTATCTGTCGCAGCGCGAGCATTCCCGCGTGGAACTGGAGCGCAAGCTGGCCCGTGTTGTCGAAGATTTGCCCGACGCCACCGCTCAGCAGCAAATCGCTGCGGCGCTGGATGACCTGGCAGCCAAAGACCTGCTCAGCGAAAGTCGCACCGCCGCTTCAGTCTTGCACAGCCAGGGCCAGCGCTACGGCAGCCGGCGCCTGAAGCAGACGTTGCAGATGAAAGGCATCGCGCCCGACCTGGTGTCTGCCACCTTGCAACAGGCCCGCAGCACCGAGCTGGAGCGGGCGCGCGAAGTCTGGCGTCGCCGCTTCGGCGCGCCGCCCGCCGACGTGGCCGAGCGAGCCCGCCAGATGCGGTTTCTGGCCGGCCGGGGCTTCGACGGCGACGTCATCCGCCGGGTGGTGCAGGCCGGCGACGACGAATAGCCCGCGAAGACGCCGCCGGTTTGCGCGTACCGGCCAGGCGGAAAGGCAGTCGGCTGTAAGTTTGTGCTGCAGGGCAGCATGCTAAATTCGCCGCCGCACTGCGCAGGCAGTCCGCCCTCAACACCCTCCCCGATGACCCTTCCGCAAGCGGCGGCCCAACGCCAGCTCAAACACCGCCGTCAAATCGACGTGCAGGTGTTTTCCCGTGGCAATGGCCTGTGGGAAGTCGACGCCGTGCTGACCGACACCAAGACCCGTGTCGCGGACATGATCGATGGACCGCGGCCACCGGGCACGCCTATTCACGACATGCTGCTGCGTCTGGTGGTCAACGAGAAGCTGGACATCCTGGAAGCCGGCTCGGCAACGCGCTGGATGCCTTACACCGGTATCTGCAACGACCACGACGACGCCTACGGCGCCTTGGTCGGTCTGAATCTGATGCAGAACTTCCGCCACGCCCTGCGCCAGAAATTGGGCGGCGTGCTGGGCTGCACCCACATCACCGAACTCGCGCAGACCGTGCCGACGGCCGTCGTCCAGGCCTTTGCCGGCGAGGTCATCGATACCCGTGGCACCGCCGAGGGCGCGAAGCAGCCTTTCCAGATCGATCGCTGTCACGCCTTGCGCAGTGACGGCGACATCGTGCGCCTGTACCACCCGCGCTGGTACCGCGCGGCCGCAGCCGCTTCCACTCCCACCCCCGATACCGATCACCGACCACTGAGCGAGGAACCGCCATGAAGATCCACGAATACCAGGCCAAGGAACTGCTGCGCGCAGCGGGCGTCCCCGTGCCAAGGGGCTACGCCGCGTTCACCGTGCGCGAAGCGCACGAGGCCGCGCAGAAGCTGGGTGGCCCCGTGTGGGTGGTGAAGGCCCAGATCCACGCGGGTGGCCGGGGCAAGGGCGGCGGCGTCAAGCTGGCGCGCTCGCTGGCCGACGTGGAAAAGCTGTCGTCTGAAATCCTGGGCATGCAGCTCAAGACCCACCAGACCGGCCCCGAAGGCCAGAAGGTGCGCCGCCTCTACATCGAAGAAGGCGCCGACATCCAGAAGGAGTACTACGTGTCGCTGGTCACCGACCGCGCGACGCAGAAGGTGGCCTTCATCGCGTCCAGCGAAGGCGGCATGGACATCGAAGAGGTCGCCCACAGCACGCCCGAGAAGATCGTCACCGAGTTCATCGATCCGCTGACCGGCCTGGGTGCTGAACAAGCCAAGAAGATCGCCGACGCGATCGGCCTGCCTGCCAACAGCACCGCGCAAGCCATCGACATCTTCCAGAAGCTGTACGCCTGCTACATGGAAACCGATGCTTCGCTGGTCGAGATCAACCCGCTGAACCGCGACAGCAAGGGCGCCCTGATCGCCCTGGACGCGAAGTTCAACTTCGACCCCAACGCGCTGTTCCGCCACCCCGACATCGTCGCCTACCGCGACCTGGACGAAGAAGACCCGGCTGAAGTCGAAGCCAGCAAGTTCGACCTGGCCTACATCAGCCTGGACGGCAACATCGGCTGCCTGGTCAACGGCGCCGGTCTGGCCATGGCCACGATGGACACCATCAAGCTGTTCGGCGGTGAGCC
>JANPHI010000013.1:0-2654 GCA_031424355.1 Betaproteobacteria bacterium
CACCCTCGCATTGACCCAACATGGCCCTGCCCAAAGGGGCTTCCCTGCTGATGACCTGAACGGTCTGAGCGCCGCTGACCAACGTCATGCTGCCGCCATCCGGGCCCAGAAAGAGCTGTTGCTGCTTGTCGTCGGAATCGACCAGGCAGACCAGCGCGCCGAGCTGTATACCTTTGCTGGCGTCGTAGAGGCTCGGGCGGAATTGGCGCCAATTGGCCATCGCTTGGCGGATGGCTTCGGCGCGACGCGCTTGGCCGGTGGCCAAGTAGGCGGCTTCGAGTCCCAAGGTGTCGTATTTGTTTTCGGCGATGTTTTCTTCGTGAGTCGCCGTTTCATGGGCCGCCCGCACTGCCTGTTCGGCTTGCAGCAGGTCTTCGGCAAGCCGTTCCAGCACCTGCTGCCGCAGCACGAATTTATCCATGATGAAAGGTGGGCATCTCGAACAAATGGGGGTCAGGTGTTGATTGTGAAGGGTGTGCATGGTGCCGTTCATTGCTTGCACCGACCAACCCAAGCGCGCTGACGGCCGGGCGGGCGTCCTGTCTGGTCGTCGGCGCTGATCAGAGCTCGGTGCGCAGCCGCCACAGCTCGGGGAACAGCACCACGTCCAGCATCTTGCGCAGATAGCTGACACCGCCGGTGCCGCCGGTGCCGCGCTTGAAGCCGATGACACGCTCCACCGTCGTGACATGCCGGAAGCGCCAGAGGCGGAAGGCGTCTTCCAGGTCGGTGAGCTTCTCGCCCAGCTGGTACAGATCCCAGTGCGCTGCCGGGTCGCGGTAGACCTGCAGCCAGGCCGCTTGCACCGCGTCGTCATCGGCGTAGGCGGCGGTCCAGTCGCGCTCGGTGTGGCTGACGGGCACGGCCAGGCCCTGGCGCGCCATGAGGCGCAAGGCTTCGTCATACAAGGATGGCGCGCGCCAGGCCGCGTCCACCATCGCCAGCAGGTCAGCGCGGTGTGCGTGCGGCTTCAACATGGCGGCGTTCTTGTTGCCCAGCATGAACTCGATGCAGCGGTACTGCGCACTCTGGAAGCCGCTGGAGTTGGCCAGGTAGGGCCGAACCGCGCTGTACTCCGGCGGCGTCATGGTGGCCAGCACTGTCCAGGCGCTCACCAACTGCTCCAGGATGCGGCTGATGCGCGCCAGCATCTTGAAGGCCGCCGGCAGTTCATCGCGGCGCAGGCAGGCCAGTGCGCCGTGCAGCTCATGCAGCATCAGCTTCATCCACAGCTCGCTGGTCTGGTGCTGGACGATGAAGAGCATCTCGTCGTGGGCCGGCGACAGCGGGTGCTGCGCGCTCAGGATGGCGTCCAGGTGCAGGTAGTCGCCATAGCTCATGTCCCGGCTGAAGTCGAGCTGGGCGCCCTCCTGCTGCACGGTCTCTTCGGGGCTGGGCGCCGGCGTCTTGGTGCGCATTCAGGTCACCGCCGCACGCTGGTTGAAGCGGGCCTGCTGCCATTCGCCGCTGGCCAGCACCTGCAGCAGTTGCTCCACCGCATCCCAGACATCGACGTGGCGCAGGTAGAGCGGTGTGCAGCCGAAGCGCAGGATGCCGGGCTCGCGGTAGTCGCCCACCACGCCGCGCGCGATCAAGGCTTGCACGATGGCGTAGCCGCCTTCGTCGCGCTGCCAGCTGACCTGGCTGCCGCGCTGCGCCGGATCGTGCGGTGTCACGAGGCGCAGGCCGTGCGCGGCGCAGCGCTGCTCGACCAGCGCGATGAACAGTGCGCACAGGGCTTGCGACTTGGCACGCAGCGCCACCATGCCGCCCAAAGGCTCGGCGGCGAGCACCGTGTCAACGCCGCATTCCAGCGCCGCCAGGCCGATCACCGACGGCGTGCCGCAGATGAAGCGGGCCACGCCTGCCGCTGGGCGGTAGTCGGGCGTGAAGGCAAACGGCGCCGCATGGCCAAGCCAGCCCGACAGCGGCTGCCACAGTTGTTGCTCATCCATGCGCGCGGCATGCCTTGGGTGCAACCAGACAAAGGCCGGCGCGCCGGGGCCACCGTTCAGGTATTTGTAGCCGCAGCCGATGGCAAAGTCTGCCTGGCTGCCCGGCAGGTCCACCGTCACCGCACCGGCCGAGTGCGCCAAGTCCCACACCACCAGCGCACCGGCCGCATGGGCCGCCGCCGTGACGGCGGCCATGTCATGCATGCGGCCGCTGCGGTAGTTGACCTGCGTGAGCATCAGCACGGCGAGGTCGTCGTGCAGGTGTGCAGCGATCTCATCGGCCTCGACCAGGCGCAGCGTGCAGCCGTGCTGGCGCGCCAGGCTCTCAGCAATGTAGAGATCGGTCGGGAAGTTCTCACGCTCGGAGACGATGACGCGCCGCTGCGGCGCGTCAAGCCGCTGCAAGGCCAGCGCGACACTCAGCACCTTGTAGAGGTTGAGCGAGGTTGAATCTGCGGCGATCGTCTGCCCCGGCGCCGCACCGATCAGCCGGCCGATCTTGTCGCCCACGCGGCTGGGCAGGTCCATCCAGTGGTGGGTGTTCCAGCTCTGGATCAGGTCGGTGCCCCACTGCGCGGCCACCACCTGCTGCAGCCGGGCAGCGGTGCAACGTGGCAAGACGCCCAGCGAGTTGCCATCGAGGTAGATCTGGCCGGGCGGCAGGGCGAACTGCGCGCGCAGCGGCGCCAGGGGGTCGGC
>JANPHI010000014.1:0-3269 GCA_031424355.1 Betaproteobacteria bacterium
CTATCGCCAGCGCGTGTTGGCGCAAATGGGCGCAGGCGCCAGCGCCGAAGAACGCTCGACCGTGCGCGAACAATTGTCTGGCGCGTGCACCACGGAGATTGCCTCGTTCGACGAGTTCTCGTCACTGCTGGCCGACGGCGCCGGCACCTACGACCACATCGTCTTCGACACGGCACCGACGGGGCACACCTTGCGGCTGTTGAGTCTTCCCAAGGCCTGGACCGGATTCCTGGACGGCAACGACCGCGGCGCCTCCTGCCTCGGACCGCACTCGGGCTTGAAGATGCAGGAGGTCCGCTTCAAGGCTGCGCTCGACGCCTTGAGTGATCCGGCGAAGACCACGGTGATCCTGGTGACGCGACCCGACAAGGGGGCGATCACTGAAGCGGCGCACACTTCCGGTGAGTTGCATGAACTGGGCTTGAACAACCAGCGGCTGGCGATCAACGGCGTGTTCCACGCCAGTGAGCGCACCGACGCGGTGGCCTGCGCCATCGAGGACCTGGGGCAGCAGGCGCTGGACGAGATGCCAGCGTTGCTGCGCGCATTGCCGCAAGACCGTGTGCCGCTGCGGGCCTTCGACACGGTCGGCCTGCCCGCCTTGCGCGCATTGCTGACCACCGGTGCCGGCCCGATCACAGCGCCCACGACTTCGGTCGCAGAAGCAAGTGACAAGCCTCAAGGCCTGGACGCTCTGGCCGACGAATTGGCCGCCGCCGGGCACGGGCTGATCATGGTGATGGGCAAAGGGGGAGTCGGCAAGACGACGGTTGCCGCTGCCCTGGCCTTGGGGCTGATCCAGCGCGGCAAGACCGTGCACCTGAGCACCACCGATCCGGCGGCGCATCTGGCTGGCACGCTGAACGGCAACGTACCGGGCTTGAACGTGAGCCGCATCGACCCCAAGGTCGAGACGCAGCGCTACATCGACAAGATCATGGCGGCCAAGTCCCCCAAGCTCGACGCGGCCGAGCAGGCGCTGCTGCTGGAAGACCTGCAATCGCCCTGCACCGAGGAAGTGGCCGTCTTCCATGCCTTCTCACGCATCATCAGCGAAGGCCGCAGCGCCTTCGTCGTGCTGGACACGGCACCCACAGGCCATTCCATGTTGCTGATGGACGCGACGGGCGCCTACCACCGGCAGATGACGCGGGAGTTCGAAGGCCACGGCACCACTCACGTCGTCACGCCCTTGATGCGACTGCAGGACGCCGCGTACACCAAGATCATTCTGGTCACCCTGCCGGAAGTGACGCCGGTGTCGCAGGCGGCTGCGCTGCAGGAAGACCTGCGCCGGGCCAGCATCGAGCCCTATGCCTGGGTGCTCAACAAGAGCGTGCTCGCAGCGGGCACACGTGACCCTTTGCTGGCTGCTCGACTGGCCGGCGAGCGCAAGCAGATGGCGCGCATGGCGTCGGGCCTGGCCCAACGCCTCTTCACGCTGGCTTGGCTGACCGTGCCGCCTATCGGCTACGCAGAACTGTCCAAGCTGGTCAGCAAACCATCGGCCGCTGCAGCCATTTCAGCCCGCTGAACGCGTGCGCGTCCGCTTCGTGGCGGACACGACGAAGGCCGCGCGCCCCTGCGCTGTGCGCTCGAACTGGCGAGCGATGTTGCCGCAGACCAGGTCGCACAGCGCATAGACGGATGCGTCGGCGATGCTGTAGATGGCGCTGTTGCCCCGGCTTTCGCGCTTGACCAGGCCATGCTGGGTCAGCAGGGCCAGATGGCGGGAGATGTTGGCCGAGCTGTAGCCGCACAGCCGCGCCAGTTCGCCCACGCTGCGCTCGCTTTGTCGCAGCAGATTCAGGATCTGCAGGCGGGTCGGTTCGGACAGCGCCTGGAAGTACGCGGCCACCTGCGCCAACGCTTCGTCGGGAAGACCTTCCAGGGTGGGGCATGCCAGATGTTGAACAAACGCCATGGTGCCTCGTTGAGCCGGTTTTGGCTGTTTCTTGCTCAATATCGTACTTGACTATTTAGCTGCTTGCGCAAATACTATCGTCAACTTGTGACTTTGACCTCGGCCTCTTGGGCCCCGGGCACCCGAAAGCAGCGCCATGCATCCGATCCGATTCCGCCCCCTCGCCTTCGCCGCTGGGCTGCTGCTGGCCCTTCCCGTCTGCGCGCATGCGGCCGATCTGGGTGCCGTGGCAGCCCAGCCTGCTTCGGGCGCTGCGGCCTCTGCTTTCGATGGCGTCGTTGAAGCGGTGCGTTCGACCGTCGTCGCCGCCCAGGTGCCGGGGGCCGTGGTGCAGTTGGCCGTGAAGGTGGGCGACCGTGTCGCCGCCGGCCAGTTGCTGCTGCGCATCGACGCCCGGGCCGCTGACCAGAACGCCGCTGCCAGCGACGCCCAGGTGCAGGCCGCCCGCGCCCAGCTGGACGTGGCCAGCAAGGACTTCGAACGCCAGAAGCAGCTCTTCCAGAAAAACTACATCAGCCAGGCCGCGCTGGAGCAAGCCGAGTCGCAATTCAAGTCCACGCAGGCGCAGGTGAACGCGCAGCTGGCACAGGCGGGCGCGGCGCGCACGCAGACCGGCTTCTACGTGGTGCGGGCACCGTTTGCCGGTGTGGTCGCCGAGGTGCCGGTGTCGCTGGGCGACATGGCCATGCCGGGCCGGCCGCTGCTGACCTTGTACGACCCGACCGCGCTGCGCGTCACCGCTTCGGTGCCGCAGACGGTGGCGTCGCGCCTGGCTGCTGGCCAGTTGCCCCGCGTCGAACTGCCGGGACTGCCGGCGGCGGGACAGTGGGTGGTACCGCTGCGCGTGCAGCTGCTGCCCACGGTCGATCCCGGTACGCACACGGTGCAATTGCGCGCCGACCTGCCTGCGGGTCAAGCGGGCGTTGCGCCGGGCTTGTTCGCGAGGCTGTGGTTGCCGGTTCCGGTCAGCGGTTCGAGTGCCAGCCCTTCGGTGCTGTCCGTGTCCTCGACGTCCATCGTTCGCCGCGCCGAGATGACCGGCCTGTACGTGCTGGACCCGGCCGGCAAACCGGTGCTGCGCCAGGTGCGCCTGGGTCGGGTCGATGGCGACAAGACCGAAGTCCTTTCGGGCTTGATGCCCGGCGAGCGCGTGGTCGCCGACCCGCAAGCCGCCGCCCGCACGCGCTGAAGCACCGAGCCGGTCACGACCATGTCCCAGCCCTCCCCCTCCCCCTCCCCCTCCACCCCGACCACCCTGGGTGTCTCCGGCCGCATCGCGGCCTTCTTCCAGCGCGCGCAGATCACGCCCTTGCTGGCCCTGGTCGCCCTGCTGCTGGGCCTGTTC
>JANPHI010000015.1:0-1603 GCA_031424355.1 Betaproteobacteria bacterium
CCACATCCGGCGTGTACTGCCCTTGGCGCGGCAGGTGTTGGCGCAATCGGGTTGCTCGCTGGCGGATGTGGATGTGGTGGCCTACACCCGTGGCCCGGGTCTGGCGGGCGCCTTGCTGGTGGGTGCGGGCGTGGCGGTCGCGCTGGCCGCGGCGCTGGGCAAGCCGGCGCTGGGCATCCACCACCTGGAAGGGCATTTGCTGTCACCCTTCCTGGCGGACGACAAGCCCGAGTTTCCGTTCACCGCGCTCCTGGTCAGCGGCGGCCACACGCAGTTGATGGACGTGCAGGGCGTGGGCCGCTACGAACTGCTGGGTGAGACCATTGATGACGCCGCCGGCGAGGCCTTCGACAAGAGTGCCAAGCTGCTGGGCCTGGGCTACCCCGGCGGGCCTGCGCTAGCGAAGCTGGCGGGGCACGGCAACCCCGCCGCCTACGCGTTGCCGCGTCCGTTGCTGCACAGCGGCGATCTCGACTTCAGCTTTGCCGGCCTGAAGACGGCCGTGCTCACGCAGCAGAAGAAGCTGGGTCCGCAGATGAGCGATCAGGAGCGCGCAGATCTCGCGGCCAGCACGCAGGCTGCCATCACGGACGTGCTGGTGGCCAAATCGCTGAAGGCGCTGAAGCAGACCGGATCACGGCGCCTGGTGGTGGCCGGTGGTGTTGGCGCCAACCTGATGCTGCGAGACAAGCTCAATGCGGGTGCCGCCAAACTGCGTGCGCAGGTCCACTACCCACCGCTGGCGCTGTGCACCGACAACGGCGCCATGATCGCGCTGGCCGCGGCGTTGCGGCTGCAACATGGGCTGGCCCAGTTGCAGACCGACGGCGCGTTCGACGTGCGGCCACGTTGGCCGCTCGCCGAACTGTCCGCGTTCAGTTGACGCTGATTTGCGAGGCCCTCGCGCTGCGCTTCGGAAGCGTCAGCGTCAGCACACCGTGCTCCAGCTTTGCGCCGGCTTCGGCCTGGTCCACTTCGGCCGGCAGCGTGATGGTGCGTGCGTAGCGCGTGGTGGCGCGTTCACGGTAGATCACGCGCTCGCTCTCAGGGCCTTCCGCGCCTTCCTTCTTCTCTTCGCTGCGTTGCGTGCTGGCCTGCACGGTGACCTGGCGGCCGTCGACGGAGACCTTGACGTCCTCCTTGGCCACGCCCGGCACTTCCAGCGTCACGGTGTAGGCGGCTTCGGTCTCGGCCACATCCAGGACGGGCGAGCGCGACGCCTCACCTTCGGTGGCGGCCGCCGGGCCAAAGAAACGCTCGACGCTGTCGTCGAGCAAGCGGGACAGGTGGCGAGGGTGTTGGACAAAGTGGCGGCTGACGCGGGAGACGGGAACGACGAACATGGAGGCACTCCTAGAATCGGGTTGTCGGTCGCCGCAGCCCTGCGGCTCCCATGGCAGAGCAGATGCTCCCGTGGCCCGGCATTTCAAGACTTCCCTTCGCAAACGTGAATCAAACCCGACGCGCCATGCTGGCGCGTCCAGTCTTCGATCAGCGACATCAGCTCGGCCCAGTTGCGCTCGCGCGTGACGGTGTTGGTAAAGCGCGGATCGGTCAGCCACTCACGCCGGCCGATGACCTCGCACAGGGCCTCGAAGTTCTT
>JANPHI010000016.1:0-12474 GCA_031424355.1 Betaproteobacteria bacterium
TACATGGCCAGCGTGGGCGCGATGTCCAGCAAGGCCATGCGGCGCACGGCCTGCGGGTGGTCCAGGCCCAGGCGGTGGGCCACGCGGGCACCGCGGTCGTGGGCCAGCACGTCAAAAGTTTCGAAGCCCAACTGCCGCATCAGTTGCAGCGCGTCCAGCGCCATCGTGCGCTTGCTGTAGTTGCCGTGGTCGGCATCGCCCGCCGGCTTGCTGCTGCCGCCATAGCCACGCAGGTCGGCCAACACCAGCGTGTGGCGCTGCGCCAGTGCGGGGGCCACGCGGTGCCAGATGGCGTGGGTCTGCGGGTGGCCGTGCAGCAGCAACAAGGCCGGGCCCTGGCCGCCGACACGGGCGTGGATCTGCACGCCAGGGGCGGTGGTGATGAGCCGGGACGCGAAGCCGGGGAAGAGATCGGATGCGGTGGTCATGGCAAGCACTCAGTCTGCTGTGATGCCGCGATCCTTCACCAGCTTGGCCCACATCGGCAATTCCTTTTCCAGCCGCGCTTTCGCCTGGGCCGCCGTGGACGGCGTGGGCTCGAAGCCCTCCTTGCCCATGCGGTCTTTCACCGCCGCGCTGTTCAGCACCTGGTTCAGCGTGGCGTTGAGCTTGTCCAGCACGGGCTTGGGCGTGGCGGCGGGCGCGAAGACGATGAACCAGGTTTCGAAGCTGTAGCCGGGCAGGCCGGCCTCGGCGAGGGTGGGCACGTCGGGCATCAGTGGCGAACGCTTGGTGCCGGTCACGCCCAGCGCCCGCAGCTTGCCTGCCTGCACATGGCCGCGCGCGGCCGACAGCACCGGGAAGCTCATGTCCACCTGACCGGCGATGGTGTCGGTCAAGGCCGGGCCGCCACCCCGGTACGGGATGTGCACGATGGGCACGCCGGCCACCGCCTTGAAGAGTTCGGCCGACATGTGGAAGGTGCTGCCCGAACCGGCCGAGCCGTAGGTCAACTTGCCGGGCTTGGCGCGCAGGAGTGCCAGCAAATCCTTCAGGTTCTTCACCGGCACCGCATTGCCCACCACCAGCACGTGCTGCGAACTGGCCACCAGGCCGATGGGCGCCAGGTCTTTCAGCGTGTCGTAGGGCATCCTGGCGGTGAGCGCCGGGTTGATGGCCAGCGAGACGGTCTGCAGGCCGATGGTGTAGCCATCCGGTGCCGACTTGGCCACCGCGTCCACGCCCAGGTTGCCACCGGCGCCGCCCTTGTTTTCGATGAACATCGCCGCGCCCAGGGCCTTGCCCCATTCGTCGGCGATCAAGCGCGCCGCGATGTCGGCACTGCCGCCGGGCGCGTAGGGCACCACCAGCTTGATGCCGCGTTCGGGGTAAGCCTGGGCGGCCGCCAGCGGGGCCCAGCCTGTGGTCAGCAGGCCGGCCAAGGTGGCGGCCAGCGCGGTGCGCTTGTTCATGTTGTGTCTCCGTCGGTCTGGTTTGGCCGCATGCTAGGCGTGAACTGAAAGCGCATAAAGTCGCCAATCTAACAACTTACGGTCGTTCAAGGCACGAATAGGCTACGACGGAAAACCGCATGGACAGCTTCTCGGACCTGGCCTTTTTCGCGCTGATCGCCAAGCGCGGCAGCCTGGCGGCGGCGGCGCAGGAACTGGGCATCACGCCGCCGGCGGCCAGCAAGCGCCTGGCCGCCATCGAAGGCCGACTGGGCGTGCGGCTGATGCAGCGCACCACGCGGCGGCTGAGCCTGACGGCCGAGGGCGAGACCTACCTGGTGGACGGCGCGCGCGTGCTGGAAGACCTGCACCAACTGGAACGCACCGTGGCTGGCGGCCGCGCCACGCCGCGCGGCCTGCTGCGGGTCAGCGCCACGCTGGGCTTCGGGCGGCGCCACATCGCGCCCACGCTGTCGCGCTTTGCGCGCGCCCACCCCGAGGTCGAGACCCAGTTGCACCTGAGCGACCGCCCGGTCAACGTCGTCGAACAGGGTTTCGACCTGCGCATCCACCTGGGCGAACTGCCCGACGCCCGCCTCACCACCCGCCTGCTGGCGCGCAACCGGCGCGTGCTGTGTGCCTCACCCAAATACCTGAAGCGCGCGGGCACACCGGCCGGCCCGCGTGAACTGGCGCAGCACGCCTGTTTGTTCATCCGCGAAGGCGACGAAACCTTCGGCACCTGGCAGTTGCGCAAAGGCACGCAGCAGGAAACCGTGAAGGTGCGCGGCCCGCTCAGCAGCAACGATGGCGAATCGGCGCTGGGCTGGGCGCTGGACGGCCACGGCGTGCTGATGCGTTCGCAGTGGGAAGTGGCGCCCTACCTGGGCAGCGGGCGTTTGCAGACGGTGCTGCCCGACTGGCAGCTGCCGCCGGCCGACATCCACGCCGTCTTCGCCACGCGCAGCCAGCTGGCGGCCAAGACGCGGGCGCTGATCGACTTCCTGATGGACGCCTACGCGGCGCACCGCGAGGCCGGCACGCCACTGCGCGGGCCTTGGTAAAGGCCCACGGCCAGGCCCGGCAGGGGCCGTGCGCGAAAACCGCAAGCTGCGGTTCCCGGCACGCGCCATCGTCAGGCCCTGCGGCGGAAGGCCGCCAGACCCATCAGTGCCAGGCCCACCAGAGCCAGGCTGCCGGGTTCGGGCACCGTGCCGTCGGTGGCGACGACGGCGCGCGTCCAGCCCAGCGCGTCCAGCAGCGTCACTTCCACACCCAGGTTGGCGGTGGCGCCCGGCGTCGAGAAGGCGTCTTGCACCTGCGGGGTGTTGCCGCCGAAAGCGCTCCACCAGTCGCCGTAGTCGCCGCCGCTGTTCTGGTTGTAGCGGGCCAGCATGGTCGTGCCGTCTATCGAGAAGTAGGCGTCGTCACCCGCGGTGGTGTAGGTGCGGGCGCCGGCGGCCGTGTAGCGGAACAGGTCCGCCGGGCGCGGGTTGCTGCCATTGCCGACGTTGGAGATCGAACCCAGCACTTCGTCCACTTCGTGCTGCAGCACGGCCTTCAGGTCGTACTTGGTCACATCGATGCTGGTGCGGTCCAGATTCATGAGGCCCAGATTCAGGTCGATCAGGCCGTCGAAATAGCCGGTGATGCCGCTGGTATCGACCGCGATGCCGACAGCCGCCAGACCGGCGCGGCCCTGGAAGATGAGGCCCGTGCCGGTGGTCGGGTTGGTCGCGCCCGCGCCATCAACAGCCAGGCGGGCCAGGGCCGTGGTGTCCACCGCGCTGCTGCTGTCGGCGACCAGCGCGTTGTAGTAGGTCTGGTAACCAATGCCCCAGGAATAGGTGGCGCTGCTGCCCAGGCCAAAACCTGAATTGACGAAATTGAGACTGACGTTGACGTTGTCGCTGAACAGCGCGCCGTATTCGGCCAGGCCGGTCGCGATCGTGGCCTTGGCCGTGGCGTTGTAGCCAGCGTCGAAAGTGGTGGAGAAGGTCAAGCCGGCGTGGGCCGGCAGCGACACACCGCCCATGGCCGCAGCCAAGGGCAATAGGGCCAGCCAGCGGCCACGGGCCGGTTGGCGGGCCATCCGAGAAGCAGCGCTGCTGCCGAAACGGTCGAAAGACATGGAATTCGATCCTTGCGTGATTTTTTGAATTGACGACCGGAATCGTCTCGGTACAGCTGCGGCGGTCGAATGCAAGGAACGCGCCGCCGATGGACGCCAGAGCCGGTCCGCGTAGCGGGCGGCAGACAAATAGTGAGGTCCATCAAGGCCTTGGGTCGATACCTGCGTGGTCCGGCCGGCGCCTCGGCGTGGGCCGGCCTGCCTGACGCGCCCACCGGCTGTATGAAAGCCCGACACAGTCGGCGCGGGATTACCCGGATGGACGCTGGACTGGGGCATCAGCCCCTCCCCGCAGCTGAGGGCGCCGGGACGCGGGATTGATGGTCTGCCGCCACAGCGAAATGATGCAGCCATGAACCCGCAAAACACCCCCCGCGAACTGCCCCCCATCACCGCCCGCGCGGCCCAGCAACTGCAGCAGTGGGAGCAACTGCGCGAGCAGATGCAAACCCTGCACGCCGAGCTGGAATACCTGCGCCTGATGCTGAAGATGAACGGCGTCAAGTAAAGCGCTGCAGGCCGGTGGCGCTACTTCGCCATCGCCTTGAAGTCACCCCAGGCCTTGAGCTGTTCGGCCACGGCCGCCTTGTCGCCCACCACCACGATGGACTGGGTCTCGGGCGCGAAATACTTCTGGCCCATGGCCTGCACCTGCGCAGCCGTCACGCGGTTGACCTGCTGCACGTAGTTGGCCAGGAAGCTGGCCGGCTGGCCGACCAGCCAGTTGGCGGCCAGCGTCGCAGCGAAGGCGCCTTGCGCCTGGTTGCGGACGACGAAACTGCCGGTCATGTAGCGCTGGGTTTCGCGCAGTTCCTGGGGCGGAACCGGTTCGCTGCCGATGCGCCGGTACTCGGCGTCGAATTCCTTCAGCGCCGCGCCCGCCACCTCGTTGCGCACATCGGCACCGCCGACGATGGCACCGCCGTGCAGCGCGGCGCGCGAACGCGCCGACGCGCCGTAGGTGTAGCCCTTGTCTTCACGCAGGTTCAGGTTGACGCGGCTGCTGAAGCCGTCGCCCAGCACGCCACTGGCCACGCGCAGCGGCAGGTAGTCGGGGTCGGTGGCCGGTATGCCGGGGCGGCCCAGGCGCACGGTGGCCTGCACGCTGCCCGGGCGTTCCAGCAGCAGGCGCGCCGGCTTGGCGCTGCGCGGTGCGGCGGGCGGTGCGGCCTGGGCGTCGCCCTGCGCCCGCCAATCGCCGAAGGCCGCCTGCGCCAGCTTCATCGCCACCGCCGGTTCGATGCGGCCGGCAATCACCAGCAGGCTGCGCTCGGGTCGGAAACGCTGGGCATGGGCGGCGCGCAGCGCAGCCGGTGTGGTGGCCGTGATGGCGGCTTCGGTGGGCTGGCTGGTGGCGTAGGCGTGGTCGCCGTAGATGGCCTGGGCCATCGCACCTTCGGCACGGAAGCCGGGGGTGGCACCGGCGGCTTTCAGCGCGTCCAGCGCATTGGCCTTGGCCAGTTTGACCTCGCCTTCGGCAAAGGCCGGCAGCCGCGCCACTTCGGCCAGCAGCTTCAGCAGGGGTTCGGCCTGCGAGGCCAGGGCTTGCGCGTCCAGCGTGATGCCGTCGGCGCTGGCGCTGGCGTTCAGCGCACCGCCGAGCGCTTGCACGTCTTGTGCGAGCGTGCGCGCGTCGCGCTGGGTGGTGCCCTCGGTCAACAAGGCGGCCAGCAGCGCCGCAAAGCCGGCGCGCGGCGCGCCGTCGGCCGAGGTGCCGGCCTCGCGCACCGCCAGCACGGCGTCCACGCGCGGCAGGCCCTTGCGCGGCACGACCCAGACTTCCAGGCCGTTGGGCAGACGCTGGCGCACGATCTTCGGCGCGGGCAAGGGTTGGTCGGCGCCGAACGGGGGCAGCTCACGCGGCAAGGCGGGCGGCGCGGGTGCAGCCGCTTGGGCCAGGGTGGCTGCGGCCAGCGCAGCGGTCATCGCAGCCGTCATCAGGCTCAGTTGAAATAGTTTCTTCATGGCGGACCTCAGGGCTTGGCGGCGGAAGCGGCGGCGGGTGCAGCAACGGGCGCAGCCGGCTCCGGGCGGCGGTCGATCACCGAACGGTTCGCCGGCGTCAGGTAGGTGCCGGCCACGCGCTTCAGGTCGTCGGCGGTGACGGCGTCTATCCAGCCCGGCACGCGGTTGACGACGCTGGCGTCACCCCACAAGGCCTGCAGGCGTGCCAGCATGTCGGCGCGGTTCAGGAAGCCTTCCAGGCCGTTGTACCAATCGGCCTTCATGCGCGTCTTCACGCGCTGCAGCGTGGCCGCATCGACGCCGTTCTTGCGCAGCGTGGCGATGTCTTCGTCCATCGCCACCAGCAGCGCATTCGCGCTGCCGCCGGGCTTGTACAGCGCGAACACGGTGAACAGCGTCGGGCCGTCGTATTCCCACGGGCCGGCCAGCCCCCACAGCGCTTCCAGGTTCGACGACAGCTCGCGGCCCTTCACCAGGCCCTGGTAGAAAACCGAGGCGTTGCCGCCGGTCAGCACCTCGCCCAGCACGGCCATGGCCGCGTGGTCGGCGCTGCCGCGCGCCGGCATCCGCCAGGCCGCGGCGATGGCCGGCACCTCGGCCAGCGCGTCGCCTTGCGTCAGGCGCTTCTCAGCGCTGCCCAGCGGCTCGCTGAAGTCGGCCAGCGCCGGCGTGGCGCGTTTCGGTATCGCGGCGAAGTACTTCTTCACCAGCGCCAAAGCGCGGGCCGGCGTCACGTCACCGGCTATCGATAGCACGGCGTTGTTCGGGCCGTAGTAGTCGCGGTGGAAGGCGCGCACATCGTCCAGGCTGGCGCGCTCCAGATCTTCGAAGCTGCCGTAGCCGTCGTGGTTGTTTTCCCATTTGTCGAAGGCCAGCGTGGCGATGTCGATCCACATGAAGGCGCCGTAAGGCTGGTTCTTCACGTTGACGCGGATCTCTTCCTTCACCACGTCCTGCTGGTTCTTCAGCGTGGCCGGGTTGAAGTCCAGCGTCTTCATGCGGTCGGCTTCCAGCCACAGAAAGGTTTCCAGCGCCGACACCGGCGCGCGTTCGATGTAGTTGGTGAAGTCGGCGCGCGTGCTGCCGTTGTTGTCGCCACCGCCGGCCGTCACCACGCGGTCGAACACGCCTTTCGGCGCCTTGGGCGTGCCCTGGAACATCAGGTGTTCGAAGAGGTGCGCGAACCCCGTGCGTCCTCTCGGTTCGCGCCGCATGCCCACCTTGTAGACCACGCTGATGCCCACGGTGGGCGAGCTGTGGTCTTCGCTGACCACGAGGGTCAGACCATTCGGCAGGGTGGTGGTGGTGACCGGCAGGGTCCAGGTATCGGTGGCTGCGTGGGCCATGCCGGCGAAGGCGAGCAGGCTGGTGGCCAGCAAAGTAACGGTGCGCATGGTGTGCGACGGCGCGCAAGCCGTGGTGCGGCCGCGCGCCGCGTTGGCGGTGACGAGGCTGCGGAGTGTGCCGCAGCCTGGTTGCCTTGCGGCGTTGCGGCGCTGCGCCGGCGTCAACCTTCCAGCAGCCGCACCTTCACCGTCTTGCCCTTGACCTTGGCGGTGGACAGCTTCTTCAGCACCTGCTGGGCGATGTCACGCGCCACCGCCACGTAGGTGCTGAACTCGTTGACGTTGATCTTGCCGATCTGCGCGCCGGTGAAGCCCAGGTCCTTGGTCAGCGCGCCCAGCACGTCGCCGGGGCGTATCTTTTCCTTGCGGCCGCCCAGGATCTGGATGGTCTGCATCGGCGGCAGCAGCCGGTCCTTGCTGGCCGGTGTCAGGCTGGACAGCGGCTGCCAGGCACTGACGAAGTTGCCCGCCTTTTCGATGCGGCCCACGGGCCCCATCTCGTCCAGGCTGGCCAGGCTGAAGGCCCAGCCTTCCTCATCCGCGCGGCCGGTGCGGCCGATGCGGTGGATGTGGGTGTCGGCGTCGGGCGTGATGTCGACGTTGATGACGGCTTCCAGCTGCGTGATGTCCAACCCGCGCGCCGCGATGTCGGTGGCAACCAGCACGCTGGTGCTGCGGTTGGCAAAGCGCACCAGCACCTGGTCGCGGTCGCGCTGCTCCAGGTCGCCGTGCAGTTCCAGTGCCGCATACCCTTCAGCCTGCAGCACCGCCACCAAGTCGCGGCACTGCTGCTTGGTGTTGCAGAAGGCCAGCGTGCTGACCGGCCGGTAGTGCGCCAGCAACTGGCCCACCGCATGCAGCCGCTGGGCTTCGGTCACTTCATAAAACACCTGGCGGATCTTGCTGCTGGTGTGCGCCGACAGCAGCTTCACTTCCTTCGGATCGCGCATGAAGGCGGCCGCCAGCTTGGCGATGCCTTCCGGGTAGGTGGCCGAAAACAGCAGCGTCTGGCGTTGCTTGGGGCACTGCTTGGCGACGGTGGCGATGTCGTCGAAGAAGCCCATGTCCAGCATGCGGTCGGCCTCGTCCAGCACCAGCGTGTTCAGCGCGTCCAGGTTCAGGCTGCCGCGCTCCAGGTGGTCCATCAACCGGCCCGGCGTGCCGACGACGATGTGCGCGCCGTGTTCCAGGCTGACGGCCTGCGGCGCGATGGGCGCGCCGCCGCACAGCGTCAGCACCTTGATGTTGTCTTCAGCCGCAGCCAGGCGGCGCAGTTCCTGCGTCACCTGCTCGGCCAGTTCGCGCGTGGGGCAGAGCACGAGGGCTTGAACCGCGAAGCGGCGCACGTTCAGGTTGGCCAGCAGGGCCAAAGCGTAGGCCGCCGTCTTGCCGCTGCCGGTCTTGGCCTGGGCGATCAGGTCGTGCCCGGCCAGGGCCAGCGGCAGGCTGGCGGCCTGGATGGGCGTCATGCTGCTGTAGCCCAGGCGCGCCAGGTTCTGCAGCGTGTGGGGGGCCAGCGGCAGGCTGGAGAAATTCGCCGATGAGGCGTCGGCGGCGGGCGTGCCCGGGGTCGAATTGGCGGTGGTGTCGTTCATGAGCGATTATCGGAGCCTTGTGGTTAGCGTTCCGACGGCCACGTTTCCCCGGCCCCGAGACCCATCCTTTGAACACCAGCACCGCCCCCACCACCCCCACCGAACACCACAACCTGCCCCGCACGGCCCACGCCAAACGCGTGCCGCCGCACATCACCAAGCTGCAGATGGGGCGCGTGCGCCAGGCGGCCTACGTGCTGCCGCAGGTGGTCAAGCCGGCCGACTACGTCGCCGAGAACAGCCCGGGCTTTGAAGATCACCTGGACAAGCTGGGCTTCATCCTGCTGCAGAAGGCGGTCTCGGGCGCGCGGCCCAGCCGGTGGATAGCACCCGGCTTGATCGACAGCGCGCTGGCGCACCTGGACGCGGTAGGCACCGGGCCTGAAGGCCGGCCGCTGATGATCGAGCGCGGCAATGTGCTGCAACGCCTGGGCATCGCCCGCCACGCCGGGCAGTGGACACGCGTGATCAGCCACGCGCTGACCCTGGCCGAGACCGACTGGCGCGTGCCGGTGATCTTCCGCGTGGCTGTGGACGCCGAAGCGATCTGGGCCTGGTACCGCAGCGGCGACGAAGCCGCGCTGCGTGCCGCCGTCGGCGCGCCCGTGGGCTACCCGCACGCGGCCGAACTGGTGGCCCACCTGAACGCGCTGGTGCAGCGCAGCCGGGGCCACAAGTCCAAGCATCTGGCCAGCCTGCTGCCGCGCCTGCAAAGCGAATGTGCGCTGCCGCAGGCCTTGCCCGATTTGCTGGCTGCCTGCAGCCGCGCGCAAGAGCGCTGGGAACATGCGTCCACCGAGCTGGACACGCTGGAAGGCCTGAACAGCGAACTGGCCTTCCAGGGCTACCCCGACACCTTCCAGAAAGCCCGCCGGCTGGACCGCCAGGTGACGCTCTACGTGGGCCCGCCGAACAGCGGCAAGACCTACGCCGCCTTCCAGCGCCTGGCGCAGGCGATGGACGGCGCCTACCTGGCGCCGCTGCGGCTGCTGGCGCTGGAAGGGCGCGACCGCCTGGTCGCCAACGGCGTGCCCTGCAGCCTGCTGACCGGCGAAGAAAACGTGCCGGCCGACGGCGCGCGCGTGGTCAGCAGCACCATCGAGATGGTCGGCACCAACACGCCCATCGACGTGGCGGTGATCGACGAAGCGCAGATGATTTTCGACAAGGCGCGCGGCTGGGCCTGGACCCAGGCCATCGTGGCGGTGCCGGCCAAAGAAGTCATCATCATCTGCAGCGCCTACGCGGTACCGGCCATCGAGAACCTGCTGGGCCTGTGCGGCGAACGCTGCGAGGTGCGCCACTTCGAACGCAAGCAGCACGTGCAGTTGCTGAACCAGCCGGTACCCATCACGGCGCTGAAACTGGGCGACGCGGTGGTGGCCTTCAGCCGCCGCGACGTGCTGATGCTGCGCGACCAGATCGCCGCCGGTGGCCACCCGGTCAGCGTGATCTACGGCGCGCTGCCGCCCGAAGTGCGGCGCCGCGAAGCCGAGCGTTTCGCCAGCGGCGAGAGCCACATCCTGGTCGCCACCGACGCCATCGGCATGGGCCTGAACCTGCCGATACGCCGCGTGCTCTTCAGCACCCTGACCAAGTACGACGGCCAGGCCGACCGCCGGCTGGAAGTCGGCGAAGTGCACCAGATCGCCGGCCGCGCAGGGCGTTACGGCATGCACGAGGAAGGCTTCGTCAGCGTGCTGGCCGAGGCCGAGCCGACGGCACTGCGCATCCTGAAAGACCTGCTGCCGCGCACGCCGGAAGCGCCGGTGGATTTCAAGGCGCCGGTGGCGCCCAACGGCTGGCACATCGACACCATCTCGCAGCGCCTGAACAAGACCGCGCTGCGCGAGGTGCTGGGCGTGTTCATGGAACAGCTGAAGCTGGACGACGCCCACTTCGCGGTGGCCGAACTGGAGCAGATGCTGGAGCTGGCCGAAGAGCTGGACAAGAGCGCCGGCCGCCTGACGCTGAAAGAGCGTTTCACCTACGCGCAAGCGCCAGTGGACACGCGCACCGAAGGCCAGGTCGAAGAGTTCCTGAGCTGGAGCCACAACCACGCCGTCGCCGGCCACGCCGGCAAGCCCTGGTTCCTGGACGCGGTGGACGGCCACAGCCGCCTGGACCGCATGGAACAGGCCCTGCGCGCCTGCACGCTGTGGCTGTGGCTGGACCTGCGCTTCCCGAATGTCTACGGGCACCTGGACGAGGTGCTGGCGCTGCGCAGCAGCTTGAACGACGGGATCGAACGGCACCTGAAGGGCAAGCGGCCGTTGGCGCAGCAGCGCAGGCCGCGGCGCTGATCTCGCGAGGGGCTGCTGCTGGAGCGGACGGACAGGCCACTGGTTCAGGCACGAACCCGGTATGGCCTTGGAAACGATGTCCAGCAGAATCGCCAGGGGCAGCTTGAAAGCACCCATGTTCTTCCACCTTGCAGGACACAGCGCTTGACCTCAGCCCACGAACGGCCCCGGCTACCGGCTGCAGCACGCCGCGCCACAGAAAGCCAGCATGCCGATCGTTGACGCCCCGCCCGTCCCGCCACCGCCGGCGCCGCCTGCCGCGACCCTGCAGATGGCCCTGCCGGTGGCGGTGTCGCAGCTGGATGTGGCCTTCACGGCCGAAAAAGTCACGGTGGCCGACGGCCCGCAGATGGGCATGGTGGGCCTGCACGCGCTGCGGCCTGTGGCGGGCAACTGGTGGCTGGGGCCGTCGGTGTTCGGCGCCGTTTCGGGTGACCGCGGTGGCTTCTTCGGTTGGGGCTTGAGCGCGGCTTACCGCTGGCGCCACGGTGACTGGTCGGCCGAGGCCGGCCTGTTCGCGGGCGGCGGTGGCGGCAGCCCGGGTTGGGTGGGGGGTGGCCTGATGCTGCGGCCCAGTCTGGCGGTGGCCCGCGACTTCGGCCCGCTCAGGCTGGGGCTGGGCGTTGCGCAGCTTCGCTTTCCCAGCGGCACGGTCAACGCCCGGCAACCCTTTGCCACCCTGGGCTGGACCGGCGACGCGCTGTTCGGCCCGCCGGGCGGCGGACCGCCTGAGGCCACCGCTGCCTGGGGCGACCGCGCCTGGCCCACGGAAACCGCCGCGACCTTCGGGCAATACCGTCTGCGCCACGGTTCGGCGCGCCGCGACGGCACGGGCAGTGGCCCCCCGCTGCGCGTGGCGGGCTTCGTGGTGCGGCGCGATGTGCCGGGCCGGGTGGCCGGCTGGCAGCCCTACGGCTTGCTGGGCGCCGCCGGATCGCTGAGCGCCGAGTACGCAGGCTATGCCGAACTGCTGGGTGGCCTGGGCCTGCGCTACACGCCCGCCAGCGCCAGCGCCTGGACGTTGCAGGCCGAAGCGGCCGTGGGTTCGGGCGGTGCCGGCACGGCGCTGGACACGGCCGGTGGCGCGCTGCAAAAAATCAGCCTGGGGCTGTCGTGGCAAGCCAGCCGCCAACTGGCCGTGGCGGCCCAGGCCGGCATCGTGGACAGCCGGGGCCGCTTCAAGGCCCATGAGGCGCGCTTCGAGCTGGCATGGCGCGGTTGGGACGTGGTGCCGGGTGCGCCGCGTGGCTTGCCGGGCCCCGACGCCGCCCTGGCCTGGCAGACCTGGGCAGCGGGCGCCAGTTGGGCCCATTACACGCAGATGCCGCGCGACGCTGGCGGCGCAGCCGGGCTGGGCCTGGTGGTGCTGAAGCTCGAACGCGAGATCGGACCGCAGTGGCGGCTGGTGGGCGCTGCCGGCATCGCCGCCAGCGGCGCGGCCGGCGGTTATGCCGCCGGCCACCTGGGCCTGGGCTGGCTGGCCGGCACGCCACAGGGCGGCGGCTGGCGCTTCGGTGCCGAGGCCACCCTGGGCGCAGCCGGCGGCGGCGCTGTGCGCGTTGGCGACGGCCTGTTCGGCCAGGTGCAGGGCGTGGCGCGCTACGCCTTCACGCCCGCCTGGTCGCTGCAAGCCGATGCCGGCTGGATGCGAACCCGCCAGGGCGGGATGTCCACTCCGTTCGTGGGCCTGGGCAGCGTGGTCACGTTCTCGCGGCTGCAGGCCCCGTGAGCAGGCCGCCGCCC
>JANPHI010000017.1:0-31955 GCA_031424355.1 Betaproteobacteria bacterium
CGCATCGCCGCGCTCTTCGATGCCGGCAGCTTCCACGAATGGCTGCCGCCCAGCGCCCGCGTGATGAGTCCGCACCTGGCGCAACTGGGGGTGCCGGCGGCCTTCGACGACGGCGTGGCGGTGGGCCGCGCGCTGCTCGGCGGCCACCACGTTTTCGTCGCCGCGCAGGAAGGCGAATTCATGGGTGGTGGCGTGGGCGAGGTGCACGGCGCCAAGCTGGTCGGCCTGTTCCAGCGGGCATTGCGGGACCGGCCCGAAGCGGTCGTGCTGCTGGCCGAATCCGGCGGCGTGCGCCTGCACGAAGCCAACGCCGGTTTGATCGCCGTCAGCGAGGTGATGCGCGCGCTGCTCGACGTGCGCAACGCCGGCATCCCGGTCATCGTGCTGGTCGGTGGGCGCAACGGCTGCTTCGGCGGCATGGGCATCGTGGCGCGCTGCGCCGACCACCTGGTGATCAGCGACATCGGCCGGCTGGCGATGTCGGGGCCCGAGGTCATCGAGGCCAGCCACGGCGTCGAGGAATTCGACTCGCGCGACCGCGCGCTGGTCTGGCGCACGACGGGCGGCAAGCACCGCTACCTGCTGGGCGACGCCGACCAGATCGTGGCCGACGACGTGGCCGCTTTTCGCGATGCGGCCCTCCGCGCGCTGGCGGCATCGGGCACCAGCCAGCCGCTGACGCTGGCCGGCTTGCAGGCCGAACACGGCCTGCTGGCGCAGCGTCTCACCGCTGGCGTGTTGGCCGGCGACGCGGTGGATCTGTGGCGAAGCATCGGCATCGCCAACGCGGCGCAAGTGCCCGATCTCAACGCCGCGCAGGTGCGTGAATTGCGCACGCAACCACAGCCCAGCGAGGCCACCGCATGACCTGGTCCGACGTTGTCAGACAACTTTTCGGTGACACCGCCAGCGTCACCGCCGACGGCGATTTCCTCAGCGGCAGCGCCGTGCTGGACGGGCAGACCGTCACCATCGTCGGCACCACGCAGCACGCGCCCATCGGCTACGCGCTGGCGCTGCGCCAGGCCGCCGTGGTGCTGGACACCGTGGCCCGCCACCCGGGCAGGGCCATCCTGCTGCTCATCGACACGCAAGGCCAGCAACTGCGCCGCCACGACGAGCTGCTGGGCATCAACCGCGCGATGGCCCACCTGGGCTGCTGCATAGCCCTGGCGCGCCGGCAGGGCCACCGCGTCATCGGCCTGGTCTACGACCAGGCGCTGTCGGGCGGCTTCATCACCTCGGGGCTGATCGCCGACGCCTGCTACGCCCTGCCCGACGCCGAGATCCGCGTGATGCGCATCCCGGCGATGGCGCGCGTGACCAAGCTGCCCGAGGCGCGTCTGACGGCGCTGTCGCTGACCAACCCGGTATTCGCGCCCGGCGTTGACAACTACGTGCGCATGGGCGGCGTGCGCGGCCTGTGGGGCACCGCCGATCAGCCCGATCTGGCGGCCGGTTTGCGGGCCGCCCTGGCCGATGCGCCCACCACCGACACCCGCGCCGCCGACGGCCGCGCGCGTGGCGGGCGGCTGATGGCAGCCGACGTGGTGCAGCAGGTGCTGGCCGCCGCCTGACCGCGCAGCGGACCCGACGGCGATGGGTGCGAACTGGCAGCGCCACCAACTGGTGTGGCTCAACGCAGCGGCTTGGCAGGCGGTGCTGGCCGGGCCGGCCGACGAACCGCCGTGGACCGACGCCGCGCGCGCTTGTCTGCAGCACTGGGCCGCGCGCGGTTTGCCGCTGGTGGTGACGCGGCAGCCGGTGGTGCCGACTTCGACACGGACGGGCGACGGCGCGCCGTCATCGGCGCTGCTGACGCTGGGCTTGGCCGCACCGCTGGATTGGGACCGGCAACGGCTGTTCGTGCGCGTGGCGGCGGCAGCGGTGCAGCGCGTCGGCACTTTTCCGCTGGCCGCTGACATCACAAGCGCATTGCCCGCCGCAGTGCGCGCCGACTGGCGTGCGCTGTGCGACGCCTTGCAGGCTGCAGGCATCACCGCGCGGGTCTACGGCAGCCACGGCTGGCAGGCGCTGTCGGGCCTGGCGTGCGTGCGCGAGGGGGTGTCGGACATCGACCTGCTGCTGCCCTGCGCCAGCCCCGAGCAGGCCGATGCAGCCACAGCGCTGCTGGCCCGCGCAGCGGACACGCTGCCACGCATCGACGGCGAATGCATGTTCGCCGACGGCGCGGCGGTGGCCTGGCGCGAATGGGCCGCGTGGCGGGCGGGTGCGGGGGCGGGGGCGGTGCGGCAGGTGCTGGTCAAACGCCTGCACGGCGCGGTGCTGGAAGGCGCCAGCACGTGGACGGTGGCGGCATGAACGCGCCCGGCCTGAGGGTCGCAGACAAGGCATCGGTGGCTGTCGATCAGCCCGTCGCGCGCAAACCCATGCGCATGCGCGACGCCGCCAGCGAGTCTGCTGAGGCTGCGCGCAGCCCGGCGCTCGCCGCCGTTGCCTCCCGCCGCCTGGGCCGCGCCGCCGTTGCCGCGCTCTACGACGAACTGGCGCTGGCGCCCAAGCCTGGGTTGGTGTCTTTCGACGACAACGGCAGCCACAGCGACATGGACGCCCGCACCTTCCTGCGCAGCCTGTTCGCGCTGCGCCACAGCTACCCGCGCTTCGCCGCGCTGGGCGCGCAGGGCGCCGACTTCGCAGCCTTGGCCCGCGAGGGCCGGGCGGCTGAGGAGCGCATGCTGGCCGCCACGGCCGGCATCAACACCCACCGGGGCGCTGTCTTCACGCTGGGCCTGCTGTGCGCCAGCGCCGGGGCCTTGCTGGCCGCTGGCCAGCCCCTGCAGCCGCAGGCGCTGCGCCGCACGCTGGTGGCGCACTGGGGGCCGGCGCTGGCGGCGCGGGAAGGCGTCAGCCGGGACGGACGCACGGCCGGCCATCCACCAACCCTGGCACCGGCACCGGCACAGGCACCGGCCTCGCACGGCGAGCTCGCCGCGCGCGCGCACGGCCTGCGCGGTGCCAATGCCGAGGCGGCGGCGGGCCTGCCGGTGCTCTTCGACACCGCGCTGCCCGCCCTGCGCGCGGCGCTGGCCGCCGGCCTGCCGCCGCAGGCCGCGCGGCAACAAGCCTTCTTCGCCACGCTGGCCGTGCTGGACGACACCAACCTGGCGCACCGCGGTGGCCTGGCCGGTCTGCGCTGGGCGCAAGCGCAGGCCCAGGCCTGGCTGGACGCGGGCGGCGCCCAGGTGCCCGACGCCGTGGCGCGGGCCCACCGCATCCACCGCGCCTTCGTGCAACGGCGGCTGTCGCCCGGTGGCGCGGCCGATGTGCTGGCCGCTGCCTGCTGGCTGCAGCGCGTCTGCGAGCCCGCGTGAGCCTGGCGCTGCTGTTTCCGGGCCAGGGCACGCAGCACCCCGCCATGCTGCCCTGGCTGGACGAGCAGCCAGCGGCACAGGCCACGCTGGCCCGGCTGGCCAGCGAAATCGGGCCCGGCTGGCGCCAAGGCCTGGCCGACCCCGACTGGGCCCGCGACAACGCCACCGCGCAAAGCCTGCTGACGGCCACCAGCGTGGCGGCCTGGCTGTGCCTGGCGCCGCTGCTGCCGGCACCGGCGGTGGTGGCCGGCTACAGCGTGGGCGAACTGCCGGCCTTTTGCGCGGCGGGGGTCTACAGCCCGACCGCGGCGCTGCAACTGGCCCGCGTGCGCGCCGCCGCCATGTCGGCCAGCGTGGCCGGCCTGCGCACCGGCCTGTTGGCCGTGCAGGGGCTCACGGCAGCGACCGTGGCGGCCGCGTGCCGCGAACACGGCTTGGCGCTGGCCATCCAGATGGCCGCCGACCGTGTCGTGCTGGGTGGGCCCGATGCGGCACTGCAAGCCGCCGAAGCCGCCCTGGGCGCGGCCGGCGCGCAAACCACGCGCCTGGCGGTGGGTCTGGCCTCCCACACGCCGTGGATGGCGGCTGCGGCGCAGCGCTTTGCCGACCACCTGCAGCAGGTCGATTTCGCCGCGCCGCGCTGCACGCTGGTCTGCAACCTGGGTGGCAGCGCCGTGCGCCGGCCGGCGGACCTGCAGCACGCGCTGGCGGCGCAGATCGACCACACGGTGCGCTGGCAAGCCTGCCAGGACGCGGTCGCCGAACGCGGCGTGCGCTGCGTGCTGGAAGTCGGCCCGGGCACCACGCTGTCGCGGCTGTGGGCCGAGCGGGGCGGCCCGGTGCCGGCCCGTTCCATCGACGAATTCCGCAGCCCCGAAGCGGTGGCGCGCTGGGTGCAGGCCACGCTGGCCCGTTGACACCACACCCTGACCGCTCGGGCTGACTGCAAGCCCGCACGCAGCACGCAAGCACGGCAGCGCAGCGCCGCTGCGGTGCATCATCCGGCCATGGACGACCTGGGCAAACTGCAAGCGATGGGGCTGGGCTTCGAGATGCCCACACCGGCCTACCTGTTCGGTGCGCTGCTCTTCGGCATCCTGGGCTATGTGGCCTACCGCCGTGGCAAGAAAACCGGCAAGCCGCGCACGCGCTGGCTCGGTCTGGCGCTGATGCTCTACCCCTACCTGGTGTCCAGCACCTGGGCGCTGTACGGCGCTGGCGCCGCCCTGTGTGCCGGCGTCTGGCTGGACCGTGAATGAAGGACCCTGGATGAGAGCCACCCGCCGCCACGCCGAACGCCACCGCACCGACCACATCGGCTGGCTGCGAGCCGCCGTGCTGGGCGCCAACGACGGCATCGTGTCCACCGCCAGCCTGGTGGTCGGCGTGGCCGCCGCCGGCAGCGCGGCAGGCGTCAACCACCACGCCTTGCTGCTGACGGGCTTTGCCGGGCTGATGGCCGGCGCGATGTCGATGGCCGCCGGCGAATACGTGTCGGTGCACTCGCAGGCCGATACCGAGCAGGCCGACCTGGCGAAAGAGCGCATCGAACTGGCCACCGACGCCGCCGCCGAACAGCGCGAACTGGCCGGCATCTACGTCGGCCGGGGGCTAACCCCCGAGCTGGCGTCGCAAGTGGCCACGCAACTGATGGCCCACGACGCGCTGGGTGCGCACGCCCGCGACGAACTGGGTATATCCAGCACGCTGGCCGCCAAACCGGTGCAGGCCGCGCTGGCTTCGGCCGCCAGCTTTGCCGTCGGTGCGGCCCTGCCGCTGGCGGTGACGGCGCTGGTGCCCGGCCCGGGCCTCATCGCCTGGATCGCCGGCAGTTCGCTGGTCTTCCTGGCGGCCCTGGGTGTGACGGCTGCGCGCGTGGGGGGTGCGCCGGTGCTGGCCAGCGCTGCGCGCGTGACGCTGTGGGGCGCCCTGGCCATGGCCATCACCGCCGGTGCCGGCCTGTTGTTCGGCGCGGTGGCCTGAACGTGACGGCCCATCACGCCAGGTGAAGCTGTGTAAAAGCCGGCGCGCCCGGTCATCGGCCCGCCCCCCGTCTTCGTTGCAAGGGTCTCCGTCCGCATCGAAGGTGTTGCCATGACCCCGTCCCCGAAAACCTGGTTCAGCCTGGCGCTGGCCGTGGCCGCCGGCAGCCTGCTCAGCGGCTGCATCGTGGTGCCCGCCGGCCACCGCCATTACGGCGGCGGTGTGGTGGTGGGTGGCGGCGGCACGGTCGTCGTCGACGGCGGTGGTGACGTGGTGGCCATGGCGCCGCCGCCGCCGCAGACCGAAGTCATCGTCGCGCCGCCCGGCCCCGGCTACTTCTGGATCGGTGGCTACTGGAACTGGATCGGCGGCCGCCACGTGTGGGTGGGTGGGCGCTGGGAAAGCCACCGCCCCGGCTACCAGTGGGCACCGCACCAGTGGCGCCGCGAGGGCAACGGCTGGCGCATGGCGCCGGGGCGCTGGGAACGGCGCTGACCGGCCCTCAGCCGGCGGCCAGCAGGCCCGCCAAGGCCTGATCCACGAACTGCCGGTCCTCGACCGAAGCCATGGGGTTGCCGGCACGGTGGCCCCAGTCTGAGGGGATGACCTTCAGTTCGGCGTTTTTCATCAAGGCCACCTCGCGGCGGTTGTCCTCGACCTGGAAGTAGAGGTCGGTGGCGCCGGGCAGGATGACCGCGCGCGCCGTGATGGCGCCCAGCGCCTTCGCGAAGTCGCCGCCGTACAGCGCGTTGGCGCTGATGTCGGCGTGTTCCCAGGCCCAGAGGTGGGCCAGCAGGTTGTCGGGGTCGCGCTTGAGCATGCTGCCTTCCCAGGACACGACCAGGTAGTCCTCGACCGAGCTGAAACCCATGCCGCGCCACAGCTCGTCGCGGTAGAAGGTCTGCGACAGCGCCCAGCCGGCATAGACGCGGCCCATCGCGCGCAGGCCGCGTTCGGGAAAGCCGACGAAATGGCCGTCCTGGTAGTGGCTGTCGGCCGTCAGCGTGGCGCGCACGCCGGCCAGGAAGACCTTGTTGTGCGGCGAGGTGCGCGCCGCGCCGCACAGCACCGCCAGGCGCTGCACGGCCTGCGGGAACAGCGCCGCCCAGTGGTAAGCCTGCAGGCCGCCCATCGAAAAGCCGCCGGCCAGCGCCAGCGTCTCGATGCCGAAAACCTCGCTCAGCATCCGCCGTTGCACGCGCACGTTGTCGGTGATGGTGAAGCGCGGCCAGCGGCTGCCGTTGGCCGGCATTACCGCGTTGCTGGGCGACGACGACAGGCCGTTGCCGAAGAGGTTGGGGATGACGATGAAGTAGCGCGCCGGGTCGAGTGCGCGACCGGGGCCGACCATCCATTCGACGTCGTGGTGGTGGGCCGCGAAAGGCGTCATCCACAGGATGGCGTTGGACTTGTCGGCGTTCAGCGTGCCATAGGTCTGGTAGGCCAGGCGTGTGCCGCGGTGGGTCAGGCCCGACTGCAGCACGACGTCGCCGGCTTCAAAGTATTTCGTTTCCATGAGGACGTTGCCGTGTTGTGTTGCGGGGGAGGATGGCGGGTGCCGTTGGCGCTAACCACCCAGGTAGGCTTCCTTGACCAGCGGGTGGTCTTGCAGGTTCTCGGTGCGGTCTTCCAGCACCACGCGGCCGTTTTCCAGCAGGTAGCCGCGGGTGGCCACGGCCAGCGCCATCGCGGCGTTCTGTTCGACCAGCAGCACCGTCACGCCCTGGCGGTTGATGTCGGTGATCTTGTCGAAAAGCTGTTCCACGATGAGGGGTGCCAGCCCCAGAGACGGTTCATCCAGCAGCAGCAGTTTCGGCCGGCCCATCAGCGCGCGGCCGACCGCCAACATTTGCTGTTCACCGCCCGACATCGACCAGGCCAGCTGCGTGCGGCGTTCGGCCAGGCGCGGGAACAGCGTGTAGACACGATCGAGGTCGTCGGCGATGGACACACCGCGTTGGCACCAGGGTGTGGCGCCGACTTCGAGGTTGTCCTGCACCGTCATGCCGGCAAAGACGCGCCGGCCCTCAGGCGACTGGCAGATGCCGCGCCGCACGATGGCCTCGGGCGCCAGCCCGGCCAGCGGCTGGCCTTCGAAGTGGATGCTGCCCGCGCTGATCGGCAGCAGGCCCGACAGGGCCAGCAGCGACGTGGTCTTGCCGGCGCCGTTGGCGCCGATCAGCGTGACGATTTCGCCGCGTTCAACGCGGAAGGAAACGCCGTGCAGCGCGGTGATGGCGCCGTAGCGCACCTGCAGGTCGCGCACCTCAAGCATGGCGGGGCTCCGGGTCGTCGGTGGGCGCTGCGGGTGGCGGGGCGGCTTGCGCGTCGCCCGTCGCAGCACGGGTCGCGCGCGGCCGGCCGAGGTAGGCCTCGATGACGCGCGGGTCGGCCTGCACCTCGGCCGGTGTGCCTTCGGCGATCTGGCGACCGAAGTCGAAGACGGTGATGCGGTCGGACACCGCCATCACCAGCCGCACGTTGTGCTCGACGAAGACGATGGTGATGCCGCTGTCGCGCAGCGCGCGGATGGTCTGCATCAACGCAGCCGCTTCCTGCGGGTTCATGCCGGCGGCGGGCTCGTCCAGCAGCAACAGCTTCGGGCCGGCGGCCACGGCGCGGGCGATCTCCACCAGCCGCTGCTGCGCGTAGGCCAGGCTGCCGGCCGGGCGGTGGGCGTAGGCCGCCAGACCCACCTGCTGCAGGGCCCGCAGCGCGGTGCGACGCAGGGCCGATTCCTCGCGCCGCCAGGCTGGCGTGCGGGCCAGCACGGCCAGCAGCCCGAGGCCGCTGTGGCAGGCCGCGCCGACCATCACGTTGTCCAGCACCGTCAGGCTCTTGTACAGGCGGATGTTCTGGAAGGTGCGCGACAACCCGGCGCGCGCGATGGCGCTGGGGCGGCGGCCGATCAGTTCGACGCCGTCCAGCTTCACCGAGCCGCTCTGTGCCTGGTAGGCGCCCGACAGCACGTTGAGGAAGGTGGTCTTGCCCGAGCCGTTCGGGCCGATGACGGCGTGCACGGTGCCAGGCGCGATGGCCACGCTGATGGCGTCCAGCGCCACCAGGCCGCCGAAGCGCTGGGTGAGGTCGCGGGCGATGAGCAGCTGCGCAGTCGAAGGGGCCGACAGTGTCGATGGAGGGGCGTTGGGGTCGATGGCCTGCAGGACGGGGGACTCGTCGCCCGCCGCTTCGGCCTTGCCCTGCCGCCACCGCGCGCCCAGAGTCACCAGCCCGCCAGGCAGGAGGATGACCATGGCGATCACGCCCACGCCGTAGAGCACCAGGTACCACTCTTTCAGAAAGCGCAGCGCTTCGGGCAGCACCGTCAGCGTCACCGTGCCCAGCACCGCGCCCACCGCCGAGCCGGTGCCGCCGACCACCAGCATCACGAAGAACAGAACGGCCTGCGCGTTGGAAAACAGGTCGGGGCTGACGTAGTTGATGGTGCCCACGTACAGCCCGCCGGCCACACCGGCGTACACCGACGACAGCATGAAGGCCAGCATCTTCACGCGCACGGTGTCCACGCCCATCACCTCGGCGGCGATCTCGGAATCGCGCAGCGCGACCATCGCGCGGCCCAGCTTGGAATGGCGAACGCGCAGCGACAGGCCCAGCGCCAGCGCGCTGAAGGCCAGCAGGAAGTAGTACTTCTCGACCGGTGTGGCCAGCAGGTGGCCGAAGAGGCTGATGCCCGGCACGCCGCGCAGGCCCGAGGTGCCGCCCGTCACCGGCTCCCAGTGCACCAGCACCAGTTGCACGATCTCGCCGAAGGCGATGGTGGCCATCGCCAGGTAGTAGGCGCGCAGGCGCAGCGTGGGCAGGCCCAGCAGCAGCGTGCAGGCGGCCGTGGCCACGGCCGACAGCGGCAGGGCCAGCCAGAACGACCAGCCCTTGAGCGTGAGCGCCGCCGTGACGTAGGCGCCTATGCCCCAGAACGCGGCCTGCGCGAAGTTGATCTGGCCGCAGTAGCCGGTGATGAAGTTCAGCCCGACCACCACCACCAGGCTGATCAGGCCCAGATGGGCCAGTTGCAGCGCGTAGTTGCCGGGCAAGGCAAACGGAAGGGCCAGCAAGGCCAGCAGTGCGGCCGCGCCCAGCATCCAGGAGCGCGACAGCTTCATACGCGCTCCGTCTGCCGTTCGCCGAACAGGCCCTGCGGCCGCAGGAAGAGGAAGCCGACCATGATCAGGAAGGAAATCGCATCGCGGAAGTCGGACGACAGATAGCCCGCCGCCAGCGTTTCCACCACACCCAGCAGCAGACCCGCCACCACCGCGCCCGCCAGGCTGCCGAAGCCGCCGATCACCGCGACGACGAAGGCCTTCAAGCCCAGCGCGCCGCCCATGGCCGGCTCGGCCAAGAACATCGGCGCCACCAGCAAGCCGGCCGCGCCGGCCAGCATCGCGCCCAGCATGAAGGCCACCGCCACCGTGGTGCGCACCGGGATGCCGCACAGGCGCGCCATGTCCATGTCCATCGACGTGGCGCGCACCATGCGCCCGAAAGCCGTGCGGGCCATGAACCACCACTGCGCCCCCAGCAGCACGGCCGTGGCCGCGAAGATGAACAGCACGTGGCGCGACACGGTCACGCTGCCGATGTGGATGGGGTTGCTGTCGAAAGGCGAGGGCAGCGACTGCGGCAGCGGGCCGAAGACGATCAGCACGAGATTCTCAAGAATGATGCCGATGGCAATCGTCGTCAGGATCACCAGGTGGAAGGGCTTGCCGCGCAGCGGGTAGTAAGCCACCAGCATGAAGACCACGCCCAGCACCGCCATCGCGGCCAGCACCAAGGCGTAGGCCAGCCACACCGGCAGCGCAGCCTGCACCAGCGTGGCCACGCCCAGGAAAGCGCCGACCATCAGCAACTGCCCCTGCGCGAAGTTGACGATGCGCACGGCGTTGAAGATCTGCAGCAGGCCCAGGGCCACCAGCGCGTACACCGCGCCCATCGCCAGGCCATTGATCACCAACTGGATCATCGGAAGTCGCCCCGGTTCAAAGGTTCAAAACGGCGGCGGCAACGGCGTTCAGAAACCCTTCTCGGTGATGGTGCCCACCAGCTCGGTGGTCTTGCCCTTGTTCTTGTAGATGCCCATCGCGTGCGCCAGGTCGCCGTCCTTGTCGGCGGTGTAGCTGATCAAGAGCCCCTTGAAATCTTTCGTGGCCTTCAACTGGTCGCGGATGGCGGCGCGGTCGCAGCCCACCTTCTCGACGATGCCCTTCAGCAGGTACAGCGCGTCGCGGTAGGCCAATGCGAAGTTGTCCGCCGGGATCTTGCTGCGGTCGAGCACGCGCTTGGCGAAAGCCTGCGCCTGGGCGTTGGGCGTGACCTGCGGGAACATGCCGCCGATGCCCATGCTGCCGTCGGCTTCGTCGGCCGTCAGGTTGGCCAGCGTGGTGGCGGCCACGGCGCTGGCGTTGCCGATCACCGGGGTGGTGATGCCCAGCGCCTTGCGCTGCTTCATCACCAGCGCCACGTCGCCGGGGCGTCCCCACAGCACGATGACATCGGCCCCGGCGTCGCGGATCTTGCTGAGCTGCGCACTCATGTCCTTGTCGTTCAGGCCGTAGCTTTCCACCGCCACGGGCTTGACCTTCAGCTTCTCGAACTGGGCCTGCAGGCCTTTGCTGGCACCCAGGCCGTAGTCGTCGCTGACGGTGATGAGGGCCGGCTTGGTCTTCTTCAGCGTCTCGACCACATAGGTCGGCACGGCCTCGGCCAGCTGGCCGTCGTGCACGTGGAAACGCACCAGCCACGGGTTGGCCTGCTTCAGCAGTTGCGCGTTGGTGCCGGCCACCAGCACCGGCGTGCCGCCCTTGGCGATGGCGTCGTTCTGCGTGAAGACGTGCGGGCTGATCATCGAAGAGAACAGCGCCACCGGCTTGTCTTCCATCAGCCGGTTGAAGGTGTTCAGCGCGGTGGTCGCCGAGCCGGTGGCGTCTTCGACATTCAGCTTCAGCTTCTTGCCGGCGACACCACCGGCCGCGTTGATTTCCTCGACCGCTTCTTCCAGGCCCAGCTTGGCCTGCACGCCCAGCAGCGCCACGCCCGAGGTCAGCGGCGTGGTCAGCGCGATGGGGATGGGGTTGGGGCAGCTGGCAGCGGCTTGCGCCTGCGCGTTGCCGGTGGCGGCGAGGGCGCTGACGGCGGCCAGCGCCAGAGCGGTACGAAGGGTGGTTTGCATGGGAACTCCGGGTGCGTGCGGGCGTTGATCAGGTTCAGCGACTGCACCCCACAGTGCACGGCCCGTGCCACCTGTTCGGGTCGTCTTCCCGGCGGCGGGCTGGGCCGCGATTTGCATACCGAACCCATGGTCGGCATTGGGCGCCACCGCTTGGTGCGCCCAGCCCCGGACTTGTGCATCCAGTCGCTTGAGGTTCAAATCAGTTGCAGATGAAGAAAACGCCCACCCCGGTACCGCCGCCGCCCGCCCCGGCCGCCCCGGCGGTCGTCGCCATCGGAGCCCGCCTGCGCCACGCCCGGCTGGTCAAGGGCCTGCTGATCAAGGACCTGGCCGCGCAGGTCGGTGTTTCGATCAGCCTGATATCCAAGTACGAGAACAACAAACTGCTGCCGCCGCTGACCGTGCTGCATGGGCTGGTCACCGCGCTGGGCACCAACATCGGCGCGCTGTTCGACCCGCAGTGGACGGGTGCCGAGCACGTGGCCCGCGCGGGCAGCCGGCCGCGCCTGGTGGCGGCCGGCGATGGGGATGCCGCCGGGGTCACGCTGGAACGCTTGATCCCCAACGGCCTGGGCCACCTGCTGCAGGGCAACATCCACATCGTCGCGCCGGGTGGCGGCAGCATGGGCGCGATGCAGCACGAGGGCGACGAGTTCGGCTACGTGCTGGAAGGTCGGCTGGAACTGCGCATCGGCGACGCCAGCCACGACCTGGGCCCCGGTGATTCCTTCGCTTTCCGGTCCAACCTGCCGCACACCTACCGCAACCCCGGTCTGGACGTGACGCGCGTGCTGTGGATCAACACACCGCCCACGTTCTGAACCGCGGGACGGCACCCCGCGTGGCACATCGCTTGCTGCATGGTTTGCCCATCGTTCAACTCGGTTGAAGCAAGAGCCCGGGCTCTTGCCCGCGTTTTGCCGGCATCATCCCGAATCATTCCACGCAGGAGCGCACCATGAACCCCTCATCCACCACCCGCCGTGCCTGGGCATCGCCGCTGGCGGTTGCCAGCCTGGCCGCCCTGCTGGTCGCGTCGGCCGCGCAGGCCAAGGACACCGTGAAGATCGCCTTCATCGGCCCGCTGACCGGCGGCGTGGCGGCCAACGGCCTGGGCGGGCGCAACTCGGCCGACCTGGCCGTGAAGCTGCGCAATGAAGACCCCAAGGCCAAGTACAAATACGAACTGGTGGTGCTGGACGACGAGTGCAAGCCCAATGTGGGCGTGCAGGTGGCCACCAAGGTGGCGGCCGACAACAGCATCGTGGCCGGCGTCACGCACTACTGCTCGGCGGTGGCGATGAGCACCACCGATGTCTTCCACAAGTTCGGCCTGCCGGTCATCGTCTGGGGCGCGGTGCTGCCCGAGATCACCTACGGCAACGACTACAAGGAGATCCACCGTGTCAACGGCACGATGATCAACCAGAACGAAGTCGCGTCGAAATTCACGACCGGCCTGGGCTACAAGACGTGGGTCGTCATCCACGACACGACCGACTACGGCAAAGGCCACAACAAGTACTTCAGCCAGTTCCTGGCGAAGAGCGGCGGGCAGATCGTCGGCACCTTCGGCGTCACGGCCGACCAGCAGGACTTCACCGCCGAACTGACCAAGGTGAAGGAACTGAAGCCCGACGTCGTCTACTTCGGCGGCCTGACGCCCATCGGCATCCGCATCCGCAGCCAGATGGACAAGCTGGGCATCAAGGCGGCCTTCGAAGGCACCTCGGGCATCAAGAGCGCGGCCTACCACGACGGCCTGGGCAAGGACTTGGCCGAAGGCAGCTTGAGCTTCATCGAAGGTGCGCCCTGGGAAAAACTGCCCGGCGGCCTGAACTTCATCGCCAAGTACAACCAGGCCAAGTACGCCGAGCCGGCCGAAGCCTACGGCCCCTTCGCGTACTCGGCCGCCACGCTGATCATGGACGCCATCGAGAAGGTCGGCCCGGACCGCAAGAAGGTGCGCGCGGCACTCAATGCCACCAAGGACGCCGACACCATCATCGGCAAGGTGACCTTCGACGACCACCGCCAGAACATCGTGCCGCTGATCAGCAAGTACGTGGTGCAGGACAGCAAGTGGGTGCTGTGGGAAGACAGCGACTACGCGGCCAAGAAGCGCAAGCTGCCTGGCCAGTAATTCGACCGAGCGCAAGCCGACATGGGCGTCGAAGTCTTCAGCCAGTACGTCGTCAACACGCTGATGCTGGGTGTGATCTACGCGATGGTGGCCGTGGGCTTCACGCTCTTCTTCGGCGTGCTGGACGTCATCCAGTTCAGCCACGGTGATGTGTTGATGCTGGGTGGTTTCACGGCGCTGGCGACCTACGTCGGCAGCAGCGCCATCGGCATCAGCAACCCGGCGCTGCAGCTGGTGCTGATGCTGCTGGCCGCCGTGGCGGTGACGGCCGCCGCCGGTGCCTTCGTCGCACGCTTTCTGGTGCTGCCGCTGAAGAACGCGCCGCCCATCAACACGCTGCTGGTGACGCTGATGTTCGGCCTGGCGCTGCGCGAGGCCGTGCGCCTGTTCTACCCCAACGGTTCCAACCCCAAGCCCTTTCCGCGGCTGCTGCCGGAAGGCGAATGGCACGTCGGCACGCTGGCCTTGCGCATCGACAGCCTGCTGCTGCTGGCCGCCGGCCTGGCCACCATCGTGGGCGTGCATTGGATGATCACGCGCAGCAAGCTGGGCCTGGCCATCCGCGCGGTGGCGCAAGACAGCGAGACGGCGCGCGTGATGGGCATCAATTTCCAGCGCGTGGTGCTCATCACCTTCGGCCTGGGTTCGGCGCTGGCCGCGATGGCCGGCGTGATGAACGGCCTGTACTACAACGAGGTCAACTTCGGCATCGGCTTGCTGCTGGGCGTGATCGGCTTTTCAGCGGCCATCCTGGGCGGCCTGGGCAACTTCCTGGGCGCCATCCTGGGCGGTTTTTTGTTCGCTGCGCTGCAGACCTTCGGCGCGGTGGCGCTGCCGTTGATCACCCCCTCCATCCCCAGCGCCTACAAAGACGTGTTCGCTTTCACGATGGTCATTTTGTTGATGGCCTGGAAGCCGACCGGCCTGATTGCCGAACGCTCCAGCGACCGGGTTTGAGATGAGCACTTCGCTGCGTTCCAACGTGGGGCTGGCGGCTGCGCTGACCACGGTCTTCGTCTACCTGGGCGCGCTGCTGCACGCCGAAAGCCAGTTGGCTGTCGGCGCTTTGCTGCTGGCCGTGCCGGCCGCGCTGTGGGCGCTGCGGCGCACGGGCGCGGCTGTACCGCTGGCCGCCGCCGCGCAGGCCCGGCCGATGGCCCTGGGCGTGGCTTGCGTGCTGGGCGCGCTGGCCCTGATCGCCGCGCTGCACAGCGTGCACTTCGCGCTGCTGCTGCTGGCCACGGTGCTGCTGTACACGGTGGTCGGCCTGGGGCTGAACCTGCAATTCGGTTACGCCGGCATCGTCAATTTCGCGGGCGCCGCCTTCTTCGGCATCGGCAGCTACACCGCCGCCACGCTGGCCACGCACACCGCCGTGCCGCACGCGCTGGTGCTGCTGGCGGGCGGCGCGGTGGCGGCGGTGATCGGCTCGCTGCTGATCTGGCCGGTGCTGCGCACGCGCGGGCATTACGCGGCGCTGGTGACCATCGCCTTCGGCATCCTGTTCCGCAACTTTCTGGAAGTGAACGACGCGCTGGGCGGGCCGCAGGGCCTGCGCATCCCGGGCATGGTCGTCTTCGGCTGGAAGCTCAACGACAACATCGAGATCGGTGATGTCGAGATCTCGTTCTACGTCAACTACGCGCTGCTGGCGCTGGCCCTGTGCGTTGCGGCCTTCGTCTTCGTGCGCCGCGTCGAACGGTCGTGGCTGGGTCTTTCGATGGACATGATCCGCACCGACGAAGTGGCCGCCGCCACCTTCGGCGTCAACATCGTTCGCGGAAAAGTGCTGGCCTTCACGATGGGCAACTTCCTGGCCGGTCTGGCCGGTGCGGTCTACGGGATGATGACCAGCTACGTCGCGCCCAACAACTTCACCTTCGGCGATTCGCTGATCCTGGTGTCCATCGTCATCCTGGGTGGCATCGGCAACCCCTGGGGCCTGCTGCCGGCGGCGACCATCGTGCTGATCCTGCCGGAGAAGTTCCAGTTCATCCAGGAATACCGCTTCCTGCTTTACGCGGTGCTGGTCATCTTCATCCTGCTGTTCCGCCCCGAAGGCTTGTTGCCGCGCACGGTGCGGCGCTATTTCCCGGGCGCCGCCGTGAAGGACCCTGCATGACCGCGCCGCTGCTGCAGGCCCGCAGCCTGACGATGCGCTTCGGCGGCGTGACGGCGCTGGACGCGCTGGACCTGACCGTCAACGCGCACGAGATCCTGGGCCTGCTGGGCCCCAACGGTTCGGGCAAGACCACCTTCTTCAACGTCGTCACCGGCATCTACACGGCGTCGGGCGGGCAGGTGCTGCTGGACGGCGCGGACATCACGCGCCACAGCGCACAGCAGGTCTACGGTGCCGGTGTCACGCGCACCTTCCAGCGTTCGCGGCTGTCGCTGCCCTTGACCGTATTCGACAACGTCGCCATCGGCCGTGGTGCCCAACTGCAGCAGGGCCTGCTGTTCAACCTGCTGCAACGCAAGGCCCTGCGCGCGCAGTTCGACGAAACCGTGGACCAGGTTCACACGCTGCTGAAGACCTTCAGCCCGGCGATGGCCGACAAGCTGTGGCAACCGGCGGGCGCCTTGAGCATGATCGACCGCCGCCGCGTCGAGGTCTGCCGCGCGCTGGTGTCCAAGCCGCGCCTGGTGCTGCTGGACGAACCGTCAGCCGGCATGACGCACGACGAGACGCGCGAGTTGATGGACGACATCCTGGCCGTGCGCGAGCGGCTGGGGCCCTTCACCGTGGTCATCATCGAACACGAGATGGGCGTGATCCAGCGCATCACGCAGCGCTGCGTGGTGCTGAACTACGGCAAGAAGATCGCCGAGGGCAGCTTCGACGAGATCACCCGGCACCCGGAGGTGCAGGTGGCCTACCTGGGGCAGGACGCGGAGACCGCCGCATGACCGCCTTGCTGGAAGTCGACGGCATCCGCAGCACCTACGACCGCGTCGACGTGCTGCACGGCGTGTCGCTGGCCGTGCAGGCGGGCAGCATCACCTGCATCCTGGGCGCCAACGGCGCGGGCAAGAGCACGCTGATCCGCGCCATCCTGGGCCTGACGCCGCCGCACACCGGCGCCATCCGTTTCGACGGGCAGGACATCCACGGCCTGCCGACGCACCAGGTCATCGCACGCGGCATCGCCTGCATCCCGGAAGGCCGCAAGGTCTTCCCGAAGATGACCGTCGAAGAGAACCTGCAGGTCGGCGCCTACGCCATCGCCGACAGGGCCGAGGTGGGGCGGCGCATCGAGCAGGCCTACGGGCTGTTCCCCCGGCTGAAGGAGCGGCGCGTCCAGCTGGCCGGCACCTTGTCCGGCGGCGAACAGGCCATGGTCTCCATCGGCCGCGGCCTGGTCGCGCAACCGCGTCTGCTGATCATCGACGAGCCTTCGCTGGGCCTGTCGCCGCTGTACGTGAAAGAGAACTTCCGCATCATCGGTGACATCAACCGCCTGGGCATCACCGTGCTGCTGGTCGAACAGAACGTGCGCCAGACGCTGGCCATCGCCCACCACGGCTACGTGCTGGCGCAGGGCCGGCTGGTGGCCCAGGGCACGGCCCAGGCGCTGGCCGACAACGAGGAAGTGCGCGCGGCCTATTTCGGCTGAGCGCCTGCTAGCCGGACGGCGTGCACGACCGCACCGAGAGGAAGCAGCACCGCCATGACCACCAGCGTCAAGCTGAACGAACTGCAAGCCTGGCAGGCCGCCCGCCTGCTGGCCCGTCGCGAACTGAAGGCTGAAGACCTGGTCCGGGCCTGCCTGGACCGTGTGGCGGCGCGCGACGCCGAGGTCCGCGCCTTCGTCCACCTCGATCCCGACGCCGTGCTGGCCCAGGCCCGCTCGCTGGACGCCGGCCCCATCCGGGGCCCGCTGCACGGGCTGCCACTGGGCGTGAAGGACTTGTTCGACACCGTGGACGCGCCCACGGCCTATGGCTCGCCCATCTACGGCGGCCACCGCCCCGCCGCCGACGCTGCAGCCGTGGCGCTGTGCCGCGAAGCCGGGGCGCTGGTGCTGGGCAAGACCGTCACCACCGAGTTCGCCTATTTCCACCCTGGCGCCACGCGCAACCCGCGCCGGCTGGACCACACCCCGGGCGGCTCGTCCAGCGGTTCGGCGGCCGCCGTGGCCGACGCCATGGTGCCGCTGGCGCTGGGCACGCAGACGGCGGCGTCCATCATCCGGCCCGCACCCTACTGCGGTGTGGTCGGCTACAAGCCCAGCGCCGGCCGCGTCCCGCGGGCCGGCGTGAAGAGCCTGTCGGAAACGCTGGACACCGTCGGCGGTTTCGGCCGCAGCGTGCGTGACGTGGCGCTGCTGGGCGCGGTGCTGACCGGCGACGTCCGGCTGCTGGCCGATTTCGATGGCCGAGCCCCGCGCATCGGCCTGTGCGCGACGCCAGACTGGCGGGCGGCCGACGAAGACGTCTGGGCCGCCTGGGCCCACGCCCAGACCGTTTTGGCGCCACAGGCGGCCACCTTGGCCGAAGCGGCATGGCCCGCCGATATGCCCGACTTGGTGGCGTTGCAAAAAGCGGTGATGGCGCACGAGATGGCGCGGGCACTCAGCGCTGAACGGGTCCAACACGGGGGCGCACTGAGCCCGCGTCTGCGTGACTTGTTTGGCGACGGTGTCGCCATCACAGGCGAGCAGCACGCGGCTCACCGGGCGCAAGTGCGCACCGGCCAACGCATCGCCGAAGCCTGGTTCGACGACTTCGATGTGCTGCTGTGCCCGAGCACCACAGGCGCAGCGCCTTTGGGTACCGGCGCCACGGGCGACCCGCTTTTTGGCCGCGGTTGGACGCTGCTGGGCCTGCCCTGCCTTCACCTGCCGTTTGCGAGCAGCCGCAACGGGCTGCCGGTCGGCCTGCAGTTGATCGGACGCCTGGACAACGACCACCACCTCATGGCCGTCGCGCAGTGGTGTTGGGATCGACTGCGCCCGGCATGAAGGGCAAGGGCAGCGCCAGCTGTCTGCCTCTGCCTTGATTCACGGGTGGTGATGCCAGCCGGATTGCTGCGCTGTGACGACACCAACCCTGGCGCCAACGGCGGCACAAAGCAAAACGCCGACCTTCAGGTCGGCGTTTGCCAATTCGTTGTTGTTATTTTTGTTCGAGAATTTTGGTTGCGGGGGCAAGATTTGAACTTGCGACCTTTGGGTTATGAGCCCAACGAGCTACCAGGCTGCTCCACCCCGCGACAGAATCTCAGAGTATACACGATCCCTCACAGGATCATGAATTTCATTCGGGCTTTTCTTCAGCAACCGCTTCAGCAGACACGTCAGGGCGGTCCACGAGTTCAACAAACGCCATCGGTGCGTTGTCGCCCACGCGGAAGCCCATCTTCAGGATGCGCGTGTAGCCGCCGGGACGGGCGTTGTAACGCGGGCCCAGCACATTGAAAAGCTTGGCCACGACATCGCGGTCGCGGGTGCGGTTGAAGGCGAGGCGACGGTTGGCCAGCGTGGGCGTCTTGCCCAAGGTGATCAGCGGTTCGACCACGCTGCGTAGCTCTTTGGCTTTCGGCAGAGTCGTCTTGATCGCCTCGTGCATGATCATCGAGTTGCACATATTCCTCAGCATCGCCAGACGGTGCGAGGTGGTGCGGTTCAGTTTGCGGGGGCCGTTACGGTGGCGCATGGTGCTTATTCCTGTCTTTATTGAACCTCAGCCGGATCAGGTACTGAGGGTTGCACGGTTACGAGCGTGAATTAACGCTTGTCGAGGCCCTGCGGGGGCCAGTTCTCGAGGCGTGCGCCCAGCGTGAGACCACGCGAAGCCAGCACTTCCTTGATTTCGTTCAGGCTCTTGCGGCCCAAGTTCGGCGTCTTCAGCAGTTCGGTTTCGGTGCGCTGTATCAGGTCGCCGATGTAGTAGATGTTTTCGGCCTTCAGGCAATTCGCCGAACGCACCGTCAGTTCGAGTTCGTCGACCGGGCGCAGCAAGATTGGATCGAAAGGCGTCGGACGCGACACCTGCGGCACCATGCTGTCCAGCGGGCTCGGATCGATCTGCGCGAAGAAGGCCAATTGCTCGACCAGGATGCGGGCGCTTTGGCGGATCGCTTCTTCCGGCGGAATGGAACCGTTGGTTTCGATCTCCATCACCAGCTTGTCCAGATCGGTACGCTGCTCAACGCGGGCGTTCTCAACGGAATAGCTAACGCGGCGAACCGGCGAGAAGGATGCATCCAACACGATGCGGCCAATGCTCTTGGTCGGCTCGTCGCCATAGCGGCGCAGATTGCCCGGCACGTAACCACGGCCCTTTTCGACCTTGATCTGCATGTCCAGCTTGCCGCCGTGCGACAGGTGGGCAATGACGTGCTCGGGGTTGATGATTTCCACGTCATGCGGGGTCTGGATGTCGGCTGCCGTGACGGCGCCTTCACCTTCCTTGCGCAGAACCAACGTCACTTCGTCGCGGTTGTGCAGGCGGAAAACCACGCCCTTCAGGTTCAACATGATGTGGACGACATCTTCCTGCACGCCGTCGATCGCCGAATACTCGTGGAGCACGCCAGCGATGGTCACTTCGGTCGGCGCATAGCCCACCATCGACGACAACAACACGCGACGCAGTGCATTGCCGAGGGTGTGACCGTAACCGCGCTCGAAAGGCTCGAGGGTGGCTTTGGCACGATGGCCGCCAAGCGGCTCGACCTGGATGGCCTTGGGCTTCAGAAGTGTGGTTTGCATGTGTTCTTTAGTTCCTGTCAATACCCTCGGCTCGTTACACCGATAAGGCTGATGGACCGCGCCGGGTCAAACTCATTTCGCTTCGCACCCGGCACGCAAAGCCAAACGGAAAGCGCCACGGCCCGGGGCCGAAGCGCCTGCTCTCGTGTCGCTTAACGCGAATACAACTCGACGATCAGGGCTTCCTTGATTTCGGCGCCGTGCTGATCGCGGTCGGGCACCTTCTTGAAGGTACCTTCCATCTTGGTGGCGTCCACCGAAACCCAATCGGCCAAGCCGATGGATTGCGCCAGCTTCAGCGCTTCGGTCACGCGCAGTTGCGCCTTCGACTTGTCACGCATGCTGACGGTGTCACCGGCCTTGACCTGGTACGAGGGGATGTTCACCACGATGCCGTTGACCATCAACGCCTTGTGCGACACCAACTGACGGGCTTCAGCGCGCGTCGAGCCGAAGCCCATGCGGTAGACGACGTTGTCCAGGCGCGATTCCAGCAGCGCCAACAGGTTGGCACCGGTGTTGCCCTTGCGGCGCTCGGCTTCGGCAAAGTAGCGGCGGAACTGGCGCTCCAGAATGCCGTACATGCGCTTGACCTTCTGCTTCTCACGCAATTGCATGCCGTAGTCAGAGGTGCGCGAGCCGCTGGTGCGCCCATGCTGGCCGGGCTTGCTGTCGAACTTGGCCTTGTCGCTGATCGAACGGCGAGCGCTCTTCAGGAACAGGTCGGTGCCTTCACGGCGGGAAAGTTTGGCCTTGGGGCCGAGGTAACGTGCCACTTGCTTGTCCTCTAGGTTCTGTCTGACGCGGCAGCGGGGCTGCATGCAGCCCGCCCGCGCGAGTCCGGCAACGAATGATCGTGATGCGCGGACGGTGGGCTTGAAGGTGCGGTTCGGTTTCGAACCGCTTTCAGGAAAACAGCCGGCTCGCGTGGAGGCTTGCCGGCTTCGGGTAACTCTTGATTGTAGCTGCAGCGGCGAGAACCCGCTGACAGCACCATCAAACCGCGCTCAGATGCGGCGGCGCTTTTGCGGCCGGCAGCCGTTGTGCGGAACCGGCGTCACGTCGCTGATCGAATTGATGCGGATGCCCAGCGAAGCCAGGGCACGCACGCTCGACTCACGGCCCGGGCCAGGGCCCTTGATCCGAACGTCCAGGTTCTTGATGCCTTGCTCCTGCGCAGCGCGACCCGCCACTTCAGCGGCCACCTGTGCAGCAAAAGGCGTGCTCTTGCGCGAGCCCTTGAAGCCCTGACCGCCACTGGAAGCCCAGGCGAGAGCGCCACCTTGACGATCGGTGATCGTGATGATGGTGTTATTGAACGATGCATGCACGTGCGCGATGCCGTCCGCCACGTTCTTGCGGACTTTCTTGCTCACGCGGCGCGCAGCGGTATTGACGGGTGCCTTGGCCATGTCTTGACTCTTTCAGTGTTGCGGCTGCGGGTCCGAAGACTCAGCTTATTTCTTGAGCGCAGCGGCGCCCTTGCGCGGACCCTTGCGGGTGCGGGCATTGGTGCGGGTGCGCTGGCCGCGGACCGGAAGACCGCGACGGTGGCGGAAGCCCCGGTAGCAGCCCAGGTCCATCAACCGCTTGATGCTGATCGAGAGCTCGCGACGCAAGTCGCCTTCGATCGTCATGCGGCCAATTTCTTCACGGATCTTTTCCAGATCGGTATCGGACAGGTCCTTGATCTTCTTCGAGAACGGAATGCCCGCCACCGTGCAGATCTTCTGCGCTGTGGTGCGGCCGATGCCGTAAATGGAAGTCAGACCGATTTCCGCGTGCTTGTGCGGCGGAATGTTGATGCCGGCAATGCGTGCCATGTTGTTCCTTAAATCAGCCTTGACGCTGCTTGTGACGCGGGTCGGTGCAAATCACGCGAACCACGCCCTTGCGGCGTACGATCTTGCAATTGCGGCACATCTTCTTGACGGAAGCGGCGACTTTCATGGTCTTCTCCGTGTGTCTTTTCTATCAATGTCTTACTTGGCGCGGAACACAATGCGTGCCCGCGTCAAATCGTAGGGCGTGAGTTCAACAGTGACCTTGTCGCCGGGCAGGATACGGATGTAATGCATGCGCATCTTGCCGGAAATGTGGCCAAGCACCACGTGCCCATTTTCCAGTTTGACCCGGAAGGTGGCGTTGGGGAGATTCTCAAGAATCTCGCCCTGCATCTGGATGGCATCGTCTTTGGACATATCAGCTCGTCTTGAAGTTGGCCTTCTTGAGGAGCGATTCGTACTGTTGGCTCATCACGTAACTTTGAACCTGCGCCCAGAAGTCCATCGTGACAACCACGATGATCAACAAGGACGTGCCGCCGAAATAGAAGGGCACGTTGTACTTCAGGACCAGGAACTCGGGTAGCAGACAAACAGCGGTGATGTAGATGGCACCAGCCAATGTCAAACGACCCAGGATTCGATCTATGTGTTTGGCAGTCTGGTCACCCGGCCGGATACCCGGAATGAAAGCACCGCTCTTCTTCAAGTTGTCTGCAGTCTCACGGCTGTTGAACACCAGCGCTGTGTAGAAGAAGCAGAAGAAAACAATCATCGACGCGTACAGCAAAACGTAGACCGGCTGGCCGGGCGACAGGCCCGCCGCCAAATCCTTGAGCCAACGCAGGCCTTCACCGGTGGCGAACCAACCGACCACCGTCGCCGGCAACAGGATGATCGAGCTGGCGAAGATCGGCGGGATCACACCCGACATGTTCAGCTTCAAGGGCAAGTGCGAAGACTGACCGCCGTAAACTTTATTGCCAACCTGGCGCTTGGCGTAGTTGACCAGGATCTTGCGCTGGCCACGCTCGACGAACACCACTGCAAAGGTGACGAACGCGATCACGGCAATGATGAACAAACAGGCCACCGGGTTCATCGCGCCGGTACGCACCAATTCAAACAAGCCAGCGATGGCATTCGGCAGACCCGCAACGATGCCACTGAAAATCAGGATCGAAATGCCGTTGCCCAAGCCGCGTTCGGTGATCTGCTCACCCAGCCACATCAGGAACATCGTACCCGCCACCAGGCTAACCACCGTCGTCATGCGGAAACCGAAACCCGGCGACATGACCAAACCCTGCGAACCTTCCAAGGCGAGCGCAATACCCAGGCTTTGGAAGATGGCCAAACCCAAGGTGCCGTACCGCGTGTACTGCGTGATCTTGCGCTTGCCGGCTTCGCCTTCTTTCTTGATGGCTTCGAGCGACGGCACCACGTAGCTCATCAACTGCATGATGATCGACGCACTGATGTACGGCATGATGCCCAGAGCGAACACGCTGAAACGGCTGAGCGCTCCGCCACTGAACATGCTGAACATGCCCAGGATCCCACCGCTCTGGCTCTTGAAGAACTGGGCAAAGGCAGCCGAGTCGATACCGGGCACAGGAATATGCCCACCGATGCGGTAGACGACCAGCGCCAGCAACAAGAACACGACCCGCCTTTGCAGGTCGCCGAACTTGCCGCTCTTGGCCAGCTGATTCGCGTTCGTTGCCACTCGCTGCGTTTCCTAGATCAAGCCGCTGCCTGAGCAGACTTCTTGGGCAATTTCTTCAACACGACAACAGCAGCCAGTGCCTCGACCGTGCCGCCAGCCGCTTCGATGGCAGCCTTCGCGCCCGACGTCACAGCGATGCCCTTGAGCATCACCTTCCGCGTCAGTTCGCCCGACTTGATCACCTTGACGTGCTTGATCAACTGGCGCACCAAGCCAGCGGCCTTCAGCGTCAGCAGATCAACTTCATCAGCGCCCAAGCGCTCCAGGTCGGTCAGCGTGACTTCCCCGTTGAACTTCAGCTGGGCCGACTTGAAGCCGCGCTTCGGCAGACGGCGCTGCAACGGCATCTGGCCGCCTTCGAAGCCAACCTTGTGGAAGCCACCAGCACGGCTCTTCTGGCCCTTGTGGCCACGGCCTGCGGTTTTGCCCAGACCAGAACCAATACCACGACCAACGCGTCGGCGGTTCTTCTTGCTGCCTTCTGAAGGCTTGATGGTGTTGATTTGCATCGTCATCACAGCACCTGAACCAGGTAATCAACCTTGTTGATCATGCCGCGCACCGACGGCGTGTCTTCCAGCACCTTGGTGCTGTTGACGCGACGCAGGCCGAGGCCGCGCACGGTGTCGCGATGCGACTGGCGCGTGCCCGCCACGCTCTTGACGAGCTTGACAGTGAGGGTCTTCTTTTCAGACATGGGTGTTCTCGCTTCAGCGATCAGTTGAAGATGTCTTCAACCGACTTGCCGCGCTTGGCAGCGACTTGGGCCGGCGTCGTCGAGCGCTTCAGCGCGTCGAGGGTGGCACGGACCATGTTGTACGGGTTGCTCGAACCGAGGCTCTTGGCCACGATGTCGGTTACGCCCATGACTTCGAAGACAGCGCGCATCGGGCCGCCGGCGATGATGCCGTCACCCGACTTGGCCGGCGCCATCAGCACCTTGGCCGCACCGTGCTCACCGCGCACATTGTGCTGGATCGTGCCGTTGCGCAACTGGACCTTGATCATGTTGCGGCGCGCCGATTCCATAGCCTTCTGCACGGCGACCGGAACTTCCTTGGCCTTGCCCTTGCCCATGCCGATGCGGCCATCGCCATCACCCACGACGGTGAGTGCAGCGAAGCTCAGGGTACGGCCGCCCTTGACGACCTTGGTGACGCGGTTGACCGCGATCATCTTTTCCTTGAGCCCGTCGTCATTCGCTTCGGTCTGCGCGCGGGGAGTGAACTTTGCCATTTGATATTCCTGTGCTCAGTCTTGGCTTAGAACTGGAGACCGGCTTCGCGAGCCGCGTCTGCCAGTGCCTTGACGCGACCGTGGTAGGCGAAGCCTGAACGGTCGAATGCCACTTTCTCAATGCCAGCGGCCTTGGCCTTTTCGGCGATCCGCTTGCCGATCAGGGCCGCAGCGGTGGCATTGCCACCCTTGCCTTCGGCGCCCAACTGAGTGCGAACTTCCTTCTCGGCCGTGGACGCGCTGGTCAGCACCTGAGTGCCATCGCTGGACACGATGCTGGCGTAGATGTGCAGGTTGGAGCGGTGCACCGCCAGGCGCACAGCGCCCTGCAGCGCGATGCGCACACGGGTCTGGCGCGAACGGCGCAGGCGTTGTTCTTTCTTGGTCATGCTCATCGCAACGCTCCTTACTTCTTCTTCGTCTCTTTGATCGTCACCCGCTCACCGACGTAGCGGATGCCCTTACCCTTGTAGGGCTCAGGCGGACGGAAGGCACGAACTTCGGCAGCCAGTTGGCCGACAACTTGACGGTCAGCGCCCGAGATCACGATCTCTGTCTGCGTCGGCGTTGCCACCTTGATGCCCACGGGCATGTCTTTCACGACGGGGTGCGAAAAACCGATCTGCAGATTCAGCTTCTGGCCGGCGGCCTGGGCACGGAAGCCCACGCCCACCAGGCTGAGCTTCTTCTCGAAGCCCTTACTGACACCGCCGACCATGTTCGCCACCAGGGCACGCATGGTGCCGCTCATCGCGTCAGCCGCCGACGACTCATTCGCCGGGGTGAAGGTCAACTTGCCAGCATCGTTCTGGATGACAACCAAAGGATTCAACGTGCGCACCAAGGTGCCGTTGGTTCCCTTGACCGTGATCTGTTCGGCCGTGATCGCCACATCCACACCTTGCGGCACAGCAACGGGCATTTTTCCTACGCGGGACATCTTGATGCTCCCTTTAAGCGACGTAGCAAAGAACTTCGCCACCGACACCGGTCTGGCGAGCCTTGCGATCGGTCATGACACCCTTGGGCGTGGTGACGATCGCCACACCCAAACCGTTCATGACCTGCGGGATCGCGTCACGGCCCTTGTAGATCCGAAGACCCGGGCGGCTGACGCGCTCGATGCGTTCGATAACTGGGCGACCGGCGTAATACTTCAACGCGATTTCGAGTTCGGCTTTGCCGCCTTCGTTATGAATCACGTAGCCGTCGATGTAACCCTCGTCCTTCAACACCTGCGCGATGGCAATCTTCAACTTGGAAGACGGCATCTTGACAACTGCCTTGTCCACAGCTTGCGCGTTGCGGATACGGGTCAGCATGTCGGCGATGGGATCACTCATGCTCATGGTTTGCTCCTGATCTTCTCGCCGGATTACCAGCTGGCCTTGACCATGCCGGGAATGTCACCCTTGAAGGCAAGTTCACGGATCTTGTTACGGCCCAGCCCGAACATCTTGAAGGTGCCGCGACCGCGACCCGTCAGGGCGCAGCGGTTGCGCAACCGGGTGGGGTTCGCATTGCGGGGCAGCTTTTGCAGTTCAAGCCGAGCCATGTAGCGCTCTTCATCAGAGCGGTTGGCGTCATTGGAAACAGCCTTGAGTTCGGCGTATTTCTTGGCGTACTTGGCAACCAGCTTCTCGCGCTTTTCTTGACGCTGGATGACGGAAAGTTTGGCCATTTGTCGTATTCCTTACTGCGTTCAGTTCTTGAACGGGAACTTGAACGCCACGAGCAATGCCTTGCATTCGTCGTCGTTCTTCGCACTGGTGGTGATGCTGATATTCATCCCGCGGATCGCGTCGATCTTGTCGTACTCGATTTCCGGAAAAATGATCTGCTCTTTGACACCGATGTTGTAATTGCCACGGCCATCGAAGCTGCGACCCGAAATACCCCGGAAGTCGCGAACACGCGGCAGAGCTACCGTGACGAAACGATCGAGGAATTCGTACATGCGCACGCCACGCAGCGTGACCATGGTGCCGATGGCCTGGTTCTCACGGATCTTGAAACCGGCGATCGGCTTCTTGCTCATCGTGACAACGGGCTTCTGGCCTGCGATCTTGGTCAGATCGCCCACCGCCGCGTCCATGACCTTCTTGTCGGAGACCGCTTCGCTCACGCCCATGTTCAGCGTGATCTTCGTCAGACGCGGCACCTGCATGATGGACGTGAAGCCGAACTTCTCCATCAATTCAGGAACGATCTTCTCGCGGTAGATGGCCTGCAGGCGCGCTTGCGCGACAGGGCCTTGATTGGCCGGGCCCGCCTGGGCAACAGATGCTTGTTTCTTTGCCATTTGAATCAGGCCTTGATTTCTTCGCCGCTCGACTTGAAGACGCGAACCTTCTTGCCGCCATCGACCAACTTGATACCCACGCGGTCGGCTTTGCCGGTTGCGGGGTTGAAGATGGCCACGTTCGACTGGTGGATGGGCATGGTCTTGTCTACCACACCACCCGTCGTACCCTTGAGCGGGTTCGGCTTGACGTGCTTCTTCGAAACATTGACGCCGTTGACGACGATCTTGCTCTCGTCAACGCGCAACGAAACGGTGCCGCGCTTGCCTTTGTCGCGACCGGTGGTCACGATGACCTGGTCGCCTTTGCGTATCTTGTTCATGGTCGGTGTCCTTGCTGCGCGCTTTACAGCACTTCCGGAGCCAGCGAAACGATCTTCATGAAGCGCTCGGTGCGCAATTCACGCGTCACCGGGCCGAAGATGCGGGTGCCGATGGGCTCGAGCTTGGCATTCAGCAGCACGGCAGCATTGGCATCAAAGCGAAGCAGCGAGCCATCCTGACGGCGCACGCCCTTGGCGGTGCGAACCACCACGGCGCTGTAGACCTCGCCCTTTTTGACGCGACTGCGCGGGGCAGCTTCTTTGATGCTGACCTTGATCACGTCACCGATGCCAGCGTACCGACGCTTGGAGCCGCCGAGTACCTTGATGCACATGACGGATTTGGCACCCGTGTTGTCGGCTACATCGAGCCGAGTTTGCATTTGGATCATTGTGTCTGTCTCCCCAACTTGCCCGCTGCTTTGGTTTTGCAACCTGCTGCGGCCAGTCTTGGGCCCGTGTATGGGTGGATCTGCTCGCCTAAATGCAACTTACTGCAGGCCCGGCTAGAAACCGTCAACCTCTTTATCGCTACGCGAGCAGCGAAGCCTTGAAGTATGGCACGAAACGCGAAGCGGTGTCAACACACCGCGATGCATTTCGCACAAACATGCTCAGGCGAGCAAAGCCTGCGCTTGCGCCAACATCGTGGCCGCGTCGCTGACCTCAAACTTGCCCGGACCTTCGATGTTCAACGACTTCACGACGCCATCCACCACCAGCATCGAGTAGCGCTGCGAACGCACGCCCATGCCGCGCGCGGTCAGGTCCAGCGTCAGGCCAGCCGCCTTGGTGAAGTCGGCGCTGCCGTCGGCCATCATGCGCACCTTGCCGCCGGTGTGCTGGTCACGCCCCCAGGCGCCCATCACGAAAGCGTCGTTGACCGACACGCACCAGATTTCGTCAATGCCGGCAGCCTGCAGCGCAGCAGCCTGTTCGACATAGCCCGGAACATGCTTGGCCGAGCAGGTGGGCGTGTAGGCGCCCGGCAGTGCGAACACCGCCACTTTCTTGCCCGCCGTGGCCTTTTCGATGTCGAAGGTGTTGGGGCCGAGTGAGCAGCCGTTGCCTTCCACTTCGATGAATTCGTTCAGGCTGCCTGCGGGCAGTTTGTCGCCGACTTTCAACATGCGCATGTCTCCGGGTTGGAATGAGAAACGACCGGGCTGTTTCCAGTGTCCGGTCGTCGGGTCTTGCCTGCGAGGTTCTTCAACCCCGTCGCGTATCAGACCAGCTTGGCTTTCTCAAGCAGCTTGGTCACGGTCCACGACTTGGTCTTGCTGATCGGACGGCCTTCGGCGATTTCGACCAGGTCGCCCATCTTGTACTCGCCCTTTTCGTCATGGGCGTGGTACTTGCGCGAACGGGCCACGATCTTGCCGTAGAGCTCGTGCGCGGTGCGGCGCTCGACCAAAACGGTGACGGTCTTGGCGCGCTTGTCGCTGACCACACGGCCAACGAAGGTGCGCGTGTTCTTGGCCGGCGCTGTCGCGGTTGCGCTCACCGGCGTGGCTTGAACTTCGCTCATTTGGCGGCCTTCTTCTTTTCCGCAATGATGGTCTTGGCCCGCGCGATGTCGCGCTTGGTGTTGCCCAGTTGCGTGTGGTTGGTGAGCTGCTGGGTCGCCTTCTGCATGCGCAGGCCGAAATGGGCCTTCAGCAGATCGGAGACTTCCTTCTCGAGCGCCGTGATGTCCTTGGCGCGCAGTTCGGATGCTTTCATGATCAGTCTCTTTCCGGTCAGGTGCCGACCTGGCGCGCAACGAACGTGCAGCGCAAGGGGAGCTTGGCGGACGCGAGCAGGAAGGCTTCACGGGCCAGTTGCTCGGGCACGCCGTTGATTTCGTACAGCACCTTGCCCGGCTGGATCTCGGCCACGTAGTACTCGGGATTGCCCTTGCCGTTACCCATCCGGACTTCGGCCGGCTTTTGCGAGATCGGCTTGTCCGGGAAGATGCGGATGAAGATGCGGCCACCGCGCTTGATGTGACGCGAAATCGCGCGGCGCGCGGCTTCGATCTGGCGCGCGGTGATGCGGCCACGCTCGGTGGCCTTCAGGCCAAAGTCACCGAACGAAACCGCAGCGCCACGGGTGGCGATGCCGGTGTTACGGCCTTTTTGTTCCTTGCGGAACTTGCGACGTGCGGGTTGCAGCATCGTTATTCTCCTTTGGTCTCGCCGCCAGCAGCGGCGGGCGTGGCCGGCGGGCCGGCGCGGCGCACGCGCTTCACGGCGGGGCCCTTCGGACCATCGCCAGCGGGGGCTGCGGCAGGTGCCGCAGCAGCGGGGCCAGCGTCGGAACGCGGTGCACCACGGTCGCCACCCGGACGGCCACGGCCGGCAGGGGCACCCGGGCGTCCGTCGGGGCGCGGGCCACGGCGGTCACGGCGGTCGTTGTCGCCTTCGGTCTTGGGCAATTGCGGTGCGTCGCCATTGGCGAGGCGATCACCACGGTAAACCCAGACCTTCACACCGATGATGCCGTAGGTCGTCTTGGCTTCGCTGAAGCCATAGTCGATGTCGGCCTTCAGGGTATGAAGCGGCACGCGGCCTTCGCGGTACCACTCACAACGGGCGATTTCGATGCCGTTCAAGCGGCCCGAAGACATTATCTTGATACCCTGGGCGCCCAGACGCATCGCGTTCTGCATCGCGCGCTTCATGGCACGGCGGAACATGATGCGCTTTTCGAGCTGCTGCGTGATGCTGTCGGCGATCAGTTGCGCATCGACTTCCGGCTTGCGGATTTCTTCGATGTTGACAGCCACCGGCACGCCCAGACGGCGGGCCAGCTCAGCCTTCAGGTTCTCGATGTCTTCGCCCTTCTTGCCGATCACCACGCCCGGACGTGCCGAGAAAATGGTGATGCGGGCGTTCTTGGCTGGGCGCTCGATGAGGATGCGCGAAACAGCGGCGCTCTTCAGCTTGGTCTTTAGGTACTCACGGACCTTCAGGTCTTCGGCCAGCATGCCGGCGAAGTTGCGGTGATTCGCGAACCAGCGTGACTGCCAGGCGCGGGTGACCGCAAGACGGAAGCCGGTCGGGTGGATTTTTTGTCCCATGGTCTCTCTCAGTTCCCCACGGTCACGTAGATGTGGCAAGTGCCCTTGCTGATGCGTGCACCGCGGCCTTTGGCGCGCGCGGAGAAACGCTTCAGCACGGCGCCCTGTTCGACGTAGATCGATTTGATCTTCAACTCGTCGATGTCGGCGCCGTCGTTGTGTTCGGCATTGGCCACGGCAGAGTCGACGGCCTTCTTGATGATGCCGGCGGCCTTCTTCTGCGTGAAGGCGAGGATGTTCAGTGCCTGGTCGACCTTCTTGCCACGGATCATGTCCGCAACGAGACGGCCCTTGTCGGCGGAAAGACGCACACCGCGCACGATGGCCTTGGTTTCGGTTGCCATGTTCTCGGCTCCTTACTTCTTGGCTTTCTTGTCCGCGGGGTGACCCTTGAACAAGCGCGTGAGTGCGAATTCGCCGAGCTTGTGGCCGACCATCTGGTCGGTCACGTACACAGGCACGTGCTGCTTGCCGTTGTGAACGGCCACCGTCAAGCCGATGAACTCGGGCAGGATGGTGCTGCGGCGCGACCAGGTCTTGATCGGCTTCTTGTCCTTGATGGCGGCGGCCTTCTCGACCTTGGCCATCAGGTGGTGGTCCACAAAGGGACCTTTCTTGAGCGAACGGGTCATGGTCTTGACCTCACTTCTTGCGACGCGAGACGATCATCGTCTGCGTGCGCTTGTTGCTGCGGGTACGGTAGCCCTTGGTCAGGGTGTTCCACGGCGAGACTTGCGGCTGACCTTCACCGGTGCGGCCTTCGCCGCCGCCGTGCGGGTGGTCCACCGGGTTCATCGCAACGCCGCGCACGGTCGGGCGGATGCCCTTCCAGCGGATCGCACCGGCCTTGCCGTATTGGCGCAGGCTGTGTTCTTCGTTGCTGACTTCGCCGATGGTGGCGCGGCAGTCGATGTGGATCTTGCGGACTTCACCCGAACGCAACCGCAGTTGCGCGTAGATGCCTTCGCGGGCCATCAGCGTGACCGAAGTACCGGCCGAACGCGCGATCTGGGCACCCTTGCCCGGCATCATTTCCACGCAGTGGATGATGGAGCCGACGGGGATGTTGCGGATCGGCAGCGTGTTGCCGGTCTTGATCGGGGCTTCTGCACCGCTGAACAGCGTGGCGCCAGCGTCCACACCGCGCGGGGCG
>JANPHI010000018.1:0-22534 GCA_031424355.1 Betaproteobacteria bacterium
GCCCTGGCCGATCTTCTCGCCGTTGTAGGCGTACCAGGCACCGCTCTTTTCCAGGATGCGCGCGGTGACGCCCATGTCGATGATTTCGCCTTCGCGGCTGATGCCCTCGCCGTAGAGGATGTCGAATTCGGCCGTCTTGAAGGGCGGTGCGACCTTGTTCTTGACGACCTTGACCTTGGTCTCGCTGCCGATGACTTCTTCGGCCTTCTTGATGCTGCCGGTACGGCGGATGTCCAGGCGCACCGACGCGTAAAACTTCAGCGCGTTGCCGCCGGTGGTGGTTTCGGGGTTGCCGAACATCACGCCGATCTTCATGCGGATCTGGTTGATGAAGATGACCATGGTGTTGGTCTTCTTGATGGTGCCGGTCAGCTTGCGCAGTGCCTGGCTCATCAACCGGGCCTGCAGGCCCGGCAGGCTGTCGCCCATTTCGCCTTCGAGTTCGGCCTTGGGCGTGAGCGCGGCCACCGAGTCGATGACGATCAGGTCGATGGAGCCCGAACGCACCAGCGCATCAACGATTTCCAGCGCCTGCTCGCCGGTGTCGGGTTGGCTGATCAGCAGGTCTTGCAGGTTGACGCCCAGCTTCTGCGCGTACTGGATGTCGAGCGCGTGTTCGGCGTCGATGAAGGCGCAGGTGCCGGCCTGCTTTTGCATTTCGGCGATGACCTGCAGCGTCAGCGTGGTCTTGCCTGAAGACTCAGGGCCGTAGATCTCGATGACCCGGCCGCGCGGCAGGCCGCCGACGCCCAGCGCGATGTCCAGGCCCAGCGACCCCGTGGAAACCACCTGGATGTCTTCGATGACCTCGCCTTCACCCAGGCGCATGATCGAGCCCTTGCCGAACTGCTTTTCGATCTGCGCCAGTGCGGCCTGCAGGGCCTTGGCTTTTTCGGTGTTCAGCGCTTTGACGGGTGCGTCCATGGGGTTCTCCTGGGTTCCGGGGTTTGCGGCCATTATGTGTCAAAAGCTGGATATTCGTACAGTCCTTTTGGGGTAACTCCTAGTGGCCACCCCGGATGGGGGTTTCCAGGAGACAGGCTGCATCAAGGACCGGGACTCGCAGGGCGTACCTAGAATTCATAAAAGTCCAACACCAAGCTCGGCCGGGCACCCGCTGCGGCCCTGAAGCACCAGGAGACACGTCGATGCGCATACTCATAGCCGAGGATGACCAGGTTCTGGCAGACGGCCTGCTGCGGTCCTTGCGCGCTTCGGGTTATGCCGTGGACCAGGTCGGCAACGGCAGCGAAGCCGACGCGGCTTTGGCCGCCCACGAATTCGACCTGCTGATCCTCGACCTGGGGCTGCCGAAGATGCACGGCTTCGAGGTGCTCAAGAAAATGCGCGGCCGGGGCAGCAGCGTGCCGGTGCTGATCCTCACCGCCGCCGACAGCGTCGAGCAGCGCGTGAAGGGCCTGGACCTGGGCGCCGACGACTACATGGCCAAGCCCTTCTCGCTGCAGGAACTGGAAGCCCGCGTGCGGGCGCTGACGCGGCGCGGCCTGGGTACCGCCTCCAACCTGCTGAAGCACGGCCCGCTGACCTTCGACGCCACCGGGCGGGTGGCCTACCTGAACGACCAGATGGTCGAGTTGAGCGCGCGCGAACTGAGCCTGCTGGAAGTGCTGCTGCAGCGCGCAGGCCGGCTGGTCAGCAAGGACCAGCTGGTCGAGCGCCTGTGCGAGTGGGGCGAGGAAGTCAGCAACAACGCCATCGAGGTCTACATCCACCGGCTGCGCAAGAAGATCGAACAAGGCCCGGTGCGCATCGCCACCGTGCGCGGCCTGGGCTATTGCCTGGAAAAGATCGCCGCTTGACTTAGCCCCCAAGCTCGCTGGCGCTCGCTACCCCCCGAGGGAGCCGTCCGCCAGCGGTCCGGCCAAGCCGGTTCCGCGGCGGGAAGCTGGGTCGCTCATCGCCCTGCAGATCGTCAGGTCCGTGCCGGGATGAAGGCCAACAATGCCGCTGATGCCCGCCGATCAAAACGAACAGCGCTCGCTGTTCGGCGAGATCCTCGACTGGATGCTCGCCCCGCTGCTGCTGCTGTGGCCGATGAGCCTGGGCCTGACCTGGGTGGTGGCCCAGACCATCGCCAACCGCCCCTACGACCGCGAACTGGCCGACCTGGTGCGGGCGCTGTCGCGTCAGGCTGCGGTGCAGGTGGCGGCGGGCGGCCTGTCGGCGGCCCAGGTCAAAGCCGAGCTCGAACGCACGGCCGCTGTGCTGACGCGCGAAGACGACGACGACCGCACCTACTACCAGGTGCTGGGCCGGCGCGGGGAGTTGCTGGCCGGTGAGGCCGGCCTGGTCGTGCCCTCGGAAGAACTGGCCCAGCTGGCCGACGCCAATGTGCGCTTCCGCGACGACATGATCGGCGACGAGCCGGTGCGCGTGGCCTACCTGTGGATGGCCGGCGTCACGGGCAATGCGGCCGGGCCGGGCGGCAACGAAGCGCTGGTGCAGGTGGCCGAAACCCTGGGCAAGCGCTCACAGCTGGCCACCGAAATCATCAAGGGCGTGATCCTGCCGCAGTTCGTCATCCTGCCGCTGGCGGTGGTGCTGGTGTGGTTCGCGCTGGCGCGCGGCATCCGCCCGCTGGCCGAATTGCAGCAGCGCATCCGCAAGCGCGAAAGCACCGACCTGAGCCCCATCGCCGAAGGCAATGTGCCTGACGAAGTGGCACCGCTGGTGCGCGCCATCAACGACCTGCTGCAGCGCCTGGACCACACCATCGCCGCGCAACGCCACTTCCTGGCCGACGCCGCGCACCAGCTGAAAACGCCGCTGGCGGGGCTGCGCATGCAGGCCGAACTGGCGGCGCGCGAGATCGACAGCGGGCGCGGCGACCCGGCTTCGATGAAGCATTCGCTGCGGCAGATTGCCCTGTCCACGCAGCGCGCCGCCCACATGGTCAACCAGCTGCTGGCCATGGCCCGCGCCGAAGATACCGGGCAGGTGGCGCGCCACCAGTCGGTGGACATCGCTGCCGTGACGCGTGCCGTGGTGCGCGACTTCGTGCCGCGCGCCATCGAAAGGCGCATCGACCTGGGCTACGAGGGCCCCGAGGACCACGCGTCCTCAGCCGGCACGCGCCTGATGGGCGAGCCGGTGCTGCTCAGCGAAATGATCCGCAACCTGGTCGACAACGCCCTGCAATACACGCCGCAAGGCGGCACGGTGACGGCCCGCGTGCTGCCCGACCCGCTGGGCCTGCAGGTGGTGGTGCAGGTGGAAGACACCGGCCCGGGCATCGCGGCTGCCGAGCGTGAGGCGGTGTTCCGGCCCTTCTACCGCGCCCTGGGCACGCAGGTGGACGGCAGCGGGCTGGGCCTGGCCATCGTGCTGGAAGTGGCGCAGCGCCACGGCGCCGAGGTGACGGTGAGCGACGCCCGGCCGCGCAGCGGCGACACGGCCCACGCGCCCGGCACGCTGTTCACGGTGCGCATCCCGCTGGCGACAAGCGCCACGCGGCCGCCGGCGGCCGCCGGCTAGCTTTGCATCAGGCGGCGGCCTAACTCTGCATCAGCCGGCGGCTGCGGGCCACCGACATCAGGATGCCCAGCCCCAGCCCCAGCGACACCATCGCCGTGCCGCCGTAGCTGATGAACGGCAGGGGCACGCCGACCACCGGCAGGATGCCGCTGACCATGCCCATGTTGACGAAGGCGTAGGTGAAGAAGCTGAGCGTGACCGCGCCGGCCAGCAAACGCGTGAAGACCGTCGGTGCCTCGGCGGCGATCATCAGCCCGCGAAAGATCAGGAAGATGAAGCTGCAGATCAGCAGCAGCACGCCGGCCAGGCCGAACTCTTCGCTGAAGGCCGCAAAGATGAAGTCGGTGGTGCGTTCGGGGATGAATTCCAGGTGGGTCTGCGTGCCCTGCATGAAGCCCTTGCCCGACAGGCCACCCGAGCCGATGGCGATCATGCCCTGGATGATGTGGAAGCCCTTGCCCAGCGGGTCGGTGGTCGGGTCGAGCAGCGTGCAGACGCGGTGCTGCTGGTAGTCGCGCATCAGCGGCCATTTCACGCCGGGTTCGCAGATGCGGTCGGCCGTCAGCACGATGGCCGCGATGGCCACCGCGCCGGTCAGCAACACCGGCACCACCAGCTTCCACGACAGACCGGCGAAGAACATCACGTACAGGCCGCTGGCCAGGATCAGCAGCGCCGTGCCCAGGTCGGGTTGCTTGGCGACGATGGCCACCGGCAGCAGCAGGATGACGCCGGCGATGACGAAGTCCGGCACCCGCAACTGCCCTTCGCGCTTCTGGAACCACCAGGCCAGCACCAGCGGCATGGCGATCTTCAGGATCTCGCTGGGCTGGATCTGCACGCCCACGTTCAGCCAGCGCGTGGCGCCTTTCTTGGTGATGCCGATACCGGGCAGCGCCGTCACGATCAACAGCGCCAGGCCGACCAGGTACAGCGGCACCGCCAGCTGCTGCAGCTTCTGCGGCGACACCTGCGAGGCCAGGAACAGCACGCCCACCGCCAGCAGCATGTTGCGGCCGTGGTCAACGAAACGTGTGCCGTGGTCGTAGCCGGCCGAGTACATGGCCACCAGGCCGATGGCCGCCAGCACCAGCACGGCGGTCAGCAGCGGCAGGTCGAAATCACCGAACACACGCCCCACCCAACGCCAGCGCGACGGTTGGTCGAAGGCGGTGTTCATATTCATGGGCGCGGCCCCGGGGCAACGGCCGCCAGGCGCTGCGCAGCGGTGGGCAGGGCGGCCACCGGCGCCGATGCCGGCGGCGGTGTCGGTGCGGGCACAGGCGCGGCGGGCGCCACCGCCACCGCAGCGGCCGAGGCTGCAGCCACCGGCGGCAGGGCTTGCCCCGGCAGCGGCACATCGGCCGCGCGGCGTGGCGTGCCGATGGGCGCCTTGGCCTTGCCTTCACGCATCGCGGCCAGGTCTTCTTCGCTGGGGTACTGCCCCAGCAACAGATAGTCGAAAACGCGGCGTGCGATGGGTGCCGCCGAGTCCCCGCCCCAGCCGGCGTTCTCGACGATCAGGGCCAGCGCCACCGTCGGCGCGTCCATCGGCGCGGCCGCCACGTAGAGCGCGTGGTCGCGCTTGGTCTCTTCGATCTTGGCCGCGTTGTACTTCTCGTTGGCCCGCGCGCCCACGGCCTGCGCGGTGCCGGTCTTGCCGCCGCTGACGTAGCCGGCGCCCGCAAAAGCCGCGCGCGACGTGCCTTCCACCGTCACGCCCTGCAAGGCGCTGCGGATGACCTCCACATCGGCCGGCTTGTAGGGCAGCGGCTCCAGCGCGTCGCTGGCCACGCGCTTGCGCTGGCCGCTGATGACGTCTTCGATCTCGCGCACCAGCCGCGGCTTGTAGCGCTGGCCACCCGACACCAGCGTGCTCATCGCCGTGGCCATCTGCAGCATGGTGAAGTTGTTGTAGCCCTGGCCGATGCCCAGCGAAATGGTCTCGCCGGCGTACCACTTCTGCTGCTCGGGCTTCTTGAAGCGCTTCTTCTTCCACTCGGTGGACGGCAGGTCGCCGGTCACTTCGCCTTCCACGTCAATGCCCGTCTTGCGCCCGAAACCCATGGGGTAGAGCTGCTCGTGGATCAGGTCCACGCCCATCTCGTTGGCCAGCGAATAGAAGTAGACGTTGCTCGACTGCACGATGGCGCGGTGCATGTCCATGATGCCGCCGCGCTCGGTCTCGGGGCTGCCGAAACGGTGGCCGCCGAAGTTGAAGACCAGGGTGTCGTTGATCAGCGTGCCCGGCGCGCGCTTGCCGCTGTTCAGCGCAGCCATCGCCATGAAGGGCTTGTAGGTCGAGCCCGGCGGGTAGGTGCCGCGCAAGGCCCGGTTCAGCAGCGGCTTGTCGATGCTCTCGTTCAGGTCGCGCCAGCTTTCCACGTCGATGCCATCGACGAACAGATTGGGGTCGAAGGTGGGCTTGCTGACGAAGGCCAGCACTTCACCGGTGCGCGGGTCCATGGCCACCAGCGCACCGCGCCGGTCGCCGAACAGGTCTTCGACCAGCGCCTGCAGCTTGATGTCGATGGACAGCACCAGCTTGTCGCCGGGCGTGGGCGGGTGGCTGTTCAAACGGCGCACCGCGCGGCCGCCGGCGCTGGTCTCGACTTCTTCGAAACCGGCGGTGCCGTGCAACACTTTTTCGTAGCTTTGTTCCAGGCCCAGCTTGCCGATGTATTCGGTGCCTTTGTAATTGCCCTGCTCGGCCTCGTCCCAGTCTTCGATGGCGGCTTTCTCGGCCTGGTTGACGCGGCCGATGTAGCCCAGCAGGTGGGCACCGGTCTCGCCCAGCGGGTAATTGCGGAACAGCCGCGCCTTCACCTCCACGCCCGGGAAGCGGAAGCGCTGGGCGGTGAAACGCGCCACTTCCTCGTCGGTCAGCCGGGTGCGGATGGGCAGGGAATCGGCGCCTTTCAGCTCTTCCTGAAGGCGCTTGAAGCGGCGGCGGTCCTTGGCTTCGATGTTGACCACGCCGGCCAGGTCGTCGATCAGCGCGTCCAGTTCGGCCGCCGCGTTCTTGCCCCGCTTGGGCGCGATTTCCAGCGTGTAGGCCGAGTAGTTGGTGGCCAGCACCACGCCGTTGCGGTCGACGATGAGGCCTCGGTTGGGCACGATGGGCACGACGGCGATGCGGTTGGCTTCGGCCTGCGTGGCCAGCTCGTCGTGGCGGATGACCTGCAGGTAGACCAGGCGCGCCGCCAGCAGCGAAAAAGCCAGCAGCACGAAGCCGGCCGCCGCCAGCAGGCGGCTGCGGAAGCGGCCGATTTCCTGTTCGAGGTCTCTGAGTTCAGTCACAGCGGCCGATTTTGATCCGGGTCGGGCGCGCGCCGCTGCGGCGCCAGCAGCATCAGGGTCACCAGCGGCCACAGCAGCGCTTCGAAAACCGGCGCCAGCAACAACCACCAACCGGGGAACATGCCGCCAGCCAGCATGCGCACGGCCAGCGACACACCGTGGGCTGCGACGAACACTGGCAAGATCTGCATCGCCTGTTCGATGACCCCGAACCACAGCAGGCGGCGGTGGATGGTGATGGCCACGAAGCTGAGCAGCGTGTAGGCGAAGGCATGCTGGCCCAGCAGCGCGCCCTGGTGCACGTCGATCAGCAAGCCGAAGAGGAAGGCCACGCCGACGCCCACCCGGCGCGGCTGGTGCACATTCCAGAACACCAGCGCCACGGCCAGCATGTCCGGCATGGCCGGTTGCCGGCCCAACGGCAGCAGGTCGAAGACCAGGGCCAGGGTCAGCGTGAAAGCGATGAAGAAGGGGTTGACCGGCAACAGCAGCTGGTCAGAACCGCGCGGCATGATCATGGCGCGGCCCTCATGGCGTGGACGCGCTCTTGCGCCCCGGCGCATTCAGCGTGCGCTCGGGCTTGGCCTCTTCGGCGGCCGGCGCCGGCCGTGGCGGCAGCTGCACGTTCAGCGGCTCCAGCACCAGCACGTGGCGCACGCCATCGGGGTTGGCCGTGGGCAGCAGCGAAATGCGCGCGAAACCCGATTCCACCCGCCGCTGCACCGCCGCCACCTTGGCCACCGGCAAGCCCGGCGGGTAGACGCCGTCCAGCCCGCTGGTCTGCAACAAGTCGCCCACCAGCACGTCGGCATTGGCCGAGGTGAAGCGCAGTTCCATGCCCCCCGGCGTGCCACCGCCAAAGGCCGCGCTGCGCTGCTGGGTGCGCGTGTTCAGCACCGGGATGGCCGCGTCCTTGTCGGCGAGCAGGGTGACCTCGGCGGTCAGCGCGTAGACCCGCGTCACCTGGCCCAGCACGCCGCCTTCGTTGATGACCGGCGAGCCCAGCAGCACGCCCTGCGCAGTGCCCCGGTCGATGAAGACCTTGCGCGAATACGGGTCGGCGGCTTCGTACATCACCTCGGCCGGCTGGGCGCGGCCGGTCAGGGCGGGCCGCAGTTCCAAAAGCGCGCGCAGCCGCGCGTTTTCTTGCGCCATCTGTTCGGCGCGCAGCACGCGCTCGGCCTGGGCCGCCAGGCGGGCCCGCGCCTGCGCTTCGCGCGTCAGCGCCTGCTGCAAGCCACCCAGGTAGTCGCTACCGCCTTCAACCATTTCGATGGGCACGGCCAGCGTGCGCTGCACCGGCAGCAGCAGCACCGCCAGCGTGGCGCGCACCGGCGTTGCAACCTTGAAGCGGGTGTCGGCCACCATCAGGAAAACCGCCAGCGCTGAAAAGAAGATCAGCTTCGTCAGGGCCGACGGGCCCTGGCGGAAGAAAGGCGGTGGTGTGCGGTCGAGCGTGCCGAGAGGCATGGCGGCGGGGCGCTCGCGGCTGTAGCGGCTCTAACGGCTCTGGCGCCGGGTCACTCGGACGTGAAGATGGAGCCCAGGCGTTCCATGCGTTCCAGCGCCATGCCGCAGCCGCGCACCACGCAGGTCAGCGGGTCTTCGGCCACCAGCACCGGCAGGCCGGTCTCTTCGGCCAGCAGGCGGTCCAGGTCGCGCAGCAGCGCGCCGCCGCCGGTCAGCATCATGCCGCGCTCGGCGATGTCGGCGCCCAGTTCGGGCGGCGTCTGTTCCAGCGCGTTCTTCACCGCGCTGACCATCTGGTTCAACGGGTCGGTCAGGGCTTCCAAAATCTCGTTCGATGAGATGGTGAAGCTGCGCGGCACGCCTTCGCTGAGGTTGCGGCCCTTGACTTCCATTTCCTTGACTTCGCTGCCCGGGAAGGCGCTGCCGATGTTCTTCTTGATCATCTCGGCGGTGGGCTCGCCGATCAACATGCCGTAGTTGCGGCGGATGTAGTTGATGATGCTTTCGTCGAACTTGTCGCCACCGACGCGGATGCTGCCTTTGTAGACCATGCCGCCGAGCGAGATGACGCCGACTTCGGTGGTGCCGCCACCGATGTCCACGACCATCGAACCGCTGGCTTCCGACACCGGCAAGCCGGCACCGATGGCGGCCGCCATCGGTTCTTCGATCAGGTACACGTCCGAGGCGCCGGCGCCCAGCGCCGATTCGCGGATGGCGCGGCGTTCCACCTGGGTGGAACCGCAGGGCACGCAGATGATGATGCGCGGGCTGGGCCGCAAGATGCCACGCGGGTGGACCATCTTGATGAACTGCTTGAGCATCTGCTCGGTGACCGTGAAGTCGGCGATGACGCCGTCTTTCATCGGCCGGATGGCTTCGATGTTGCCGGGCACCTTGCCCAGCATGGCCTTGGCTTCCTTGCCGACGGCCTGGATGGTTTTCTTGCCTTGCGGGCCGCCTTCGTGGCGGATGGCAACGACGGAAGGTTCGTCGAGGACGATGCCCTTGCCGCGCACGTAGATCAACGTGTTGGCGGTGCCGAGGTCGATGGCAAGGTCGGTGGAGAAATAACGGCGCAGGGATGCAGCAAACATGGCGGGAGAAGTACGGAGCGTGCGGCAGGGCGAGGTCGGCGGGGATGCAGGCGGGGCTGTTGGCAGCTGCGCAAGCCGGCCCGTGCGACGGGCTTCAAGCCGCGGTACGCGTGGAAAAAAGGAGGTGTTTGGAGCGCTTGCTCTGGGGTCTGGGGCCGCAACGAAACCCTGATGCGGCCGCACGCCGAAGGGCTTGCGGGTAACCGGGGATAATACTGTATCAACCCCCGGCCACCGAGGTAACACGCTGCTTTTTTCAGCAACGAACCCAGTCCTTGGTCGCAACAGAAACGGCTCCGCAGACGATGGCTCTGACCCCACACGATGTGAACCGCATCGCCCACTTGGCGCGGCTCGAACTTTCGGGCACCGAGCAGGCGCAGATGCTGGAACAGCTCAACGGTTTCTTCGGCATCGTCGAACAGATGAGCGCCGTGGACACACGCGGCGTGGAACCGCTGTCCACGCCGCTGTCGGCCTTGCACGCGGTGCAACTGAGACTGCGCGACGACGTGGTCACAGAGGGCAATGACCGCGAGGCGAACCAGAGAAGCGCGCCCGCCGTCGAAGGCGGCCTGTTCCTCGTGCCCAAGGTGATCGAATGACGGCCGCACTGAAACTCGGCGTGGCCGGTCTGTCACGCGCGCTGGCCGCGCGCGAGGTGTCCAGCGTGGAAATCACGCAGGGCCTGCTGGACGGCATCCAGGCCCACCGCGACCTGGGCGCCTTTCTGTGCACCGACGCGGAACACGCGCTGGCCGCTGCGCGCGCCGCCGACGCGGCCATCGCCGCCGGCACCGCCGGCCCGCTGACGGGCGTGCCCATCGCCCACATGGACATCTTCGTCACCGACCACGCGCGCAGCGGCCTGCCGTCCACGGCCGGTTCGAAAATGCTGGCCGGCTATGCCAGCCCGTTTGACGCCACCGTGGTGGCACGCCTGGGCGCCGGTGAAACCGGCACCACGGCACACGGCCCGGGCGCCGGCATGGTCACTTTGGGCAAGCTGAACTGCGACGAATTCGCGATGGGTTCGGCCAACGAGAACTCGGCCTACGGCCCGGTGCTGAACCCCTGGGACCGCCAGCGCGTGCCCGGCGGTTCTTCAGGCGGCAGCGCAGCGGCCGTGGCCGCGCGGCTGGTGCCAGCGGCCACCGGCACCGACACCGGCGGCTCCATCCGCCAGCCGGCCAGCTTCACCGGCATCACCGGCATCAAGCCGACCTACGGCGTGTGTTCGCGCTACGGGATGATCGCCTTCGCCAGCAGCCTGGACCAGGCCGGCCCGATGGCACGCAGCGCCGAAGACTGCGCGATGCTGCTGTCGGCGATGAGCGGCTTCGACCCCCGCGACGCCACCAGCGCCGAACGCCCGCCGCAGGACTATGTTTCGATGATGCGCAAGCCGCGCGACGGCGCGACGGCAGCCCGACCGCTGCAGGGTTTGCGCGTCGGCCTGCCGAAGGAATTCTTCCCGGCGGCGCTGGCTGCCGACGTCAACGGTGCGGTGCGCGCGGCGCTGGCCGAACTGGAAAAACTGGGCGCCACGCTGGTCGATGTCAGCCTGCCGCGCACCGAGCTGTCGATACCGGTCTACTACATCATCGCGCCGGCCGAGGCCAGTTCCAACCTGGGCCGCTTCGACGGCGTGAAGTTCGGCCACCGCGCGGCGCAGCACCGCGACCTGATGGACATGTACAAAAAAAGCCGCGCCGAGGGTTTCGGCCCCGAGGTGAAGCGCCGCATCATGATCGGCACCTACGTGCTGAGCCACGGCTACTACGACGCCTACTACCTGCAGGCGCAGAAGCTGCGCCGCATGATTGCCGACGACTTCCAGGCGTGTTTTTCGGCGGGTTCGACGGGCTGCGACGTGATCGCCGGCCCGGTGGCACCGACAGTGGCCTGGAAGCTGGGCGAACAGGGCGACGACCCGCTGCAGGCCTACCTGGCCGACATCTTCACGCTGCCCGCCAGCCTGGCCGGCCTGCCCGGCATGAGCGTGCCGGCCGGCTTCGGCGAGCACGGCATGCCGGTGGGCCTGCAACTCATCGGCAACTATTTCGACGAAGGCACCTTGCTGCACGCCGCCAACGCGCTGCAGCAGGCCACCGATTTCCACACCCGCGCGCCCGCCGGGTTCTGAACATGCCCAGCAGCCCACTCGTCCGCGGTTTCGAAGTCGTCATCGGCCTGGAAACCCACGCCCAGCTGTCCACCGCCAGCAAGATCTTCAGCGGTGCTTCCACCACCTTCGGCGCAGCGCCGAACACCCAGGCCTGCGCGGTGGACCTGGCGCTGCCCGGCACGCTGCCGGTGATGAACCGCGGCGCCGTCGAACGCGCCATCCGCCTGGGCCTGGCGGTGGGTGCCAAGGTGGCGCCGGTGTCCATCTTCGCGCGCAAGAACTATTTCTACCCCGACTTGCCCAAGGGCTACCAGATCAGCCAGTACGAGACGCCGGTGGTGCAAGGCGGCCGCATCGACTTCGTGCTGGACGGCGCGGCGCGCAGCGTGCGTTTGACGCGCGCCCACCTGGAAGAAGACGCCGGGAAAAGCTTGCACGAAGACTATGCCAACCAGACCGGCATCGACCTGAACCGGGCCGGCACGCCGCTGCTGGAAATCGTCACCGAACCCGACATGCGCAGTAGCGCCGAAGCGGTGGAATACGCCAAGGCCCTGCACGCGCTGGTGGTGTGGCTGGGCATCTGCGACGGCAACATGCAGGAAGGCAGTTTCCGCTGCGACGCCAACGTGTCGGTGCGCCGCCCCGGCGACGCCCTGGGCACGCGGCGCGAGATCAAGAACCTGAACAGCTTCCGCAACATGCTGGCGGCCATCGACTTCGAAGTGCAGTGGCAGATCGACCGCATCGAGGACGGCCTGCCCATCGAACAGGCCACCGTGCTGTTCAACCCCGACAGCGGCGAAACGCGGGCCATGCGCAGCAAGGAAGACGCGCACGACTACCGCTACTTCCCCGACCCCGATCTGCCACCGCTGGTGATCGCCGCCGACTGGATAGATCGCGTGCGCGCCGCCATGCCCGAACTGCCTGCCGCGATGGCCGCGCGCTTCGTGCGTGACGACGGATTGGGTGCCGACGATGCCGCGCTGATGACGCAGAGCCTGCCCTTCGCGCGCTACTACGAAGCGGTGCGCGACGGTTGTGGTCAGGCCAAGCTGGCCGCCAACTGGCTGATGGGCGAGGTGTCCAAGCGCCTGAACGCCGAAGACCGCGACATCACCGCCGCCACGTTACGGCCGGCCACGCTGGCGCTGCTGATCACGCGGGTCATCGACGGCACGCTGTCGAACAACGGTGCGCGCCAGGTCTTCGAGGTGCTGTGGAGCGACGCGCTGGCCGAGGTCGATGCCGTCATCGCAGCCAAGGGCCTGAAGCAGATGAACGACAGCGGCGCACTGGAAGCCATCGTCGACGCCGTGCTGGCGGCCAACGCCAAATCGGTCGAGGAATTCCGCGCCGGCAAGGACAAGGCCTTCAACGCGCTGGTCGGCCAGGTGATGAAAGCCAGCCAGGGCAAGGCCAACCCGGCGCAGGCCGGCGAACTGCTGCGCCGGCGCTTGAGCTGACGGACGGGCCGATCAGCGCAGCGGCTTGGCGGCCGGGGCCGGGGCCAGTGCTGGTGCCGGTGCTGCGCTGGCAGCCGGGCGCGGCACGGCGGCTCCATGCACCGCTGGCAGCGGCCCCAGCGAACCCGCCGGCGCGCCGGCCCACAAGGCCCGCAGCCGCGCCAGTTCGGCGTCGTAGAGCTTGTTGATGCGGTCCAGTTCGGCCGTCTGGTTGCCCACCGCCGACCGCTGCGCCTCGATGGCCGCGTCGTTGGCGTCCATCGCGGCGCGCAGCTTGGCCGGCAGGTTCTTGACGACGTAGAACTCGGCTTCGGCCAGCAGCGGCTTGCGCTCGGCGGCCAGGTCGCGCAGGCGCAGTTCGGTGGACTTGATGGCCAGGCGCACGGTGTCCAGCGCCGCTTCGCGGCCCCGGTTGTGCGCGGCTTCGGTGGGGTAGCGGGCCGTCAGGTTGCGGTCGCGGCGCACCGCGTCGGCCTGGGCTGCGCGGGCTTCGATGCTGGCGCGGTCGCGGGCTTCTTTCTCGGCGCGTTCTTCAGCGGTCAGCGTGGGCGGCTGCACGCCACGCACCGAGCCGTCGCGGTTCAGCAGCTTCTGTTCGCGGTTGGTGCATTCGGCGATGGGGCGGTCGGCGGTGAGCTTGCGGCCCTTGTCGTCGACGCAGGTGTAGATGCCCGCCGCGTTGGGGCTGGCCTGGGCCGATGCGCCGCTGGCGAACGTCACCAGCCACAGCGCGGCCGTGCAGGCCGCACGCAGCAGGGGCGTCAGCGCGGCCACACCGTGCCGGTGGCGGGTTGCGGTCGTCCGCATTCAGACCCCGTAACGCTCGCGGTAGGCCTGCACGGGCGCGGCATGCGCGGCCAATGCGGACGCGTCGGCGCTGCGCAGGTAGTGCAGCAAATCGGCCAGCGTGGCGATGGCCACCACCGGCAGCTTCAATTCCTGCTGCACGAACTGCACGGCGCTTTGCGGCGTGCTGCCGGCCTCGTCAGGGGTCTCACCACCCGTGCGTTCCTGGCGGTCCAGCGCGATGGCCACGCCGCTGGGCGTGCCGCCGGCGGCGGTGATCATGGCCACCGATTCGCGCACCGAGGTGCCGGCCGAGATCACGTCGTCCACGATCAGCACGCGGCCGCGCACGGGCGCGCCGATCAGCGTGCCGCCTTCGCCGTGGTCCTTGGCTTCCTTGCGGTTGAAGGCCAGCGGCACGTTGCGGCCGCGCCGGGCCAGTTCGACGGCCAGCGTGGCGGCCAGCGTGATGCCCTTGTAGGCCGGGCCGAAGAGCATGTCGAAAGGCAGTTCGGCCGGGCTCAGGGTCAGCAGGCGGCGTGCATAGAATTCCGCCAAGCGGCCCAGCTTGGCACCGTCGTCGAACAAGCCCGCGTTGAAGAAATACGGCGACAGACGCCCGGCCTTGGTCTTGAATTCACCGAAGCGCAAGACGCCGGCTTCAACGGCGAACTGCACGAATTCAAGCGCCAATGTGGGATCTTCTGCGTTGCTCATCACTCTGACTGGGGATTCCATTGGCATTTCGGCTCGTCTCACTCAATCTGAATGGCATCCGTTCCGCCGCCCGCAAAGGCTTCGTCGAATGGGCCGAAAGCGCGTCTATCGATTGTATGGGGGTGCAGGAACTGAAGGCCCAGACGGAAGATGTGACCGGCCAGTTCGACGCCGTGGCCGGCATGCACGCCCATTTCCACTACGCCGACAAGAAGGGCTACTCGGGCGTGGGCCTGTACAGCCGCCAGGAACCCAGCGACGTGGTCATCGGCTGGCAGAACGCCGAATTCGACCCCGAAGGCCGCTGGGTGGAATGCCGTTACGACACGCCGCAGCGCAAGCTCAGCCTGATCAGCTGCTACTTCCCCAGTGGCAGCAGCGGTGAAGAGCGCCAGGCCGCCAAGTTCCGCTTCCTGGCCGCGATGTACCCCTACCTGATGGCGCTGAAGGCGCAGCGCGAATTCATCCTGGTCGGCGACATCAACATCGCCCACAAAGAGATCGACTTGAAGAACTTCAAGGGCAACCGCAAGAACAGCGGCTTCCTGCCTGAAGAGCGCGACTGGATGACCCGGCTGCTGGCAGCCGACGGCGGCGGCCTGGTGGACGTTTTCCGCACGCTGAACCAGCAGCCCGACCAGTACACCTGGTGGAGCGCGCGCGGCCAGGCCTGGGCCAAGAACGTGGGGTGGCGCATCGACTACCACCTGGCCACGCCGGGCATCGCGGCCACGGCACGGGCCGAGTCCATCTACCTGGCGCAGCGCTTTTCCGACCACGCGCCGCTGATCATCGACTACGACTTCACGCTCTGATTGGCTGCCGGTCCGCCTGCTTAAACTCGCTGCGAACCAACCGGGGCGCGCATGAAGAACAAGACCGAGGCCAAGCCGGGCCGCCGCGCCCCCGCCTTCAAGGACGAGGCCAAGGTCACGCTGGAGATGGTGGCGGCTGCTGCCGGCGTGTCGCCCAGCACGGTGTCGCGCATCCTGAACGGCACGGCCGTGGTGGCCGACGAGAAGCGCGCGGCGGTGGACGCCGCCATCGCCCGCCTGGGCTTCGTGCCCAACCCGGTGGCGCGCGGCCTGGCTGGCGGCCGCACGCTGAGCGTGGGCGTGGTCACGCAGACCATCGACAGCCCCTTCTTCGGCGGCGCGCTGCGCGGCGTGGAAGACGAATTGAGCCGCGCCGGCTACAGCCCGCTGTTCGTCAGCGGCCATTGGAATGCGGCGCAGGAAACGCGCTGCATCGACATGCTGCGTTCGCGCCGGGTGGACGGCATCATCGTGCTGACGGGGCGTCTGCCCGACACCGCGCTGGCCGCCTACGCGCAGCAGTTGCCCATCGTGGTGACCGGCCGCACGCTGAAGGCGCCCGGCCTGTACGCCCTGAACTTCGACAACTTCGAAGGCGGCCGCCTGGCCACCCACCACCTGCTGACGCTGGGCCATCGGCGCATCGCCTTCATCGCCGGCGACCCGCGCCACCCCGACGCCAAGGAGCGCCTGCGCGGCTACCGCGCCGCGCTGCAGGCCGCCGGCATCGGCTTCGAGCAGGACCTGGTCATACCCGGGCAGTACACCGAAGACAGCGGGCGCATGGCGGTGGAACGCCTGCTGGACAGCCGCGAGGCCTTCACCGCCATCTTCGCGGCGAATGACCAGATGGCCTTCGGCGCCGCGCTGGCCCTGTACCAGCGCAACCTGCGCATACCCGACGATGTCTCGCTGGTGGGTTTCGACGACCTGGCCGGCGCGCTGTACACCGTGCCGCCGCTGAGCACCGTGCACCACCCGGTCTACGAACTGGGGCAGATCGCCGCCGCCGCGATGTTGCAGTTGCTGGCCGGCGCGCCGGCCACCGCCAAGCTGCCGGCACCGCGCTTCATCGCCCGCGAAAGCAGCCGCGAACTGCGCGTGCGCTGAGGGCCCGGGGACCGGCGCGGCACCTGCCCGCCGGGACCCTGCGCGATTACCCTGCATTGACAGTCCGCACCTCGCACCGTAAATTCTGAAAGCGCTTTCATGACACCGTGAAAGCGCAAAGACTTCGCGGGGCGCATCGATGAACCACATGGCCGGCAGCCTGCTGCAGCGCCGGGGCTGGCTGGCCATGGTGGCGGCGTGTGCGTTCGCCAACCCGGCGCAGGCGCTGGCCCAGCAGGTGCTGACCGTGGCCGCCTACCCGGCGGTGGATGAGATCGTCAGGGCCGCCATCCCCGCGTGGAAGAAGCTGCATCCCACGGTGGACATCAAGGTGGTCAGCCGCGAATTCGCCGACCACCACACCGCCATGACCACGGCGCTGTCCACCCGCTACTACCTGCCCGACGTGATGGCGCTGGAAGTGGGCTACGTGGGCCGCTTCGCCACCGCCGGTGGGCTGGAAGACCTGCGCCAGCCGCCCTTCGACATCGCCCGCGTGGCCGGCCTGTACGTGCCCTACGCGCTGGCGCAGGCCACCAACCGCCAGGGCGCCATCGCGGCCGCACCGGCCGACATCGGCCCCGGCACGCTGCTGTTCCGCGCCGACGTGCTGGACAAGGCCGGCGTTACCGAGGCCGAGCTGACGCAGTCCTGGGACAGCTACGTGGCGGCCGGCGTGAAGATCAAGCGCACGACGGGGGCCTACCTGCTGGCCCACGCGCGCGACATGAAGGACCTGCTGATCCGCACCGGCATCCAGCCCGGCGAGGGCCTGTATTTCGACCGCGACAGCCGGGTGCTGGTGACCACGCCGCGCTTCGTGCGCGCCTTCACGCTGGCGCAGGCCATACGCCGCAACCAACTGGACGCGCGCGTTTCCACCTGGTCCAACGAATGGAGCGAAGGCTTCAAGCGCGGCACGCTGGCCACGCAGATGTCGGGCGCCTGGCTGGCCGGGCACCTGAACAACTGGCTGGCGCCGAACACGCGCGGCAAGTGGCGCGCGGCCCAATTGCCCGAAGGCGCGTTCGCGGCCTACGGCGGCTCCTTCTTCGCCATCGCGCGTGGCGCACCGGCGGCGAACAAGGCGCTGGCCTGGCAGTTCATCCAGATGATGACGCTGGACCGCGCCCAGCAGCTGGCCGCCTTCAAGAGCCAGGACGCCTTCCCGGCCCTGCTGTCGGCCTACGACGACCCCTTCTTCGAGCAGCCCATCGCCTTCCTGGGCGGCCAGCCGGCGCGCGGCCTGTGGCGCGAGGCCACGCGCCGGATCAGCGCCCCCAGCGTGCACAAGCAGGACGCCTTCGCGACCGAGGTCATCGACACCGAACTCGACAAGGTGCTGGACCAGGGCAAGGACATCGCCGTGGCGCTGGCCGACGCCGCGCGGCTGCTGGAGAAACGCGCCAAGCGTTGAGCCCGCGATGCAGCTGCCCGCCGTCCTGCCCAAATTCCTGCGTTTGTCGCCCCAGCTCACGCCCTATGTGCTGCTGAGCCCCTTCGTCGTCCTGTTCTTCGTCTTCGGCATGTTCCCGCTGGCCTTTTCGCTGTTCCTGGCTTTTCAAAGCTGGGAACCGACCGCCGGCCTGGACGCGATGCACTACGTGGCGCTGGACAACTTCGCCTTCGCGCTGCAGGACGAATGGTTCTGGAAAAGCCTGAAGAACACCGGCTGGCTGGCCGTGGCTTCGGGCGTGCCGCAGCACCTGGTGGCCATCCCGCTGGCGGTGTTCATCCACACCAGCTTCAAGAAGCTGCGCAACGGCGTGGTCGGCGCCTATTTCCTGCCCTACATCACCAGCACGGTGGCCATCGCCATCATGTTCAGCAGCCTGTTCTCGAAGGACTTCGGCCTGGTCAACCTGGGCCTGAACCAGCTCTTCGGCAGCGCGCCCATCGACTGGCTGGGTGCGCCCGAGAACATCAAGCCGGCCATTGCGATGATCGTCTTCTGGCGCTACCTCGGCTTCAACGTGGTGCTGTACCTGGCTGCGCTGCAAACCATCCCGAAAGACCTGTACGAGGCCGCGACGATGGACGGCGCCGGCCGCCTGCAGCAGTTCTTCTTCATCACGCTGCCCAGCCTGAAGCCGATGGTCTTCTTCGGCGTCACGCTGTCGGTCATCGGCGGGCTGCAGATCTTCGAGGAGCCCTTCATCCTGACCAGCGGCCGCGGCGGTTCCGACCAGGCCGGCATGACGACGGCCATCTACCTCTACCGCATGGCCTTCGACTTCAACGACTTCGGCGCCGCCAGCGCGATGTCGTGGCTGCTGTTCGTCGTCGTGGTCGTGCTGACGTGGCTGACGAATCTCGCGTTCAAGCCCCGGACGGCAGGCGGCTGAGATGCGCACCGACAAGCTCGCACCCTGGGCCGCCTATGCCGTCGTCGGCGTGGGGTCGCTCATCATGCTGGCGCCCTTCTATTTCATGTTCGTGTTCGCCACGCAGTCGCGCACCGAGATCTTCAGCCTGCCGCCGCCGCTGTGGTTCGGCGACGACTTCTTCAACAACCTGAAGATCCTGACCACGCGCCTACCGTTCTGGCGCAACCTGGGCTGGAGCGTCTACGTGGCGGTGGCCAACACGGCGCTGACGCTGCTGTTCTGCAGCATGGGCGGCTATGCGTTCGGGCTCTTCGAGTTCCGCCACAAGAACGCCCTCTTCGCCTTCGTGATGGCGACCATGCTGCTGCCCAGCTTCATGAACATGATCCCCACCTTCATGATCATGGACGTGCTGGGCTGGATCGACCAGCCGCGCGCCCTCTACATCCCTGGCGCGGCCAGCGCCTTCGGCATCTTCCTGATGCGCCAGTTCGTCAGCACCTCGGTGCCGAAAGACCTGATCGAGGCGGCGCGCATGGACGGCTGCAGCGAACTGGGCATCTACTGGCGCATCGTGCTGCCGCTGCTGAAGCCCGCGCTGGGCACGCTGGGGCTGATCACCTTCATCGCCAGCTGGAACAACTTCATCGGACCGCTGATCGTGATGCGCAGCCCCGAGATGTACACCCTGCCGCTGGCCCTGCGCAGCCTGCAGAGCCCGGTCGATACCGAATGGGGTGCGCTGATGGCCGGCTCGGCCATCGCCACCATTCCCCTCGTCATTCTTTTCATGTTGTCCTCACGCCAGTTGATCAGCGGTCTCACAGCTGGCGCCGTCAAGTAACCCCCATCCCCCACGATCCATGACCGCACCCCTGAACCCCGCCGCTGCCCACACCTTCCCCGCCCACTTCGTCTGGGGCGTGGCCACCAGCGCCTTCCAGATCGAAGGCGCGGCCACGCTGGACGGCAAGGGCCCGTCGAACTGGGACACCTTCTGCCGCGTGCCCGGTGCCATCGCCGACGGCAGCAACGGCGATATCGCCTGCGACCACTACCACCGCTGGCCGGCCGACCTGGACATCGTGCAGAACCTGGGCGTCGATGCCTACCGCTTCAGCATGAGCTGGCCGCGCGTGCAGCCCACCGGCAGCGGTGCGTGGAACGCGAAGGGGCTGGACTTCTACGAACGCCTGGTCGATGGCCTGCTGGAACGCGGCGTGGCGCCCTACATGACCTTGCACCACTGGGACCTGCCGCAGGCCCTGCAGGACCAGGGCGGCTGGACGCACCGCGACACCGTGCACCGCTTCGTCGACTACGCGCGCCACGTGGCCGCACGCCTGGGCGACCGCGTGGCCAGCATCACCACGCACAACGAACCCTGGGTGATGGCCACGCTGGGCTACGAGACCGGCCTGTTCGCGCCCGGCATCAAAGACCGCCGGCAGGCGATGCAGGCCGCCCACCACCTGCTGCTGAGCCACGGCCTGGCCGTTCAGGCCTTGCGCGCCGACGGCTGCAGCAGCGCGGTGGGCATCGTGCTGAACCTGAGCCCGGTGCAGCCGGCCAGCACGGCGCCCGACGACATCGCGGCGGCCCACCTGGAAGACGGTCGCCTGCTGCGCTGGTACATGGACCCGCTGTTCCACGGCCGCTACCCGCAGGACGTGCTCGACGTCCTGGGCGCCGACGCGCCGCAGGTGGAAGCCGGCGACGGGGCCGCCATCGCGCAGCCCATGGATTTCATGGGCCTGAACTACTACTCGCGCGCCGTCATCAGTGCGCAGGGCCCGTGGGACGCCACGCAGAGCGGGCTGGCCTTGACCGACATGGGCTGGGAGATCTACCCGCAGGGCCTGACCGAACTGCTGCTGCGCCTGCACCGCGACTACCCGGTGCCGCCGCTCTTCGTCACCGAAAACGGCGGCGCGTTCAAGGATGTGCTGCAGGGCGGCCGCGTGCACGACGCGGACCGCACCGCCTACATCGCGTCGCACATCGCGGCGGTGGGTGAAGCCTTGCGGCTGGGCGTGCCTATGGCGGGCTACATGGTGTGGAGCCTGCTGGACAACTTCGAATGGGCATCGGGCTACGACAAGCGCTTCGGCATCGTGCACGTGGACTACGCCACGCAGGCCCGCACGCTGAAAGACAGCGCGCTCTGGTACCGCGAATTCCTGCAGCAGCAACGGGCCCTGCGCACAGCGCAGCGCCTGGTGCCCGAGAGGGTCTGACGGTGGGCCAGGTCACGCTGAAGGGCATACGCAAAAGCTACGGTGACGTGGCCGTCATCCAGGGTATCGACCTGGACGTGCACGACGGCGAATTCCTCGTCTTCGTCGGGCCCAGCGGCTGCGGCAAGAGCACCACGCTGCGCATGATTGCAGGGCTGGAAGACATCACCGCGGGCGAGCTGGCGATAGACGGCCAGCGCGTCAACGACACCCGCCCGGCCGATCGCGGCACGGCCATGGTCTTCCAGAGCTACGCGCTCTACCCGCACATGACCGTGGGCGAGAACATGGGCTTCGCGCTGAAGATGGCGGGCGTGGGCAAGGCCGAGCGCAACGCCCAGGTGGGCAAGACCGCCGAGATCCTGCGCATCACCGAACTGCTGGGCCGCTACCCGAAAGAGCTGTCGGGCGGGCAGCGCCAGCGCGTGGCCATCGGCCGCGCCATCGTGCGCAAACCCAAGGTGTTTCTCTTCGACGAGCCGCTGAGCAACCTGGACGCCGCACTGCGCGTGAACATGCGCATCGAACTGACGCGGCTGCACCAGGAACTGGGCACGACCATGATCTACGTCACCCACGACCAGGTCGAGGCGATGACGATGGGCGACCGCATCGCCGTGTTCAACAAGGGGCGCGTCGAACAACTGGGCGCGCCGATGCAGCTGTACACGCGGCCGGCCAACGAGTTCGTCGCCACCTTCATCGGCGCGCCCCGGATCAACCTCGTGGACCGGCCCGGCACGGGCGCCAGCGAAGCGCACCGCGCGCTGTGGACGGCGGTGGCCGGACAGGCGCCGGCTCAGGCCCAGCGCGCCGGCTTGCGGCCCGAGCACCTGCGGCTGGTGGCCGCAGGGCAAGGCATACCGGCCCGCGTGGCGCTGGCCGAACACCTGGGCGACGCTTCCATCATCCACCTGCGCGTCGAAGGCGTGACCGACCTGCTCAGCGCCAAGGTCGGCGCCGAACACAGTCAGGTGCATGCAGGGCAGAACGTGGGCCTCGTGCCCGATGCGGCCTGGGCCCTGGCCTTCGACGCGCAACACCAACTGGCGACTTGAACATGGCAAAGAAACCCAGCAAAGGCATCGCGAAAGTTCCGGGCTGGAAGCTCGTCTGGCACGACGAATTCGACGGCAGCGAAATCGACCGCACGAAGTGGGACTTCGACATCGGCAATGGTTTCTATGACTACAAGAACCACGCCTGGATACCCGGCTGGGGCAACGAGGAACTGCAGTACTACACCGACGCCCCGGCGAACGCGCGGGTGTCGGACGGCTGCCTGACGATCAGCGCGCGGAAAGAATCGCTGCACGGCTGCGGCTACACGTCGGCGCGGCTGAAGACGCGAAAGCGCGACGGCACGCCACTGTTCACCACCGAATTCGGCCGCGTCGAATTCCGCGCCAAAGTGCCCTGGGGCAAGGGCCTGTGGCCGGCGCTGTGGATGCTGCCGCAGCAGGACAAGTACGGCGGCTGGGCGGCCAGCGGCGAGATCGACCTGATGGAGATCGTCGGCGAGAAGCCGCACGAGGTGCTGAACAGCATCCACTTCGGCTCGACCTACCCCAAGCGCTCGCTGA
>JANPHI010000019.1:0-4587 GCA_031424355.1 Betaproteobacteria bacterium
CCGAGTTCGACCCGCTGCCCTGGTGGCCCGGGGCCGACGACTCGCCCTGGCGGCGCGGCCCGCACCGGCTGAACGCGAACGCCGAATTCGACCTCACGCTGCCCGCCGCCAGCCCGCCGCCGGCCGCGCTCACGCGCACCGACTGGCTGGCCACGCTGACCGGCAGCGCGCACCTGACACTCGTCGACAGCGTGCTGGCCGGCACGCGGCTGAACGCCGACGCGCGCTTGCGCCATCCGGTCGTCGGCCCGGCCCAGTGGACGCTGACAGCCGACCTGGCCGGCAACCGCGTCGACGCGAGCGGCCAGCTCGACACCGGCAGCGGCGCCGCCGACGCGCTGAACCTGACCCTGGCTGCACCCGAACTGGCCCGACTGGCCCCGCTGTGGCGGCTGCTGACGCCGGCCGCCGGTGACAGCGCACTGGCCGGCGCGTTGCACGGCAACGCCAGCCTGCGCGGGCGCTGGCCCGAGGTCTCCAGCACTGGCCAGCTCGACGGCAGCGCCCTGCTGCTCGCGCTGCCCGGGCGCAACGCCGGCCGGCTGCGGGCGCAGACGCTGCAGGCGCGCTGGCAGCTGGGCAGCGCCGCCAATGCGCCGGCCGACCTGCAACTGACGCTGGCCGGCCTGTCGATGCTCACGCCGGGCGCCGCCGCCGGACCATCGATCGACAGCGCGCAGCTCAGGCTCGCCGGCAGCGCCGCAGCGCACACGCTGACCCTGAACGCCGAATCGAAAGCGCTGCCGCCGGCCTGGGTCGACGCGCTGCAGCTGCCGGCAGCCACAGGCAGCCAGGCCGGCCCGGCCCGTTCGCTGGCGGTGCTGCGCGTGCAGGGTGGCCTGGTGTCGGCCGGCACGGCGGGCCGTGCATGGTCGGCCAGCGGCTGGCGCGGCAGCGTGCAGCAGCTCGAACTGCGCAGCAGCCAGGGCACGGCGGCACCCTGGCTGCGCGCCCGCGACCTGGGCCTGGCGGCGCAATGGTCGGGCGGGCCGGCGCGGCTGTCGCTGCAGCCCGGGCGGGCCGAACTGCTGGGCGCTGCGCTGCGTTTCGAGCGCATCGCCTGGCAGGCGGCGGCGGGCGGCAACCCGGCCCAGATCGACGCCCAGGCCGAGCTGGAACCGATTGCGGTGGCGCCGCTGCTGGCGCGAGTGCAACCCGACTTCGGCTGGGGCGGCGACCTGACCGTCAGCGGCCGCTTGACGGTCAAGAGCTCACCCAGCTTCGCCGCCGACATCGTGCTCGAACGCGCACGCGGCGACCTGACGGTGACCGACGAAGTCGGAACGCAGGCGCTCGGCCTGAGCGACCTGCGGCTCGGGCTGAACGCGAGCAACGGCGTCTGGAGCTTCACCCAGGGCCTGGCCGGCAAGACACTCGGCGTCGCCGCCGGTGCGGTGGTCGCACGCACCACGCCGACCGCCACCTGGCCGACCGCCGACACCCCGATCGAAGGCGTGCTGGAGCTGCAGGTCGCCAACCTCGGCACCTGGGGCACCTGGGTGCCGGCCGGCTGGCGGCTCGGCGGCGCGCTGCGCACCAGCGCCACCATCGGCGGGCGTTTCGGTGCGCCGCAGTACACCGGTCAGGTGATCGGCAGCGGCCTGTCGGTGCGCAACTTCCTGCAGGGCGTCAACGTCAGCGACGGCGACGTCGCCATCACCCTCGCCGGTGCCACGGCCCGCATCGAACGCTTCAGCGCGAAGGCCGGGGCCGGCAGTGTCACGCTCGCCGGCGACGCCAGCCTCGGCGAAACGCCGCGCGCCGCGCTGAGCCTGCGCGCCGAGCGCTTCCAGCTGCTCGGCCGCGTCGACCGGCGCATCGTCGCGAGCGGCGAAGCGCGGCTGGCGCTGGAGCGCAATGCGCTGGCGCTCGACGGCAAGTTCACGGTCGACGAAGGCCTGTTCGACTTCACCCGCAGCGACGCGCCGGCGCTGTCCGACGACGTGGTGGTGCTGCGCCGCAGTGCCGCGGCGTCGTCACCGGCGACCGCCGCGCCGGGCGGCAATGCTGGCAACCCGGCGCCGGTGCGCAACGTGGCGCTGAACCTGCAGGTCGACCTCGGCCAGAAGCTGCGCCTGCGCGGGCGCGGGCTCGACAGCGGGCTGCGCGGCGAGCTGAAGATCACCTCGCCGGGCAACCGGCTCGCCATCAACGGCACCGTCAGCACCGCCGACGGCACCTATGCGGCCTACGGCCAGAAACTGACGATCGACCGCGGCGCCATCACCTTTGCCGGCAGCGCCGAGAACCCGCGGCTCGACATCGAGGCAACGCGGCCGAATCTCGACACCCGGGTCGGCGTGCGCGTGTCGGGCAGCGCATTGAGCCCGCGCGTGCGCCTGTTCAGCGAGCCCGAGGTGTCGGACATCGACAAGCTGAGCTGGCTGGTGCTCGGCCGTGCCAGCGACGGCCTGGGCCGCACCGACACGGCACTGCTGCAGCGCGCCGCGGTGGCCTTGCTGGCCGGCGAAGGCGACGGCGTGACCGGGCAGATCACGCGGGCGATCGGGCTCGACGACGTGTCCTTGCGGCAGACCGACGGTGAAGTGCGCGAAACCGTCATCAGCCTCGGCAAGCAGCTGTCACGCCGCTGGTACGTCGGCTACGAACGCGGCCTGAATGCGACCACCGGCACCTGGCAGCTGGTCTACCGCATCGCACAGCGCTTCACGCTGCGCGCGCAGTCGGGGCTGGACAACTCGCTCGACGTGATCTGGACCTGGCGCTGGCAGTGACGCAGCCAGGCGTCAGCGGGTGAATGCGAACGACGGCAAGGCATCGCTGGTCTGTTCATCGTCGGGTTGCAGGCGGGCAATCTCGCTTTCGACCTCCACCAGTTGCGTGGCGAGCCGGTCGATCCGATCGAACTGGTGCGACGGCAACTGGCGTGCAGCTTGCAATTCCTGCCGCAATTCCGCGTAGCGGGCCATCAACTGCTCGAAATCCATCGAACCCTCCATTGTTGCGGTGCAGCATAACCCGCTCAGGAGGGATCGCGTGCATGGCTTACCCCAATCGAGCACCCCCAGAAGAGGGGGCCTGTCGACGGAACTTTCGGCACAACGGCCTGCACCGTGACGTCTTACACTCCGCGCGGCATTCGCCCGCTCACTCGCCGTAGTTCAATGGACAGAACGGCCGCCTCCTAAGCGGCAAATACAGGTTCGATTCCTGTCGGCGGGACCAATGCCCAGCGGGCAAGCGCCGCACGCCGGGCGAAGCGACGGGTCGGCTTGACGATGACGTGGCGCGCAGCGCACCATCGGCAGCGATGTCTTCGAACCTGCCTGCTGCGTTGGCGGTGCTCACCGCTCTGTGTGTCGTGATCGCGGCGCCGCTTTACTTCGCCGGCCGGCGCGCAGCAGCCGTCGCGCTCAATGGCGTGGCGCTCGCGCTGACCTGCGCCGGCGCGCTTTTCGCGATGGCCGACAACGTTGCCCATGAGCAGCCGAACAATGCAAGTGCCTGGGGCCTGGGTTTGCTGTCGGTGCTCGCCGCCATGGCACTGCTTTGCCTTGTCGGCGCCCGCAGGCCTGCGCTGCAGGCCGCGCTGTACTGGCCAGCGCAGGCCATGAATCTGGCCGTGCTGGGCTCGTTGCTCTACCTGCTGTTCTCGTTCAAGATCTTCTGAGCACCCCCAAACCTGCCGCTTCGCGTCAGGCCCCCCGAGGGGGTCAAGGAAACTTGGGAGCGGCCCGGCGTTTCCTTGAGACCTGGGCGCCGCGACCAGCCTGCCAGCAGGCAGGCGCCTGCGATGGTCAGCAGGACCGTCGCCGGCTCGGGCACCACGGGCAGCACCGACACCACCGCCCAGGGCGAGACGAAGGTCTGCACGACGACAGGCTGTTGAAGGTCGATGGCGATCAGCGCGCCCGCCCCGGTGGGGTCGGAGGTCGTGAACGGCGCCAAGGTGCCGTCGAGCAGAAAGAAAGCGAACTGGTCGGGGATGTCAGCGCCGAGATGGTTGCTGCCGAGGCTGAGATTGAAACGCGTGACGCCTGCGGCGAAGCTCACCGCCTGCAGCCATTCGCTCAGAAATGTCGACGACGACAAGGTCATGGTGCCGGCCAGGCTGCCTGTCGCATTGCCCGCCACCGTGGCGGCGCCGAGCGCACCGCTGGTTGAAAACGCCGACACGGTGACCTGGTTGATGGTGCCAGGCGTTCCCTGCGTGAGGTCGAAGGCGAAAAAGCCGGTGCGCCCAGCCAGCGGCGTGGTGTCGATCTGCACCTGGTAGGTGGCCGCAGCGGCCATCACGGGCAGCCATGCCGGCAACACTGCCAGCGCGAGTCGCGAGATATTGATCATGGGAAGGTGCGCAAGGTGTGCCGGGCGTCCGCAGCCTATGGTTGCGCCGACGTCCCGACGACATCCAGCGTGTAGGCGATGGAAAGCCGATCGGGGTTGAGGAATTTGAAGGTGAACTGGAGGAAACCTCCCGGCGGCAGCACGAGGCCGTCACCAGGAAGCGGCACCACGAGGTACGGGCTGCCCAGCGGCGCCACGACCGCAGTCAGGCCGGATTTGGAGACCAGCGTGACGCCGCCGGTCAGGCCTTTCAGCACCAGGAACAGCGGGCCCGGCAAG
>JANPHI010000020.1:0-9992 GCA_031424355.1 Betaproteobacteria bacterium
GATGCCCGCTACGACGGCTTGTTCCATTTTTTCGTCTTCCTCGAAAGTGATCAGGGTGCCCGAACGGGCTTCTTCTTCCAGCGGGATGTCCCAGGGCGTGAAGCTCGACAGCACGCGCACCGGCACGCGGTACTTGCCGGCAAATTCCACCGAACGGATCTGCAGCACCTTGCTGCCCAGACTGGCCATTTCCAGCATCTCTTCGAAGCTGATGGTGGTCAGGCGCCGCGCCTCGGGCACGATGCGCGGGTCGGTCGTGTAGACGCCATCCACATCGGTGTAGATCAGGCACTCGGCGGCCTTCATCGCGGCGGCCACGGCCACGGCCGAGGTGTCGCTGCCGCCACGGCCCAGCGTGGTGACGTTGCCTTCAGGGTCTATGCCCTGGAAGCCGGTGATGACCACCACCTTGCCGGCCGCCAGGTCGGCGCGCACGCGGGTGTCGTCGATGCTGGAAATGCGCGCCTTCGAGTAGGCCGAGTCGGTGGCGATGGGCACTTGCCAGCCGCCGTAGCTCACGGCTTGTATCCCTTGCGCCTGCAGCGCCAGCGCCAACAGACCGACCGACACCTGTTCGCCGGTCGCGGCAATGGCGTCCAGTTCACGCAGGGCTTCGGGCGTGCGGGCGTTGGGCAGCAGGTCTTTGGCCAGCCCGAGCAGGCGGTTGGTTTCGCCGCTCATCGCGGAGGGCACGACCACCAGCTGGTGGCCGGCGCGCACCCACTTGGCCACGCGCTGGGCGACGGCCCGGATGCGCTCGGTCGAGCCCATCGAGGTGCCGCCGTATTTGTGGACGATCAAGGCCATCGTTGCGGTCCGGTCAGCGCCGGCTTGGGTAAGGGGACGTGAAACACGCGGTGCGCCAGGTTGCGCCGCGCAGCGAAACCGCCGGATTTTAGCCGGCGTGCTGACGCTGCCCTGTCGTCTCGGCGCCGTCAGGCATCCACGAGACGCGTAACTGGGTTTCGCCATCCGCCGCCAGCAGCCGGGCATCGATGCCCAAGCCCGGCACCCACAGCAGGTGGCCGTCCGCGCTGAACAGCAGCGGCCCCCCGCGCTGCCCGGCCGGAATGCCCGCCACCTGGAACTGCTTTTTCAGACTGCGCGCGGTGGCGCCAGCGGCCAGACAGAAACGCTCGCCACCGCTGCGCTGCACGGCCTGCACGGCCCGCAGCATCGATGCAGGCAAGCCATGGGTCTGGACGGTTTCGATCCACCAACTACCGTGCCATTCGGGCATGCGGTACCGGCCCGGCAGGGACAGGTCCAGCACCGCCGAAGCGAGGGGCGGCGGTGCCGCCACCGGCGCGGTGAAAGGCACGGTGGTTTGCAGCACGCCCCGGTACAAACGCAGACCGTGACCCGGCGCGTCCCAGGTCGCGGCGCGGCAGCCGGGCAATTCAGCGTTCAGGCGTGCCACCAGGGCCACGGGCGCCCCGCGTCCCAGCACCTGGCGCAACCAGCCTTGCAGCACATTGCGCCGCCGTGCCGGGGGCAAAGCCAACAACGGCGCCATGCGCAGGCCCCCAGCGGGGCTCAGCACCAAGGGCAGGTCTTGCGCCAGCACTTCAGCAGCCAAGGCAGCCGCAGCCTGTGCGTGCTCAGCCGCAGCAGCGAGCACGCTTTCGGCCTGCGGGAAGGCGTTCAGCAAGGCCGGCCAGACCGCACTGCGCAGCCGATTGCGCGCATACCGCGGGTCGGCATTGCTGGGGTCTTCGACAAAGCGCAGGCGGTGGCGCTGCACGTAACTGTCGATGGCCGTGCGGGGCATGTCCAACCAGGGGCGGCACCAAAGGATGCCCGCACGTTCAACCTGCCTGGGCATGGCAGACAGGCCAGCCGGGCCGCCGCCACGCAGGGCTTGCAGCAACCAGGTTTCGGCTTGGTCGCGGCGGTGGTGGGCCAGCAGAACCAGGTCGCAGCCGGCCGCTTGGGCCATGTCGGCCAGCGCCGCGTAACGCACGCGGCGGGCCCATGCTTCCACGCTTTCGCCAGAAGCAACCGGCCCATCGATGCGCCGGCTGTCAAAGCCCGCGCCCCAACGCCGGGCTTGCGTTCTCACGTGGGCCAGCCAGTGGTCGGCCGGGGCCTGCAAGCCGTGGTGCACATGCAGCGCCACCACGCGCAAACCCAAGGTTTCGGCAGCCCGCAGCGCGCTGTGCAACAGCGCCGTCGAGTCGCGGCCGCCGCTGGTGGCCACCGCGACGGTGCGCACCGCTCAGCGTTCCTTGGTGTCGGTGAAGCGGCCGTAAGCCCGCAGGCGCTGGTAGCGCCGGTCGAGCAATTCCTTGGGCTTGAGGTCGGCGCTTTGGCGCAACGCATCGGCCAGCGCACGCTTCAGCTGCGCGGCCATCCACGGGATGTCGCGGTGGGCGCCGCCCACGGGCTCGTTGACGATCTTGTCGATGACGCCCAGCGCCTTCAGCCGGTGGGCGGTGATGCCCAAGGCTTCGGCCGCATCGGACGCGCGTTCCGAGGTCTTCCACAGGATGGACGCGCAGCCTTCGGGCGAGATCACCGAGTAGACCGAGTACTGCAGCATCAGCACCTGGTCGGCCACGCTGATGGCCAGCGCGCCGCCCGAGCCGCCCTCGCCGATGATGGTGCTGATGATGGGCACTTCCAGCTGTGCCATCTCGAAGATGTTGCGGCCGATGGCTTCCGATTGGCCGCGCTCTTCAGCGCCGATGCCAGGGTAGGCGCCCGGCGTGTCCACAAAGGTGAAGACGGGCAGGCCGAACTTCTCGGCCAGCTTCATCAGGCGCAGTGCCTTGCGGTAGCCCTCGGGGCGCGACATGCCGAAATTGCGCAGCGTGCGCTCTTTGGTGTCGCGGCCTTTCTGGTGACCCAGCACCATGCAGGCCTGGCCATTGAAACGCGCCAGGCCACCGACGATAGACAGGTCATCGGCGTAGTGGCGGTCACCGTGCAGTTCCTGGAACTCGGTGAAGATTTCGTTGACGTAGTCCAGCGTGTAAGGCCGCTGCGCATGGCGGGCGATCTGCGTCACCTGCCACGGGGTCAGGTTCGAGTAGATGTCACGCGTCAGCTGCTGGCTCTTTTGGCTCAGGCGCTGGATCTCATCGCTGATGTCAACGGCCGATTCGTTCTGCACATAGCGCAGTTCATCGATCTTGGACTCGAGATCGGCGATCGGTTGTTCGAATTCGAGAAAGTGGCGTTTGCTCACAGGTCAATACTCCACGGGCACAGGGTCCAGGCTGCGCCAAATATACCAAGTGGCCACCGAGCGAAAAGGCGCCCAGGCCTCGCCCAGCTCGCGGGCCTCGGCGCGCGACACGGGCTCGCCGCTGAAGTAGTTCAGGCTGATGCCTTTGATCAGCCCCAGGTCGTCCAGCGGCAGCACATCGGGGCGCATCAGGTGGAAGATGAGGAACATCTCGGCCGTCCAGCGGCCGATGCCGCGGATGGCGATCAGCTCGGTGATGATGGCTTCGTCGTCCATCGCCTGCCACTCGTCAACGTGCACCTGGCGTTCGTCAAAGTGGCGCGACAGGTCCAGCAGGTATTCGCATTTGCGCGCCGACAGACCGGCTTCGCGCATCTGCGGCACCGCCAGTGCCAGCACATCCGGCGGCTGCAGGTGCAGGCTGGCGCCACCCACCACGCCCACGAAGCGGTCCCACACCGACTGCGCGGCTTTGACTGAAATCTGCTGGCCGACGATGGAACGCGCCAGCGTGGTGTAGGCATCGCCCCGCGTCTTCAAGCGGGCTTCGCCGAAGCGCGGGATGAGCTTTTTCATCATCCGGTCGCGGCGCGCCAGGTGCTTGCAGGCTTCGTCCCAGTAGCCGGGTGTGCTGTCGTCGGGCTGGGCTGCGGGCGCTGATGCTGGCGCATGGGCCATCGCGATGGCGGGTGCAGCTGCGGCTGCCGCGGGCGTCTTGGGCATGGATCAGTCACGAACCCAGGTGGTGCCTTGCGGCGTGTCTTTGAGGGCGATGCCCTGCGCCAGCAGGGCCTGCCGAATGCGGTCGGCCTGCGCGAAATCGCGTGCGCCCTTGGCCGCCGCGCGGGCGGCAATCTGGGCTTCGATGGCAGCGGCGTCCAAGCTGCCAGCGCCGCTTTGCACGCCGCCCTGCAAAAATTCGCGTGGCGCTTGCTGCAGCAGGCCCAGCACACCGCCCAGCGCCTTCAACAAGGCGGCGTCCGCCGTCTGACCCCGGTTGATGCCGGCGGCCAACTCGAACAGCACGGCCACCGCGCCGGGCGTGTTGAAGTCATCGTCCATCGCCAGCTTGAAAGCCGCGCAGCGGGGCTCGGTCCAGTCCAGCACAGCCGGCGCTGGCACATCACCGGCCGCCTGGAGCGCCGTGTACAGCCGCTTCAAGGACGTGCGCGTTTCTTCCAAAGCCTGATCGCTGAAATTGAAGGGGCTGCGGTAGTGCGTGCGCAGCATGAAGAAGCGCAGCGTCTCGCCGTCGAACTGCTTCAGCACATCGGCGATGGTGAAGAAATTGCCCAGCGACTTCGACATCTTGGTGTCGTCGACATTGAGGAAACCGTTGTGCATCCACGTGCGCACGAACTCACCGCCGCTGGCGCCTTCGCTCTGGGCGATTTCGTTCTCGTGGTGCGGGAACTGCAGGTCCATGCCGCCGCCATGGATGTCGAAGGGCTCACCCAGCAGCGCGCAGCTCATCGCCGAGCATTCGATGTGCCAGCCCGGCCGCCCGGGGCCGTAGCGGCTGGGCCATTTCGCTTCTTCGGGTTCGCTGTCCTTCGCTGCTTTCCACAGCACGAAGTCGAGCGGGTCTTCCTTGTCGCCCAGCACGGCCACCCGTTCGCCGGCGCGCAATTCGTCGAGTGATTTCCCCGACAACTTGCCATAGCCCGCAAAGCGCCGGACCGCGTAATTGACGTCGCCGCTTGCACTTTGATAAGCCAGGCCCCGGTCTTTCAATTGGTCGATCAGCGACAACATTTGCGGCACGTAGTCGGTGGCGCGCGGTTCGTGGGTGGGCAAGGCCGCGCCCAACGCCGCGAAGTCGCGGTGCATGCCGGCGATCATCTCGTCGGTCAGGGCGCGGATGGTGATGCCGCGCTCGACCGCACGCTTGATGATCTTGTCTTCGATGTCGGTGATGTTGCGGACGTAGTTCACCGTGTAGCCGCTGGCCAACAGCCAGCGGTAGACCGTGTCAAAAGACAGCACCATGCGCGCGTGGCCCAGGTGGCACTGGTCGTAGACCGTGATGCCGCAGACGTACATCCGCACCGCGCCAGCTTGCAAGGGAACGAACGCCTCCAGGCGTCGCGTCAGGGTGTTGTGGATGCGTAGGCTCATGCGGGGCGGGGGAAAGGGCCGAGGGGAAGGGCCGGGGGAAAGTGGGCCGTTCTGCGGGCCCTTCTGCGGGCACCCGGCGGACGTCGAGCGCGGCCTGGACGGTGCGTCGATAGAATGGAAAATCAGTATAGCGGCGCTGCCCTGGCAGATCGGGCGGCTGCAGCCCCCCGGACCCCCATGCCACACCTGCCCTGTCTCGCTTGCCCACCCACTGCGCCGGCCACCGCTTCGCCGGCCGCTTTTCGCCTGCCAGCGCTGCTGTTGATGGCGGCCTCGCTCGGCATGGTCAACGCCCACGCCGACGAGGCCGCTGAAGTGCGCGACCTGATCACGCGGGGCGATCTGGCCGCCGCGATGGCGCGCACCGAAAAAGCCATCGCCGCCCAGCCCCGCGACGCCCGTTTGCGCTTTTTGCGCGGCGTCACGCTGATGGACCTGGGGCGCAACGCCGAAGCGCTGGACGTTTTCCAGTTGCTGACGCAAGAGCACCCGGACCTGCCCGATCCCTACAACAACATCGGCCTGCTGCAAGCCCGCGCCGGTCGGCCGGAAGCGGCCCTGGCGGCGCTGCAGCAGGCCTTGCGCTGTGACCCCAACCACCGCACGGCGCGCATCAACCTGGGTCAGGTGCACCTGATGCTGGCCGTTCAGGCCTGGGACCAGCTGGCGCGCAGCGGGCCGGTCGACCCGGCGCTGCAACGCAAGCTGGATGCGGCGCGCACGCTGCTGGCGGCGGGCATGACACCCACGTCAGGCGCCTCACCGGCCCGCTAGACTTGCCGCCGGTCTGCACCTGCAGACAACCGCCATCCAGGAGACTGATCCGTGAAATTGCTACCAAGCTTGGCGCTGGCCACCGTGCTGGCGTGGACGGCGCCCATCACCGCGCACGCGCAGCAGAAAGTCCGTCTGGCCACCAGCGTGGGCGACATCGTCGTGGAAGTGAACGCCGAGAAAGCCCCCAAGTCCGCCGACAACTTCCTGCGCTACGTGAAGGCCGGCCACTACGACGGCGTAATCTTCCACCGCGTCATCGACAACTTCATGGTCCAGACGGGGGGCTACAAACCCGACCTGAGCGAGAAGCCGACGCGCGCACCCATACCGCTGGAAGTGGGCCGCGGCTTGTCGAACGTGCGCGGCAGCCTGGCCATGGCGCGCACCGGCGACCCCAACTCGGCCACCTCGCAGTTCTTCATCAACGTGGCCGACAACCTGCGGCTGGATGAAGCGGGGGGCGGCTACGCCGTTTTCGGCAAGGTGGTCGAGGGCATGGAGGTCGTCGACCAGATACGGGCCGTGCCCACCCGCTCGGCCGGCGTGCACGGCAACCTGCCTGAAAAACCCATCCTGATCAAAAAAGCCACTTTGGAGAAATGACATGACCAAATCCGTTGAAATGAAGACCAGCGCCGGCACCCTGCGCATCGAACTGGACGACGAGAAGGCGCCCAAGTCGGTGGCCAACTTCCTGGCCTACGTCGCCCAGGGCCACTACAACGGCACCGTGTTCCACCGCGTGATCAAGGGCTTCATGCTGCAAGGCGGCGGCTTCGAAGCCGGCATGAAGCAGAAGTCCGTGCTCGGAGCGATCGCCAACGAGGCCAACAACGGCTTGAAGAACAAGCGCTACACCCTGGCCATGGCGCGCACCAGCGACCCGCACTCGGCCACGGCGCAGTTCTTCATCAACACCGTTGACAACGGCTTCCTCGACTTCCGCGCCGAGAACGCCCAGGGCTGGGGCTACGCCGTCTTCGGTCGCGTGGTGGAAGGCATGGACGTGGTCCAGGCCATCGAGAAAGTGGCCACCGGGCGCAAGGGCGGCCACGACGACGTGCCGCTGGAAGACGTGGTCATCGAGAGCGTGACCGAGCTGGCCTGATGGCGCAGGCGGGCGGTCGCGCAGAACCGGCTGTGGTGTCGCCACCGACGACTGCGAACGCCCTGCCCGCCTACTTCGAAATGCAGGTGCCGCCCGCCTGGCAGGCCATCGATTTCATTTCCGACCTGCACCTGTGCGCCACCATGCCGCGCACCTTCGACGCGTGGTCGGCACACCTGCGGCACACACCGGCGGACGCGGTCTTCATGCTCGGCGACCTGTTCGAGGTGTGGGTGGGTGACGACATGCGCCAGCTGCCTTTCGAGAGCCGCTGCGTGGACGTGATGGCCGAGTCTGCGAGCCGCAGACAACTGGCCTTCATGGCCGGCAACCGCGATTTTCTGGTCGGCACGGCTCTGCTGCGCGACAGCGGGGTGATGGCCCTGCCCGACCCGACCGTGCTGCAAGGCTGGGGCCAACGCGTGCTGCTCAGCCATGGCGACGCCCTGTGCCTGGACGACCTGCCCTACCAGGCGTTCAGGCGCGAAGTCCGCAGTCCGTCTTGGCAAGCTGAATTCCTGGCCAAGCCACTGGATGAGCGCATGGCCATCGCGCGCGACATCCGCCGCGTCAGCGCCACACGCCCGCGCTTCGACGGCAACGCCGACATCGACATCGATACCGCCGAGGCGGTGCGCTGGATGCATGCAATGGGCGTTGCCGAACTGGTCCACGGGCACACCCACAAACCGGGCAGCGAGGCGCTGGCACCGGGCTTCAAGCGCCACGTGCTGACCGACTGGGACGTCGACAGCGGTCACCGCGCCGAGGTGTTGCGCCTGGGGCGTGACGGTTTCACCCGCGTGGCGCCGTCCACGGGGGTCTGAGCCGTGGCCTCTGGCGGCACCTTCAGCCGCTGGCTGGGCGGCTGGCGCCGCAGCCGCGAAGAGGCGGCCGTCCAGCGGCGCGCCATTCCGGATGACTTGTGGAAACGCACCTTGGTGCGCTACCCCTTCCTTCAGCGTCGCGACGACCCGGCAGGGAACGATTTGCGGCGCCTGACGAGCCTCTTTCTCGACCGCAAGGAATTCAGCACGGTGGGCGATTTGCGCCTGACGGACGCGATGGTGGTGGCCATCGCGGCGCAGGCCGTGTTGCCGGTGCGGCGCCTGGGCCTGCAACCCTACGACGGCTTCGTGGGCATCGTCGTGCACGCCGACCAGGTGCGCGCGCCGCGCGAGGTCACCGACGATGACGGCATCGTCCACACCTACGAAGAAGTGCTGGCGGGCGAGGCCGTGCAGGGCGGCCCGGTCACCTTGTCTTGGCGCGATGTGCGGGCGGCCGGCCGCCACGAGGGCGGCGCCTACAACGTCGTGATCCACGAATTCGCCCACGTGCTGGACCTGGCGCTGAACGGTACAGGCGGACAGCCCCGGCTGCCCGCCAATCTGCCGCGGGCCGAGTGGCAAGCGGTGCTGACGCGCAGTTTCGACGCGCACTGCCGGCGCGTGGCTCTGGGTGAGCAGACCGCTGTCGATGCTTACGGCGCCGAGTCGCTGGCCGAGTTCTTCGCTGTCGCCAGCGAAACCTTTTTCGTCACGCCCGCCGAAATGCAAAACGAGCATCCCGCGCTGTACGGGATGCTCGTTCGCTGCTACCAGCAAGACCCGGTTGCAGAGCAACCGGTCGTTCGGCGTCGGGCCTAGGCGGCCGCGGCCTCGGCGCGCGGCTTGTCGCTCTTCTTGGGTGGCTGGATGTCCAGCACCACCTCGTCCTTGTCGTCCATGCTCACGCTGAGGCGGCCACCGTCAACCAAGCGGCCGAACAGCAGTTCGTCGGCCAGTGCACGGCGTATGGTGTCCTGGATCAAACGCTGCATCGGCCGTGCGCCCATCAAAGGGTCGAAACCCTTCTTGGCCAGGTATTTGCGCAGCGCGTCCGAGAAAGTGACTTCCACTTTCTTCTCAGCCAATTGCGCTTCCAGTTGCAGCAGGAATTTGTCGACCACCCGCAGGATGATGTCCTCGTCCAGCGCCCGGAAGTTGACGATGGCATCCAGCCGGTTGCGGAACTCGGGCGTGAACAGGCGCTTGATGTCGGCCATCTCGTCACCCTGCTCGCGCTTGTTCAGGAAACCGATGGTGGCCTTGTTCATGGTCTCGGCGCCCGCGTTCGTCGTCATGATGATGATGACGTTGCGGAAGTCGGCCTTGCGCCCGTTGTTGTCGGTCAACGTGCCGTGGTCCATGACCTGCAGCAGCACGTTGAAGACATCCGGGTGGGCCTTCTCGATTTCGTCCATCAGCAGCACCGAGTGCGGCTTCTTGGTGACGGCCTCGGTCAGCAGGCCGCCCTGGTCGAAACCGACGTAGCCCGGGGGCGCACCGATCAGGCGGCTGACCGCATGACGTTCCATGTATTCCGACATGTCGAAGCGGATCAGGTCGATGCCCAGCACGTAGGCCAATTGCTTGGCCACCTCGGTCTTGCCGACGCCAGTGGGGCCGCTGAACAGGAAGGAGCCGATGGGCTTGTCGCCCTTGCCCAGGCCTGAGCGCGCCATCTTGATGGACGCCGCCAGCGCGTCGATGGCCGGGTCTTGCCCGAACACCACGCTCTTCAGGTCGCGGTCCAGCGTCTTCAGCTTGCTGCGGTCGTCGCTGGACACCGAAGCCGGCGGGATGCGCGCGATCTTCGCGACGATCTCTTCGACCTCGGCACGCGTGATGGTCTTCTTGCGCTTGTTGGCCGGCAGGATGCGTTGCGCCGCACCGGCCTCGTCAATGACATCGATGGCCTTGTCGGGCAGGTGGCGGTCGTTGATGAACTTGGCCGACAACTCAGCCGCCGCCTGCA
>JANPHI010000021.1:0-17654 GCA_031424355.1 Betaproteobacteria bacterium
TTGCGCCAGCGCCCGCAAGACTTCGACCCGCACACCCGTGACCGCTTCATGGCCAATGCGCTGACGCCCGCAGCCTGGGTGGTGCGTGCCCAGCGCGTGCGGCAGTGGTACGCGCGCCGCGTGGCGAAAGCCTTCGAAACGGTGGACGTGCTGATCGCCCCGGCCACGCCCTGCACGGCGCCGCCCATCGGCACCGACTGGCTGGAAGTGGCTGGCCAGCGCCTGCCCGCCCGCGCCAGCATGGGCTTGCTGACCCAGCCGATTTCCTGCATCGGCCTGCCGGTGGTGACCGTGCCTTTGTGGGGCTGCAACCCGGCTGCGCCCCACCTGCCCATCGGCGTGCAGATCATCGCCGCGCCCTGGCGCGAAGACCTGTGTTTGCGGGTGGCCGCCGCACTGGAAGAGATGGGCGTGTGCAGCGCGCCTGTCGCCACGCTGGGCTGACAGGACTGAGGCACATGGACATCAACATCCCCGCCATTCACGCCGAAGTGACGGCCGTCTTCGCGCGCTACGAAGACGCGCTGGTCACGAACAAGGTCGAGGTGCTGGACGAACTCTTCTGGCCGAGTGAACACACCGTGCGCTACGGCGTGGGCGAGAACCTGCACGGCATAGCCGCCATCCGCGACTTCCGCAACGCACGGCCGGCCACCGGGCTGGCGCGCAAGCTGATGAACACCGTCATCACCACCTATGGCAACGACTGCGCCACGGCGATGACCGAGTTTCAGCGTGACGGCGCCACCAAGACCGGCCGGCAAAGCCAGACCTGGCTGCGTTTCCCTGAAGGTTGGCGCATCGTCGCCGCCCACGTCAGCCTGCTGCAGACGCCGTGAGATGACCCGCACGCTGGCCCTCATCGGCCGCCGCCTGCTGGGCGCGCTGCCCAATCTGGTGGGCGTGGTGGTCATCACCTTCATCCTCACCCGTGCCCTGCCGGGTGACCCTGCCGCCTACTTCGCCGGCGGTGCGGCCACGCAGGAAGCGGTGGACCAGGTGCGCCAGCAACTGGGGCTGGACAAGTCCTGGCTGGAGCAGTTCTTCCGCTATGTGGCCGGCCTGCTGCGCGGTGATTTCGGCACCAGCCTGACCACAGGCCAGCCGGTGCTGCAAGAGCTGGTGTCGCGCCTGCCGGCCAGCATCGAGATGGTGCTGCTGGCCCTGCTCGTGGCCTGCAGCGTGGCGCTGCCGCTGGGCGTGATGGCGGCGACGAAACCGGGTTCGTGGATCGACCAACTCTGCCGCCTGCTGACCACCGCCGGCGTGTCGCTGCCCACCTTCTTCACCGGCCTGGTGCTGTCCTACGTTTTCTACTTTTTGTTGGGCTGGGCGCCGGCACCGCTGGGCCGACTGGACCCCATCTACTCGCCGCCAGCGCAAGTGACGGGGCTGTACCTCATCGACGCGCTGCTGACCGGCGAGTTCGCGCTGTGGTGGGCGGCCTTCAAGCAGCTCATCCTGCCCACGCTGACGATGGCGCTCTTCGTGCTGGCGCCCATCGCGCGCATGACCCGCGCTTCGATGTTGCAGGTGCTGTCCAGCGACTTCGTGCGCACCGCGCGGGCCAGCGGCCTGAGCCCCACCACCGTGCGCGTGCGCTACGCCTTGCGCAACGCGCTGCTGCCGGTGGTCACCACGCTGGGCATGGTCTTCGGCTTCATGCTGGGCAGCAGCGTCATCGTCGAAAAAGTCTTCGGCTGGCCCGGTGTCGGCAGCTACGCCATCGACGCGCTGACCGCCAGCGACTACGCCCCCGTGCAAGGTTTCGTGCTGGCGATGGGCGTGCTGTTTGTGCTGCTGAATCTGCTGGTGGACGTGCTGTACACGCTGATCGACCCGCGCATCAGTCTGGGCGGCGACTGATGGCCGGAGGGACGCGGCAAGGCGTGATGCGGCAGGTGCTGGCTTCCGACACCGCGAAACACATCCGCCACGTGCTGTCGGAAAACCCGGTGACACTGGTCGCTGCAACGCTGTTCGCGGCCTTCGTGGTGCTGGCCCTGATTGGCCCCTGGATCGTCCCCTACGACCCGCTGGCCAGTGACAGCGCGGCGGCGCTGAAGCCGCCATCCTGGCAGCACTGGTTCGGCACCGACAGCATCGGCCGCGACATCCTCAGCCGCACCATCGTGGCCACACGGCTGGACCTGGGCATCGCGGTATCGGCGGTGGTGATTTCCTTCGCTTTAGGCATCGCGCTGGGCCTGGCCGCCGGCTATTTCGGCGGCTGGTGGGACACCGCCGTCACCCGCGTGTCCGACACCATCATGGCCTTCCCGCTCTTCGTGCTGGCGATGGGCATCGTGGCCGCCTTGGGCAACACCGTGGGCAACATCGTGCTGGCCACGGCCATCATCAACCTGCCGTTCTACGTGCGGGTGGCGCGGGCCGAAACCAATGTGCGGCGCAGCGCGGGTTTCATCGAAGCGGCGCGGCTCAGTGGCAACAGCGACCTGCGCATCCTGGCCGTCCACCTCTTCCCCAACATCCTGCCGCCGGCCATGGTGCAGGTCAGCCTGAACATGGGCTGGGCCATCCTGAATGCAGCGGGCCTCAGCTTCATCGGCCTGGGCGTGCGGCCGCCGACGCCCGAGTGGGGCATCCTGGTTGCCGAGGGCGCGCAGTTCATCGTCAGCGGTGAATGGTGGGTCAGCTTCTTCCCCGGTGCGGTGCTGATGCTGGCGGTGTTCTCGTTCAATTTGCTGGGCGACGCGCTGCGCGACATCTTCGACCCGAGGAAAAGGACATGAGCGCAGCCGTCCCCCTCCTCGACATCCAGAACTTCAGCCTGGAATTCCGCACCCGCAGCGGCACGGTGCAGGCGCTGCAGAACGTCAACCTGCAGGTCGGCAAGGGCGAGATCGTCGGCCTGGTGGGCGAAAGCGGTTCGGGCAAGTCGGTGCTGAGCTACGCCATGCTGGGCATCAGCGACGCGGCGGCGAAAGTCACCGCCGGCCGCGCCGTCTTCGGCGGCACCGACTTGCTGCAGGCCGACGAACGGGCCCTGAGCGACCTGCGCGGTCGCGAGATCAGCATGATCTTCCAGAGCCCGCGCACCGCGCTGAACCCGATACGCCCGGTGGGCCTGCAGATCGAAGACGTGCTGCGCCGCCATGCCGTTTCAACGCGCGGCCGCACAGGGCCCGACGCCGATCTGGGCCTGCGCGAACGCGCCGTCCAGGCGCTGCGCGAGGTGGCCATCGCCGACCCCGAACGGCGCTGGGCGGCCTACCCGTTTGAGATGTCCGGCGGCATGTGCCAGCGCGTGATGATCGCCATCGCGTTAGCCTGCCGGCCCAGCCTGCTGATCGCCGATGAGCCGACCACCGGCCTGGACGTGACCACGCAAGCCGCCGTGATGGACCTGATCACCGGCCTGGCCCGCGAACGCCAGATGGCCACGCTCTTCATCACCCACGACCTGGGCCTGGCCGCCGACTACTGCGACCGCATCGTGGTGATGCACGCCGGCCACGCGGTGGAAAGCGCGCCGACGCCAGCGCTGTTCGCCGCCCCGCGCCACCCCTACACCGCGCGGCTGATGTCTTCAACGCCGCACAAGGACAGCACGCTGGAAAGCCTGCAACCGGTGCCCGGCGCCCTGCCCGATTTGCGCCGTGCCGACCTGCCGAACTGCCGCTTCATCGAACGCTGCGAACGCGCCGGCGAAATGTGCCAGGGCCCGCTGCCGGTGCTGGACGCGGCGGCCGAACACAGCATGGCCTGCTGGCACCGCAGCACGAGGGCGCTGAATGTCTGATCTTCAGTTGCTGCGCGTCGAGCGCCTGTCGAAGCGCTACCCGGTCACCGGCCAGCGCGGCGCGCTGCTGCACGCGGTGGACGACATCAACCTGTACATCGCGCCCGGTGAAAGCCTGGGCCTGGTGGGTGAGTCGGGCTGCGGCAAGAGCACGCTGGTGCGCCTGCTGGCGCGGCTGATCGACCCGACCGAAGGTCGCATCGTCTTCAACGGTGAAGACCTGGCCACCTTGCCCGCGAAAAACTTCGCACGCACGCCGCAGCGCGCGGCCGTGCAGATGGTGTTTCAAGACCCGACCGACAGCCTGAACCCGCGCTACACGGCACGCGACACCATCCGCGAACCCTGCCGCCTGCTGGCCGGCATGGACGCCGCAGCGGCCGATGCGCGGGTGGACGAAGTGGCCACGCAGGTCGGCCTGCCGCTGGCCCTGTTGTCGCGTTTTCCGCACCAGCTGTCGGGCGGGCAGAAGGCCCGCGTGGGCATCGCACGGGCGCTGGCACCGGGGCCGAAATTGCTGATCCTGGACGAGCCCACGGCCGCGCTGGACGTGTCGGTGCAAGCCGTGGTGCTGCAGCTGCTGGACAGGCTGCGCCGCGAGCTGAAGCTGGCCACGCTCTTCGTCAGCCACGACCTGAACGTGGTGCGCCTGCTGACCGACAGGGTGGCGGTCATGTACCTGGGCAAAATCGTCGAGATGGGCCCTTCACACCACGTCTTCGACCACCCCGCACACCCCTACACGCAGGCCCTGGTGTCGGCCATACCGGGCCACGGTCCGCGCATCCGGCTGGACGGCGAGGTGCAAAGCCCGATCAACCCGCCACCGCAGGTGTGCCGCTTCGCCAGCCGCTGCCCCGCCGCGCAAGACCGCTGTGTGCGCGAGGCGCCGGCGCTGCAGGGCGGCGGGCACACCGCAGCCTGCCATTTCGCGCGCTGGCCCGAGACGGTTGCCGCGTGAAGGCCGTTGCGAGCCGCCGCCCCGGCGAAGCCCCGGCGCGCGCCAACCTGGCCGAGCAGGTCTATGACGAGCTGAAGTCGCAGATGCACGACTTCAAGCTGGTGCCCGGCGACCGCTTCAGCGAAGCCGAACTGGGCACCCGCCTCGGCGTCAGCCGCACGCCGGTGCGCGAGGCCTTGTTCAGACTGCGCAACGAAGGTTTGCTGGACGTCGAAAGCAAAAGCGGCTGGTTCGTGCGGCCCATCGACTTCAGCAAGCTCGAACAGCTTTACGACCTGCGCGTGCTGCTGGAAAACGCAAGCGTGGCGCGGCTGTGTGCACAACCCGAATCCGCGCCCGAACTGGACGCGCTGAAGAAGGTCTGGCTGGTGCCGGCGGCTGAACGTTTGAGTGACGGGCGCGAAGTCGGTGTGCTGGATGAACAGTTCCACGCCACGCTGGTGCGTGCCGCCGGCAACGAGGAAATCGCCCGCGTGCACTGGGACGTGACCGAGCGCATCCGCATCATCCGGCACCTGGATTTCACGCGCGCCGACCGCATCGAGGCCACCTACGCCGAGCACGCCAAGATCCTGCGCGCCGTCATCCAGCGCAAGCCCGACGCCGCGCAACTGCTGCTGCGCAGCCACATCGAACAGAGCAAGTCCGAGGTGCGCAAGATCACCCTGTCCACCTTGCAAGAAGCCCGGGAACGGCACCGGGCCTGACCGGCTGCACCGGCCTTCGGTCGGGCATGGCTTTTGCTGATCACGAACTGGATACCGCTTGGTATACCAGTCGTGCCCCAAAGCGGCACATCCCTCGCCCGAACCGGAGCCGCCATGCGCACAGACCTGTCACGCCGCCACGCCCTTGCCCAACTCTCGGCCGCTTCGCTGGCCACGATGACGCCGTGGGCGCTGGCGCAGAAGCCGCTGACCATCGGTGTCATCTACGTCGGTCCGCGTGACGACTTTGGCTACAACCAGGCCCACGCCGAATGCGCGGCCGAGCTGAAGAAGATGGCCGGCCTGAAGATCGTCGAAGAAGAGAACGTGCCCGAAACGCAAGCCGTGCAGAAGACCATGCAGGGCATGATTTCGCAAGACGGCGCGACGCTGCTCTTCCCCACCAGCTTCGGCTATTTCGACCCGCACATGCTGGCCATCGCGGCCAAGAACCCCGGCGTGCGTTTCAGCCACTGTGGCGGCATGTGGAACAAGGGCAAACACCCCGACAACACCGGCAGCTTCTTCGGCTACATCGACGAAGCGCAGTACCTGAACGGCGTGGTCGCGGGCCACATGTCCAAGAGCAAGAAGATCGCGTTCATCGCGGCCAAGCCCATCCCGCAGGTGCTGCGCAACATCAATGCGTACACCATGGGCGCGCGCAGCGTGGACCCCAAGATCACCTGCAGCGTCATCTTCACCGGCGACTGGAGCATGGCCGTCAAGGAAGCCGAAGCCACCAACAGCCTGGCCGACCAGGGTTGCGATGTCTTCACCATGCACGTGGACGGCCCCAAGGTCGTCGTCGAGACCGCTGCCAAGCGCGGCAAGATGGTCTGCGGCTACCACGCCAGCCAGGCCAAGCTGGCCCCGCAGGCCTACCTGACCGGCGCCGAATGGAACTGGACGACGGCCTACAAGCTGATCATCGACGCCGCCCGCACCGGCAAGCCGCACCCGAACTTCGTGCGCGGTGGTTTGAAAGACGGCTTCGTCAAGACCAGCGCCTACGGCCCGGCCGTGCCCGAAGCCGCCCGCAAGGCGGCCGACGCCGTGAAAGCCAAGATGATGGCCGGTACCTTCGACGTGTACGCGGGTGAACTGAAGGACAACGGCGGCAAGGTGATGATCCCCAAGGGCACCACGCTGAAGCTGACCGATCCTGTTCTCGAAGGCATGAACTACCTGGTCGAAGGCGTCGTCGGCAAGATCTGACGGGGCCGCACGATGAACCGCCAGCCCTGGCATGACGCAGCCGAAGCCGTGCTGCTGCCGGTGCTGGCGTTGGCCGGCGCCTTGCTGATGTTCAGTCTGTGGGTGTGGCTGGGCGGGCACGACCCGGTGCAGGCCTGCACGCTGCTGTTCACCGGCGCTTTCGGTGATGCCTTTTCCTGGCAGAACACGCTGCAGCGCTCGGCGCCTTTGATGCTGACCGCGTTGTGCGTGGCGCTGCCGGCGCGGGCCGGTTTGACCATCATCGGCGGTGAAGGCGCACTGGTGCTGGGCGGGCTGGCCTGTGCCGGTCTGCCCTACCTCGTGCACCTGCCGGGCAACTGGGTGGGCACGTCCCTGTTGCTGCTGGCGGCGGCCATCGCCGGCGGTGCGTGGATCGCGCTGGCTGGCGCGCTGCGCCAGTACCGGGGCGTCAACGAAACCATCAGCAGCCTGCTGCTGGGCTACATCGCCATCGCGCTGTTCAAACACTTTGTCGAAGGGCCGATGCGCGACCCGGCCAGCCTGAACAAGCCTTCAACGCTGCCGCTGGATGAAGCGCTGCGCATCGGCAGCATGGGCAGCTGGGACGTCCACTGGGGCCTGGTTTTCGGCGTGGTGTTGTGCCTGGCCAGTGCCGCATGGCTGGGCCGCTCGACCCACGGTTTCGCCACCCGCGTGGTCGGCGGCAACGCCCGCGCGGCGCGGTTGGTGGGGCTGCCGGCGCACCGGCTCATCGTCACCGCCTGCGCCCTGGGCGGCGCAGCGGCGGGGCTGGCCGGCGGCATCGAGGTGGCGGCGGTGCACACCTCGGCGAATGCCTCGCTGATTGCCGGCCTGGGCTACGCCGGCATCCTGGTCAGCTTCGTGGCGCGGCACAACCCGCTGGCCATCATCCCGGTGGCCATCCTCTTCGGCGGCTTCGGCGCGGCGGGCAGCCTGCTGCAGCGGCGCATGGGTTTGCCGGACGCCAGCGTGCAGGTGCTGCTGGGCTTCGCCTTCGTGCTGATCCTGGCCGGCGAGGCGCTGCGCGGCCGCTTGCTGCCCTTCCCCTTCCTGGCGATGCGGCCCCTGCTGCGCGCCAAGCCCGCCTGACCGGAGCCGACACGCATGGATGCCTTCCTCGATGTCCTGCTGGCCGTGCTGGGTGGTGCCATCCGCGTCGGCACGCCCTTTCTTTTCGTCAGCCTGGGTGAATGCCTGACCGAGAAATCGGGGCGCATCAACCTGGGTCTGGAAGGCGTGCTGGTCTTCAGCGCGATGGCCGGTTTTGGCGGCGCTTACCTCAGCGGCTCACCCTGGCTGGGCGTGCTGGCCGCCGGCTGCAGCGGCGCGCTGCTGGCGCTGATCCACGGCCTGGTGTGTTCGCTGCCGCGCGTCAACGACATCGCGATGGGCATTGCGCTGATGCTGCTGGGCGCGGGCCTGGCCTTCTACCTGGGCAAACCGCTGATACAGCCGCAGGCGCCGCAGATCCCGTCGATCGACCTGGGCGGTTTCAGCGCCTCGGGCGCGGTGCAGGCGGCGCTGAAGATCAACGCGCTGTTTCCGATCGGCGTGCTGCTGGCCGTCGGCATGGGCTGGGCCTTCGCCAACACGCGCTGGGGTTTGCTGGTGCGCATGGCCGGTGATTCGGCCGACGCCGCGCGCGCGTTGGGCAACAGCGTCAACGGCATCCGCATCGCCGCCACCACCGCTGGCGGTTTCATCGCCGGCCTGGGCGGCGCGTCGCTCAGCCTCTACTACCCCGGCAGCTGGAACGAAGGCTTGAGCAGCGGCCAGGGACTGATCGCCGTGGCCCTGGTCATCTTCGCGCGCTGGAGCCCGGTGCGCTGCCTGGGCGCGGCCCTGCTGTTCGGCGGCGCGGGCGCACTCGGGCCCGCGCTGCAGAGCGTGGGCGTCAGCGGCTACTACCACCTCTTCAACGCCGTGCCCTACGCATTGACGCTGGCCATTCTGGTGTGGACCTGCTCGCCCAAACGCAGCATCAAGGGCGCACCTCTGGAACTGGGAGTCTCTCGATGAGTGGTCTGGGTGGTTTGAACAAGTCGCCGAACGGCGTGGTCGTCGGTCTCGTTCAATTGCAATTGCCGACGGTGGACACCCCGGCGCAATTGAAGGCGCAGGCCGAGCGCATCTGCTGGATGGTCGGCAAGGCGCGGCGCAACCTGGGCACGATGGACCTCGTCGTCTTCCCCGAATACGCGCTGCACGGCCTGAGCATGAGCACGTCGCCCGAGTTGATGGTCACGCTGGACGGCCCCGAGGTCGCGTCCTTCAAGGCGGCCTGCATCGAACACCGCATCTGGGGCTGCTTCTCCATCATGGAGTTCAACCCCGAAGGGAACCCGTACAACACCGGCCTGATCATCGACGACCAGGGCGCCATCCAGCTCTACTACCGCAAGCTGCACCCCTGGGTGCCGGTCGAAGCCTGGGAGCCCGGCAACATGGGCATCCCGGTCTGCGACGGCCCCAACGGCAGCAAGCTGGCGCTGATCATCTGCCACGACGGCATGTTCCCCGAGATGGCGCGCGAAGCCGCCTACAAGGGCGCCGAGATCATCCTGCGCACCGCCGGCTACACCGCACCCATCCGCCACGCCTGGAAGATCACCAACCAGGCGAACGCCTTCCAGAACCTGGCCATCACCGCCAGCGTGTGCCTGTGCGGCAGCGACGGCAGTTTCGACAGCATGGGCGAAGGCATGTTCTGCAACTTCGACGGCAGCATCCTGAAGGAAGGCGGCGCCCGCGTCGACGAGATCATCACCGCCGAACTGCGGCCCGACCTGGTGCGCGAAGCCCGCGCCGGCTGGGGCGTCGAGAACAACCCCTACCAGTTGTTCCACCGCGGCTATGTGGCCGTTCAGGGCGGTGCGCAGGACTGCCCCTACACCTTCATGCACGACATGGTGGCCGGCACCTACAAGCTGCCCTGGGACGCCAGCATCCAGGTGCGCGACGGCGCGCCCTGCGGCTTTGCGGCGCCCACGCGGCCCTACCGCGGGCCCGAGCCCAACCCCGTCGAGTAGCGCGCCCGCCATGCCCTTCGTCAGCGCCCAGCCCTACCCCTGGCCCTTCGACGGCGCGCTGTCGCCGGCCAACACCGCGCTCATCGTCATCGACATGCAGACCGACTTCTGCGGCGTCGGCGGCTATGTGGACAAGATGGGCTACGACATCAGCCTGACGCGCGCGCCCATCGGCCCCATCGCCGCGCTGCTGGCGGCGATGCGCCCGCGCGGCTACACCATCATCCACACCCGCGAAGGCCACCGGCCCGACCTGTCCGACCTGCCGGCCAACAAGCGCTGGCGCTCGCAGCGCATCGGTGAAGGCGGGCGCGGCATCGGCGACGCGGGGCCGTGCGGGCGCATCCTGGTGCGCGGCGAACCCGGTTGGGAAATCATCCCGGAACTGGCGCCGCTGCCCGGCGAAGTCGTCATCGACAAGCCCGGCAAAGGCAGCTTCTGCGCGACCGATCTGGAACTCATCCTGCACACGCGCGGCATCCGCAACCTGGTGCTCACCGGCATCACCACCGACGTGTGCGTGCACACGACGATGCGTGAAGCGAACGACCGGGGCTTCGAATGCGTGCTGGTCGAAGACGCCACCGCCGCCACCGACCCCGGCAACCACCAAGCCGCCTTGAAGATGGTGCTGATGCAGGGCGGCGTCTTCGGTGCGGTGGCCCATTCCCGCGCGCTGATCGACACCGTCGAAGGACTTTGAGCATGCACGCACTGGCCCTCGACACCGTCAACCTCACCAAGCGCTTCGGCGCCTTCACCGCGCTGGACGCCGTGTCGCTGAAGGTGCGGCCCGGCACCGTGCATGCGCTGCTGGGCGAGAACGGCGCCGGCAAAAGCACGCTGGTGAAGTGCATCGTCGGCTACTACAGCCCCGACGCCGGCGCGGTGCTGGTCGATGGCCGCGAGCAGGCCATTCACTCGCCCACCGTGGCGCGCGACCTGGGCATCGGCATGGTCTACCAGCACTTCACCGTCGTGCCCGGCATGACGGTGGCCGAGAACCTGCTGCTGGCGCGCGGGCGCTTGCCGGCGGTCATCAACTGGAAGAAAGTTCGCGCCGAACTCAGCGCCTTCCTGCAGACCACGCCTTTCAAGCTGGACCTGGACGCCACGCCGCAAGACCTGAGCGCCGGTGAAAAGCAGAAGCTGGAAATCCTGAAGCAGCTGTATTTGAAGCCGCGCTTGCTGATCCTGGACGAGCCGACTTCGGTGCTGACGCCGCAGGAAGCCGACGAGGTGCTGGGCCTGCTGAAAGACCGTGCGCATGCCGGCGATTGCACCGTGGTGATGATCACCCACAAGTTCCGCGAAGTGGCCGAGCACGCCGACGACGTGAGCGTGCTGCGCCGGGGTGCGCTGGTGGCCAGCCACGCGGTGGCCGACATCGCGCCCGAAGCCCTGGCCGCCGCGATGGTCGGCGAAGGCAAGAGCGCCGTGGCCGCGACCTTCACGCGCGACGAGCGCGAAGCCGGCGCCGCGCGGCTGACGGTCAAGGGCCTGATGGTCTCGGGCGACCGGGGCGAACGCGCCGTGCACGACCTGGGTTTGAAGGTGCACAGCGGCGAGATCGTCGGCGTGGCCGGCGTCTCGGGCAACGGCCAACGCGAACTGATGGAAGCCCTGGTGGGCCAGCGCGCCATCGACAGCGGCGAGGTCACCGTGTCGGCCGAACGCTTCCACGCCACCCGCGCGCAGAACCGCCGCCTGAAAGTGCGCAGCCTGCCCGAAGAGCCGCTGCGGAATGCCTGCGTCGGCGAACTGAGCGTGGGCCACAACATGGGCTTGCGCGTGTTCGACGCCGCACCCGCCGCGCACAGCGGCTGGCTGAATTTCGGCGTGCTGCGCGAGCGCGCGAAGGCGCTGATTGCCGAGTACGCCATCAAGACCCAGGGCGAAGGCGCGGCCATCCGGTCGCTGTCGGGCGGCAATGTGCAGCGCGCGGTGCTGGCCCGCGAACTGGCCGAAGACGCCGACCTGCTGCTGGTCAGCAACCCCGTTTTCGGGCTGGACTTCGCGGCCGTGGCCGAGATCCACAGCCGCCTGGTCGGCGCGCGCAACCGGGGCACGGCCGTGCTGCTGGTCAGCGAAGACCTGGACGAGCTGATGCACCTGTCGGACCGCATCGTGGTGATGAGCGAAGGCCGCATCGTCTTCGAATGCGACGCACGCGGCGCCGACCGCCGCACGCTCGGCGCCTACATGGGCGGCCACGGCGGGCAGCACGCCCACGATGCCAACGCCAGCGCCGACACCGCGCCGGCTGTGCTGAAAGCCGCCGCGTGATCGCCCTGCCGGCCCACCCCTACCCCACCACGCTGAGCCCGGGGCACACGGCCCTGGTCGTCATCGACATGCAGCGCGACTTCATCGAACCCGGCGGCTTCGGCGCCAGCCTGGGCAACGACGTGACGCGGCTGCACAGCGCCATCGCACCCATCGCCGCGCTGCTGGCCGCCTGGCGTGCGCGCGGCTGGCTGGTGCTGCACACGCGCGAATGCCACCAGCCCGATCTGAGCGACTGCCCGCCGGCCAAGCGCGAGCGCGGCGAGCCGGGCCTGCGCATCGGCGATGTCGGCGTGATGGGCCGCGTGCTGGTTGCCGGCGAGCCGGGCGTGGAGATCATCCCGGCGCTGGCGCCAGCGGCCGGCGAATGGGTCATCGACAAACCCGGCAAAGGCATGTTCTGGCACACCTGCCTGCAGGACGGCGAACGGGAAGGCCTGCACGCCCGCCTGCAGGTCGCCGGCATCACCCACCTGGTGTTCACCGGCGTGACCACCGAGGTCTGCGTGCAAACCAGCATGCGCGAGGCGAACGACCGGGGCTACACCTGCGTCATCGTCAAGGACGCGACGGAAAGTTACTTCCCCGAGTTCAAGCGCGCGGCCATCGAGATGCTGACCGCGCAGGGCGCCATCGTCGGCTGGTGCGTGAAGTCGCAGGGGCTGCTGGCAGCCCTGCCGCCAGCAGCCTTGGACTAGGCGTGGCCAGCTGAACCGCGTTCAGCTGAACAAGCGCCGCGCCGCCGCCGACCCGGCCGGCACATCCAGCGCTTCCAGCCGCAGGTACAGGCCGTCCAGTTCCTGCCCGATCTCGGCAAAGGCCTGCAGGTTGATGGGCTGCCCCTGGTCGTCGCCCAGTGTGGCGTCGAGGTCGTCCGACAGCTTGCGCGCCGCGAGGTGCCAGGCCGGGAAAGGCTCTTTGCCGGCCGGCGTCTGTGGCACGTCCAGCGTCAGGGTGCACTCGCGGAGGGCGCTGGACTGCGGGTCTTCGGCCAGCGCGGCTTGCGCGTCCACGGCCAGCACCAGCATCGGCGGCGCGCCTTCCTCGTCGGAAGGCAGCACCAGCCGCCCCGGCACCGCGCCGGGCACAAAGCCCAGGCGGGCCGCCACCTGCTGTACATAGCTGACCGACCAGGCCACGCTGTTGGTGCGCAAGGTCACGGTCAGTTGCGCATCCAGCGGCCCGGTCAGGCTGTCGAGTTCGCGCGCACGGGCCACCACTTCCAGCATGTCGGGCGCGTTCGAACCGTCCACGCTGGCGCCGACGGCTTCGGCGTAGGCCTGCAACTTCTGCATGAATTCGCTGTACTCGATCTCGTTCAGCGGGCCGCTGCGGCTGGCCAGTTGCACGCCGGCCTGCAGTTCACCGTAGCGGCGGCCGGCCGACAACAGCTCCCAGGTGCCGCTCTCGGCGTCCAGGCCTTCGATGTAGAAAGGCTTGCTGCCCGCGCGACGTGAAGGCGGCAGGTGGGCCAGCGCCAGCTCGCCGCTGATCGGCGCTTCCACGGCCAGCGGCACGATGGCGTCGATCAGGGCGTCCAGCCGGGGCATGCGGCGCTGCGGGGCGCGCAGCGTGACGCTGCGGTCGGTGCCGTCGGCTGCCGGGTCGGTGGCCGGGCGGGGCTCGCCGTTCTCGTCCAGCTCGGTGGCACCGCCGGCCGACGGCGCGCCTGCGTTAGCGTCGCGGCCATCCGCACCGTCGCCGGCGTCGCCACCGTCACCACCCATCGGCGGATCCTGGCGTTCACCGCTCAACACGCTGTCAGCCGCCGCCTGCCGCCGCAGCCGGCGCCGGCTGCCCCACCACATCTGCAGGGCCAGCACGGCCAGCACCAGCAGGCCCAGCGCGGCCAGCGCGGTGGTCAGCGTCATGCGGCCTCGGCCATGCTCAGCGCCGATTCCATGTCCACCGCCACGATGCGCGACACGCCCTGTTCCTGCATCGTCACACCAATGAGCTGCTGGGCCATTTCCATCGCGATCTTGTTGTGGCTGATGAAGAGGAACTGCGTGCCCTTGCTCATCTCGGTGACCAGGTTGCGGTAGCGCTCGGTGTTGGCGTCGTCCAGCGGCGCGTCCACCTCGTCCAGCAAACAGAAGGGCGCGGGGTTGAGCTGGAAGATGGCGAAGACCAGCGCGATGGCCGTCAGCGCCTTCTCACCGCCGCTCAGCAGGTGGATGGTGCTGTTCTTCTTGCCCGGCGGCTGGGCCATCACCTGCACGCCGCTGTCGAGGATCTCGGTGCCCGTCATCACCAGCCGCGCATTGCCGCCGCCGAAGAGTTTGGGGAACATCAAACCGAAGTGTTCGTTGACCTGGTTGAAGGTGACGCCAGCAGGTCGCGCGTCTCGATGTCGATCTTGTGGATGGCGTCTTCCAAGGTGCCGATGGCCTCGGCCAGGTCGGCGTTCTGCGCGTCCAGGAAGGTCTTGCGCTCGCGTGAGGCCGTCAATTCGTCCAGCGCCGCCAGGTTCACCGCGCCCAGGCCGTTGATCTCTTTGGTGATGCGGTCGATCTCGGTCTGCAGGCCCCACAGCTTCACGGCGCCGTCTTCGATGGTCTTGCTGAGCGCTTCAAAGTCCACGGCCGCAGCGACCAGTTGTTCCAGGTACTGCGCGCCGCCCAGCTGCGCGGCCTGCTCTTCCAGTTGCAGCTTGGTGATCTGGTCGCGCAGCGGCTGCAGGCTGCGCTCGAAACCCAGCTTGGACTCGTCGGCGCGGCGCAGTTGCGCGCTCAGGTCGTCGTACCGGCTGCGTGCCTGGCCCAGCGCCTGTTCACGGTCCAGCTTCAGCGCCAGCGCCGTCTGCAGGCCGGCCGATGCGGCCTGATCGTTGAAAGTGCCCAGTTCCAGCTGCAGCTGTTCACCGGCCTGCGCATTGGCGGCCACTTGCGCGGCCGCCGTCTGCAGGCTGCGCGTCAATTCATCGCGCCGCGCGGCCAGCGCACGGGCCTGGAAGCGGGCTTCCTGGGCCTGGCGTTCCAGCGCGCGCTGCTGTTCACGCGCGTCCGCCAACTTGCGCTCGGCGGCAATCACGCCGTCTTCCAGGTCGGCATGGCGCTCTTGCGTGTTGGCCAGGGCCACGTCCAGTTCTTCGAAGCGCGCCTCGCCGGTGGCCTTGCGTTCTTCCAAAGCTTCCAGTTGCGCGTCGATTTCACCCAGCTCTTCGCTGAGTTGTTCACGGCGCGACGTGGCGGCTTCGGCCTGCTGGCTCAAGCGCAGCAGTTCGACATGCAGACCGTGGGCGCGGTTCTGTGCCTCGGCGGCTTCACGGCGCGCCACCAGCAGGCGCTGGCTGGCGTCGGTGTAGGCAGCTTCCAGGCGCACGGAAGCGCTCTTGCTGTCGTCGGCAATCAGCGCCTGCGCGCGCTGCTGGCGGTCCAGGTTCTCGATCTCCTGCGCGCGGGCCAGCATGCCGGCCTGTTCGCTGTCGGGCGCGTAGAAAGCCACCGCGTGCAGGCTGACCGCATGCCCCTCGCGGGTCATGATGACTTCGCCGGGCTTCAACTGCGCGCGCTGGGCCATGGCCTCGTCGATGGCGGTGGCCGTGTAGACGCCTTCCAGCCAATCGGCCAGCAAGGACTTCATGCTGGCGTCGCTCAAACGCAGCAGATCGCTCAGGCGCGGCAAGGTGGTGTGCGTGCTGGTCGCGCCGCCGCTGGGCAGCGCGTAGAAGGCCAGCTTGGCCGGCGGCGCGTCGGCCGCAAAGGCGCGCACGGTGTCCAGGCGGCCGACAGCCAGCGCGGTCATGCGCTCGCGCAGCGCCGCTTCCAGCGCCGGCTCCCAGCCCGCTTCGATGTGGATCTGCGTCCACAAGCCTTGCAGCCCGCTCAAACCGTGGCGCTCCAGCCAGGGCTTGAGCTTGCCTTCGGTCTGGACCTTGTCCTGCAGCGCGCGCAGCGCTTCCAGCCGCGCACCGGTGTCGGCCAGCTTGCCCGATTCGCGGTTCACCGCGGCCTGGGCGGCACGGCGCTGTTCGTCCAGCGCGGGCACCTGTTCTTGCAGTTCCTGCAAGCGCGCATCGGCCACCTCATGCGTCTCAGCGGCGGCGGCTTCCTGCAGCTTCAGCGCGTCCAGCTTGACCAGGTCGGGCGCTTGCAGCCCCTGGCGTTCACCGGCCAGCCGTTCACGCCGGCCCTTCAGCCCGCGTGACTGTTCTTCGATGTTGCGGCTGTCGGCCGCCAGCACCTGGATCTGCTGCTGCACCTGCGCCACCTGGGCGCGCTGCTGGTTGGCGGTGGCCTGCTGGGCGCGCACCGCGTCTTCCAGCGTGGGCAGCTCGATCGCCTGCTCTTCGGCCTGCGCGGCCAGCACGCCTGCCTGTTCGTCCGCGCCTTCGATTTGCGCGGCAATGTCGTCCAGCTCCACGTCGGCCTCGGCCTGGCGCTGCGCCCAGGTGTCGTTCTGCACCTTCAGCTCGGCCAGCCGCGCCACGGCGCGCTGGCGGCCTTCGACGACGTAGCGGATGCGCTCTTCCAGCCGGCTGACTTCCAGCGCCGCTTCGGCCAGCAAGCCCTGCTTGGCGTGCAGTTCGTCGTTGGCCTCGTAATGCGCCTGGCGCACGCTTTCCAGCTCGGCTTCGACATGGCGCAAGTCGGCCAGCCGCGCTTCCAGCGCATTGACGGCCTCGCTGGCAGCGGTCTTCACACGCATCTCTTCGCTGGCCGCGTCGCGGTGCTTCAGGAACCACAGCTGGTGCAGCTTCAGGGTGCCCTGCTCTTGCAGCGTGCGGTACTGCGCGGCCACGGCGGCCTGGGTTTCCAGCTTGTCGAGGTTGCTGTTCAGCTCGCGCAGGATGTCGTCGACGCGGGTCAGGTTTTCGCGCGTGTCCTTCAGCCGGTTCTCGGTTTCGCGGCGGCGTTCCTTGTACTTGCTGACGCCAGCGGCTTCTTCCAGGAACAAACGCAGCTCTTCGGGCCGGCTTTCGATGATGCGGCTGATGGTGCCCTGGCCGATGATGGCGTAGGCGCGCGGGCCCAGCCCGGTGCCCAGGAACACGTCCTGCACGTCGCGGCGGCGCACCGGCTGGTTGTTGATGAAGTAGCTGCTGGTGCCGTCGCGGGTCAGCGTGCGCTTGACGGCGATTTCGGCAAAGGCGTTCCACTGGCCGCCGGCGCGCGCCAACTGGTTGTCGAAGACCAGTTCGACGCTGGCGCGGCTGGCCGGCTTGCGGTGGCCGCTGCCGCTGAAGATCACGTCCTGCATGCTTTCGCCACGCAGTTCGCTGGCCTTGCTTTCGCCAAGCACCCAGCGCACGGCGTCCATGATGTTGCTCTTGCCGCAGCCGTTGGGCCCGACCACGCCGACCAGCTGCCCGGGCAGCTGGAAGGTGGTGGGTTCCGCGAAACTCTTGAAACCCGAGAGCTTGATCTGTGTGAGGCGCATCGGCAGCTGGGGCGTCGCAGGCCCTGCGCCCGAAGACCGCAAGCCGCACGCAAGTGCTTGATTTGAATAGAAAAATGCGCCCTTCGTCAGAGCGCAAAACGGGCCAGATGATAGCATCGCGCCCCCTCCAGACCCGCCCAGGCCGCCCGGCCGGAACGAAAGCACCGCATGGCCCGCAAGCCCACCCTCAACCAACGCGCCGCGCCGGCCATTCCGCCTTCGGCCCCCAGCAAAGACCTGCAGGTCTTCCCCAACCCGGCGCCCGAGCGCGACTACGTCATCCGCTTCGACGTGCCCGAGTTCAC
>JANPHI010000022.1:0-3066 GCA_031424355.1 Betaproteobacteria bacterium
CGTCGAGCTGGAAGTCGTCGAAAAGGAGATGCAGATTTCCGAAGGCGTGAACTACACCTTCTGGACGTTCGGCGGCAGCGTGCCGGGCAGCTTCATCCGGGTGCGCCAGGGCGACACGGTGGAGTTCCACCTGAAGAACCACCCCAGCAGCAAGATGCCGCACAACATCGACTTGCACGGCGTCACCGGCCCGGGCGGCGGCGCGGCCAGCAGCTTCACCGCGCCGGGCCATGAATCGCAGTTCACCTTCAAGGCGCTGAACGAAGGCATCTACGTCTACCACTGCGCCACCGCGCCGGTGGGCATGCACGTGGCCAACGGCATGTACGGCCTGATCCTGGTCGAGCCGCCGGAAGGGCTGAGCAAGGTCGACCACGAGTACTACGTGATGCAGGGCGATTTCTACACCACGGGCAAGTACCGCGAGAAGGGCCTGCAGCCCTTCGACATGGAAAAGGCCATCGACGAAAAGCCCACCTACGTGCTGTTCAACGGTGCCGAAGGCGCGCTGACCGGCGACAAGGCCATCACCGCCAAGACCGGCGAAACGGTGCGCCTCTTCGTCGGCAACGGTGGGCCGAACCTGGTGTCCAGCTTCCACGTCATTGGCGCCATCTTCGACAAGGTGCGCTACGAAGGCGGCAGCAACGTGCAGCGCAATGTGCAGACCACGCTGATCCCGGCCGGCGGCGCGGTGGCGGTGGAATTCAAGGCCAAGGTGCCGGGCAGCTACGTGCTGGTCGATCACTCGATCTTCCGTGCTTTCAACAAGGGCGCGCTGGCCATCCTGAAGATCAACGGGCCCGAGGACAAGACCATCTATTCGGGCAAGGAGCTGGATTCGGTCTACCTGGGTGACCGCTCGCAGCCGAACATGAATGCCGTCACGGTGGCCACCCAGGCCGCTGCCAGCGGCACGCTGACGCAGCAAGACCAGGTGCAGGCCGGCAAGGCGCTGTTCGCCGGCACCTGCTCGGTCTGCCACCAGGCCAACGGCGCCGGTCTGGCGGGGGTGTTCCCGCCGCTGGCGCAGTCCGACTACCTGGCCAAGGACCCGCAGCGCGCCATCGGTGTGGTGCTGCACGGCCTGAGCGGCAAGCTCAAGGTCAACGGCAAGGACTATGACTCGGTGATGCCGCCGATGAACCAGCTCAACGACGACGAGGTGGCCAACATCCTGACCTATGTGCTGAACAGCTTCGGCAACACCGGCGGCCGCATCGCGACCGAGGACGTGAAGAAGGTGCGCGCCACCAAGGTGGCCACGCCGGCGCCCGCCCATTGAGGTCATGGCCATGGCCATGACCGTGCACCGCAGCGTCAGCAGGCCCGGGGCGGGGCGCCACCTCGGGGCAGTGCTGCTGAGCCTGGTGTGCAGCGCGGCAGCGGTGCAAGCCCAGGCACAAGCCCAAGCACAAGCACCGGCACAAGCACAAGCGCAGGGGCCAGTGCAGCCGCTGTACGTGTCGCTGCCCGCCGGCCGCCTGGCCACGGTGCTGGCCAACGACGCCACGCAGGCCGCGCTGGTGGTACCGGCCTACGCGATGCGCGCCACGCCGGTCACCCAGGGCGACTTCCTGCGTTTCGTGCGCGACCAGCCGCAGTGGCAGCGCCAGCAGGTGCCCCGCACCTTTGCCGACGCCGGCTACCTGCAGGACTGGGCCACGCCCACCGCCCTGGCCGATGGCGACGCCGCCGAGCGGCCGGTGACCCACGTGAGTTGGTTCGCCGCACAGGCCTATTGCGAGTTCGAGGGCGGTCGCCTGCCGACCTGGACCGAATGGGAATACGCCGCGGCGGCCGATGCCACCCGGCGCGACGCGCGCAGCGACCCGGCCTGGCTGGCGCGCATCCTGGGCTGGTACGCGCGGCCCGCCAGCATGGCCTTGCCGGCCGTCGGCGGCAGCGCCAATGTCTACGGCGTGCGCGACCTGCACGGCCTGGTCTGGGAATGGGTCGACGACTTCAACGCGCTGCTGGTCAATGCCGACAGCCGCAGCGCCGACGATCCCGACAAGCTGAAATTCTGTGGCGCTGGCGCCATCAACCTGCAGGACAAGCAGAACTACGCGGTGCTGATGCGCATTGCGCTGCTGTCTTCGCTGAACGCATCCGACAGCACCAGCAGCCTGGGCTTTCGCTGTGTGCGACCCCACGCAAAGGAAACACCATGAAGCTGAAACTGCCGGGCCGCGCGCACCCTCACGCTCGCGCCCTCGGTCTGGCCCTGCTGCTGACGGCGTCAGCGAGCGCGCTGGCCGCCGCGCCAACTGCCATCGCGACCGTCAACACCGCACCCGCGACCGTTGCCAGTCCCTTGCCGGCGGATTCGGTCTACCAGCTCAAGCTGTCGCTGACCGACCAGCAAGGCCGCACCGTGGCCCTGGACGCCGGCCGGGGCCACCCGGTACTGGTCAGCATGTTCTACACCTCGTGCGAGTTCGTCTGCCCGATGCTGGTGGACGCGCTGCGCGACACCGAAGGTCATCTGAGCCCCGCCGAGCGCGCGCAGACCACGGTGCTGCTGGTCAGCTTCGACCCCGCACGCGACACCGTCGCCGTGCTGGCCAAGACCGCCGCGCAGCGGGAACTGGACCCGGGCCACTGGACGCTGGCCCGCACCGACCCCGCCAGCGTGCGCAAGCTGGCGGCCGTGCTGGGGGTGCAGTACCGCCTGCTGGCCAACGGCGACTACAACCACACCACCGCGCTGGTGCTGCTGGACGCACAAGGCCGCGTTGCCGGCCGCAGCACGCAGCTGGGTGACGCCGACCCGGCCTTCGTCAAACGCGTGAAAGCGGCCGTGCAGGGCGCAGCGCGCTGACGGCCGCACCGCCTTGCGGCGCTACAGTGGCACGATGACCACCCCACGCGCCACACCATGACCACGCCCGCCACCGTCTTGTCGCGGCCCGCCCTGCACGCGCTGCTGCGCGAGATGCCCAAGGCCGAACTGCACATCCACATCGAAGGCTCGCTGGAACCCGAGCTGATCTTCGCGCTGGCCCAGCGCAACGGTGTGGCGCTGGCCTACCCCAGCGTGGAAGCGCTGCGCGCGGCCTACGC
>JANPHI010000023.1:0-2079 GCA_031424355.1 Betaproteobacteria bacterium
CTGGCCGCCGTGGGTGTCGACTTCCGCCAGGAAAAGTACAAGTTCGCCGGCAACCTGAACGTCAACACCAACGACATCAACACCTGGATCTTCAACGCGGCTTTCGACAACCTCAACGCGCTGTCGGGCGTCAAGCGCGACGTCAAGGCCGTGTACGGCGAAGTCATCGTGCCGGTCGTGAAGAACCTGGAACTGAACCTGTCGGCCCGCTACGACGACTACTCCCGCTTCGGAACGACCACCAATCCCAAGGCTTCGCTGCGCTTTGCGCCGCTGGACAGCCTGGTGCTGCGCGCTTCCTACGGCACCGGCTTCCGCGTGCCCACGTTCAACCAGCTCTACAACGGCCTGACCGACTCGGCCTACAGCGGCGCGGGCGTACCCGACCCGGCCACCTGCCCCTCTGGCATCGTCAGCACCACGGTCGGCTGTTCCGCCATCACCTTCAACACGCTGTTCCACGGCGTGGACAGCCTCGAACCCGAAACCTCGAAGATGAGCAACGTGGGCCTGGTGTGGCAGCCCATCAACGAATTCAGTGCCTCGGTGGACTGGTGGACCATCCAGCGCAAGGGCACCATCCAGGCCCTGAGCGTCACGGGCGCCAGCGGCTTCATCCTGAACTACGCGCAGTTGCAGAACCGCTTCATCCGCAACGCCGCCGGCGCTGTCATCTACATCGACACCAGTTGGCTGAATTCGGGCGAAACCAGCACCCAGGGCATCGAGGTGGTGTTGCGTGGCGGCACGCCGTTGGCTGGCGGCCGCGTCAGCGCTGGCCTGGACGGCTCCTACCTGCTGGAGAAGAAGTCGCGCTTGCTGCCCGGCCTGCCTTTCGGCGCCAGCGAGGTGGCCGTCTTCACGCGGTCCAGCGAGTTGGGGCTGCGCTGGAAGCACAGCGCCTTCGCCACCTACAAGTACGGCGAGTGGGGCGGCACGCTGCGCCAGCAGTACAGCAGCGGCTACGCCGGCTACATCCCGCCCGGCGTGGCCAACGGCAACCTGAACCCGGTGAACTACAGCCCCTTCGTCAAGGCCTACACGCTGTACCACGCCAACGTGGCCTACACCGGCGTCAAGAACCTGACGCTGAATGCCGGCATCAAGAACCTGCTCAACACCGACCCGCCTTTCGCCCTGGCCTACGACACCAACACCGGTGCCGGCAGCAGCTGGGAACCGCGCGTGGCCGACCCGCGTGGCCGCAGCTTCGTGGTCTCGGCGGAATACAAATTCTTCTGACCGCCACCCGGGTCTGAAGCCGGCGCGGGGCCTCACCAGGCCCCGCGCTTTTTTGTTGGAGCCCATGTTCACGCTGATCCTGAAGAAGCTGGCCGCGCTCATTCCCACCTTGCTGGGCGTGAGCGCGGCCTTCGCGCTGATCCGCCTGATACCCGGCGACCCCATCGAAATCATGGTCGGCGAACGCCGGCTCGACCCCGCCGCCCACGCCGCGCTGATGCAGCAACTGGGCCTGGACCAGCCGCTGCCGGCGCAGTACCTGCGCTACGTGACGCAGCTGCTGCACGGCGACCTGGGCAAGAGCCTGGTCACGCGCGAACCGGTTGCTGTCGAATTCGCCGCGCTGTTCCCGGCCACCATCGAACTGGCCGGCACGGCCTTGTTGTTGGCGCTGGTCGTGGGTTTGACGCTGGGCGTGGCGGCAGCCTTGAAGCGCGGCAGCTGGTTCGACCAGGCGGTGATGGCGCTGGCCACCGTGGGCCATTCGATGCCGGTGTTCTGGTGGGGGCTGATCCTCATCATGTACTTCTCGGTCGGCCTGGAATGGACCCCGGTCAGCGGGCGCATCGGCATTGAATTCGACATCAACCCGGTGACCGGTTTCATGTTGATCGACAGCGCACTCGCCGACCTGCGCGGCCAGGAAATCGGCGCCTTCCACTCCGCCTGTCTGCACCTGGCCCTGCCCGCGCTGGTGCTGGGCACGGTGCCGATGGCGACCATCGCGCGCATGACGCGCAGCGCCATGCTGGAAGTGCTGCGCGAGGACTACATGCGCACCGCCCGCGCCAAGGGCCTGAGCCCGGCGCGCGTCATCCTGCTGCACGGCCTGCGCAA
>JANPHI010000024.1:0-3872 GCA_031424355.1 Betaproteobacteria bacterium
GATGGAACTGCCGCCGCTGAACCAGTTCCTGGCCGGCCACCTGATCGAACGCGCCCGCGTGTCGGAGATGCTGGGCGAGTGGCGCGGCGCGCCGGCCGCCGACCACGCCGCGCTGGAACGCGTGCTGCTGCGCGTCAGCGAGATGGTCTGCGCGCTGCCGCAGCTGCGCGAGATGGACATCAACCCCATCATCGTGGACGAGCACGGTGCGGTGGCGGTGGACGCGCGCATCGTGGTCGACAGCGCCACGCAAGCGCCAGGCAGCTTCGGCCATCTGGCCATCCTGCCCTACCCGGCCGGCCAGGAACGCGAATGGCCGCTGAAGGGCGGCGGGCTGTACACCATCCGCCCCATCCACCCCGACGACGCCGAGATGCTGCAAGGCCTGGTGCGCGGGCTGTCGCAGGAAAGCCGCTACTTCCGCTTCGCCAGCACGCTGCCCGAACTGCCGATGCGCATGCTGGCGCGCTTCACGCTGATCGACTACGACCGCGAGATGGCGCTGGTGGCCGTGGTCAAGCAGCGCCTGCAGGAAGCCGACGGCAGCGTCAGCGAAACCGAGCGCATCGTCGGCGTCAGCCGGGTGGTGACCAACCCTGACGGCACCAGCTGCGAATTTGCGCTGCTGGTGGCCGACGACTTCGTCGGCCAGGGCCTGGGTTCGCGGCTGATGCTGTCGATCATGGAAGCCGCGCGCGGCCAGGGCCTGGCCGAGGTGATGGGCCTGATCCTGACCAACAACACGCCGATGCTGCGACTGATGACCAGCCTGGGTTTCAAGATCGCGGCCTTCCCCGAAGACCCGGACTTCCGCATCGCGACCAAGGCGCTGTAGCGCACCGCGCGCCGGGCTTGCACAGGCCCCGGGGGCAGGCATCGATTGACGGCTCCGAGGGCCTGGGTGACATTTGCCAGCGCCCCTTCTGGCCACAGAACCACCGCACATGCCCAGGCCCGCCCGCCACCGCAGCCCTTGGTTGCAGACCGCCTTCTGCGGTCTCGGCTTGCTCGGCCTGCCGGCTTGCACCACGGTCAACATCTACGCCGGTGACGGCAGCGTGGCGGTGCACCGCAGCTTCGGCTTCGTGCACCTGCAAGCCACGCCGGGCAGCACGCCCATCGTCTACCGCGGCACCTCGCTGGGCCTGCAGTCCGGCCCCTGGGGCCACAGCCTGGGCTACACGCAGGCCAGCCTGGCGCTGCTGCCCGCCGGCTGCCACGTGGTCGTCCTGCCAGCCAACGACCAGCAAGCCACCAGCCCTGCGGTGCAAGCCCTGCGCCGGGCCGATCCTTGCGCGGCCGCCGCGCCATCCACACCCACCACCCCAGGAGGCGACTGATGCGCCATGCCATCCGGATCTGCACCGCGCTGAGCGCGGCCGTCCTCACCTCGGCCTGTTCGACGCAAGGCAACACCATGCTCGTCTTCGGGCAGACCCAGACGCTGGGCATCAGCATCGGCGGCTCGGCAACCGACCAGGGCGCCACGTTCACGCTGGGCTACCAGGACAAGAACTTCGCCATCGTGCCGGCCACCGTGCGCCAGCCCGACGGCAGCTCGACGCAGGTGCTGTCGACCGTGGGCAACCCGAAAAACAAGGCCGGCCAGAGCCAGGACGCGCTGTCGGTGCTGGGGCAGTTCTCGGTCAACACCAGCACCAAGTCGGCCGACGTGGGCCTGGGCAAGTTCTTCGCCACCGGGCTGGCCGCGCAAAAGCTGGCCGATGGCTTCAGCGAAAAACTGGCCGCCAGCGGCGACAAGGCCAAGCCGGCCGCGCCAGCCGCCAGTGCCGCCGGCAAGTAACACCCCCACCGCGCGGCAGCGCGGCGCAATCGACGTCGATCAACCACCAGGAGACCCGAGATGGCCACGCGCACACCCCCCACGCCCAAGACCGTGAAGACCGTGAAGACCGTGAAGACGGCAGCCACGCCCAAAACGGCGAAGGCTGTGCGCAAGCCCGCGCGGCGGCCCACCGCCGCAACGCCAACGACGCCGTCCACCCCGCACACGCCTGCGACACCCACCACCCCCGTCACACCCAAGACGCCGAAGACGCCCAAGACGGCTGCCACCGCCAGCGCCCGCAAGCCGGCGGCCCGGCCCCAAGCCGACGCGCCGGTCGCACGGGACCTGCCGATGGCGCGGGCCTCAAGAGGCATGCCGGAAGCGGCCGCCAGCGCCAGCCCTGCGGCCTACGGCTCACGCGAACTGCGCGTGGGCTGCAAAGGCCCCGACGTGGCCGAACTGCAGACCCGGCTGGCGGGCTTTCGCGGCACGGTTCCGGATGGCGATTTCGGCGGCGGCAGCCTGCTGCAGGTGACGTGCTTCCAGCGCGACTTCATGAAGATGGCAGCGCCCACGGGCGTGGTGGACCGCGCCACCTTCGCCGCCATCGACGCGTTCGCCGACAAATACCCGATTGATTTCAAGGTGCTGCGCTGCCCTTGCGGTGTCTGCAAGGGCTACGGCCAGGGGCTGTTCAAGGGGCAGTACTTTGCCGGTCAGCCGCGGACGGAAATGAACTACCGCTACGAGTACCCGGGCATCCACCGCATGCTGCTGTGGGCGGCCCGCGCCGTCTTCCACTACGTGCCCGACCGCCAGTTCACCTTCAATTCAGGCTACCGCTGCTCGGTGGACAACACCAACCACGGGCGCAACACCACCAACCACCACGGCAAGGCGGTGGACCTGGACATCGTGCTCAAGCCCGGTGAAAACAAGATGAGCGACATGGCCAACTGCGACGCCGTGCGCGGCAAGATCGTGGAAACCGCCAACGGTCAGGTCGGCTGGCTGGCCACCAACCGCAAGTCGCTGGAGCCAGCGAACATTGCGCCGACCTGGATCCACTACGACGTGCGCTGCTACGAGGCCCAGTACCTGACCGACGATGCCTTCTGCACCAGCAACGCGGCGCTGAACGCTCGCCTGCCCATCACCTGCTGAAAGACTGGGTGCGCAGGCGCGTCAAACCACGCCGGCGCGTTCCAGCATCGCGTGCAGCAGCACGTTGCAGCCGGCGGTGATGTGCGCCGGCTGCGCGTCTTCGATCTCGTTGTGGCTGATGCCGTCCTTGCAGGGGATGAAGATCATGCCGGCCGGCGCCAGCCGCGCCATGTAGACGGCGTCGTGGCCGGCGCCGGAAACCACCGGCATGCTGGAGTAGCCCAGCTGCTCGGCCGCGCGCGCCACGGCCGCCACGCACTCGGCGTGGAAGGGCTGCGCGGGGTAGGCCGAGACGGGCGTGATCTCGATCGGCAAGCCGCTCTCGGCGCTGAGCCTCGTGGCCACCGCGCGGATGTCGGCGTCCATCGCTTCGCACAGCGCGTCGCTGGCGTTGCGCAGGTCGATGCTGAACTTCACGCGGCCCGGGATCACGTTGCGACTGTTCGGGTGCACGTGCACCATGCCCACCGTGCCACGACCGTGGGGGGGATGCCGGTGGGCGCAGGCCACCACCTCCTGCATCAGCGCGGCGGCCACCTGCAGCGCGTCCTTGCGCAGCGCCATCGGCGTCGGGCCGGCGTGGGCTTCCATGCCGGTCACCACGCAGTCGTACCAGCGTATGCCCAGCACGCCAGTCACCACGCCGATGGTGATGTCGTGGTCTTCCAGCACCGGGCCCTGCTCGATGTGGGTCTCGAAATAGCTGCCGATCGGGTGGGCACCCGGCACTTCGTTGCCGATGTAGCCGATGCGTTCCAGCTCCCCCCGCACCGTCTTGCCTTCGGTGTCGGTCGCCGCGTAGGCGTGGTCCAGCGTGAAAGCACCCGCAAAGACGCCCGAACCCATCATCACCGGCACGAAGCGCGAGCCTTCCTCGTTGGTCCAGAAGGCCACTTCGATGGGCGCTTCGGTTTCGATG
>JANPHI010000025.1:0-7423 GCA_031424355.1 Betaproteobacteria bacterium
CTGGCGCACGGCCAGCCCTACGTGCACAGCCGCGCCGTGCTGGCGCCCGCAGCGGCGGCGCTGCTGCAGGACGTGCAGCATGCGCGCCCCGCCGGCATGCAACTGGTGGCCGATGACGCCGTGGTTTTCGGCGACCAGCCCGACCCCGCCGCCGAGGCCTGGACGCCGCAGCCCGACCTGCTGGGCAGCGACCGCTTCATGCCCGACTTCGTGGTCGAAACCGACAGCGACGGCACCGTGCACTTGCGCTTCGGCGACAACCACTTTGGCGCCGCCCCTGATGCCGGCAGTCGCCTGGTCGGCCGCTGGCGCCTGGGCGGTGGTGCAGCGGGCAATGTCGGCGCCGACAGCCTGACCCGCGTGGTCTGCGACGACGCGCTCGTCACCAACCACCTGCTGGCCGTGCGCAACCCGCTGGCGGCCACCGGCGGCAGCGACCCCGACAGCGCCGCCAGCATCCGCACCCGCGCGCCCGAGGCCTTTCGCACGCAGGAACGCGCCGTCACCGACGCCGACTACGCCCGCGCCGCCGAACGCCACCCCGAGGTGCAGCGCGCCGTGGCGCGGCTGCGCTGGACGGGCAGTTGGTACACGGTTTTCATCAGCGTGGACCGGCGCGGCGGCAAGCCCGTGGACGCGGCCTTCGCGGCCGAACTGCGGACTCATCTGGAACGCTACCGCCTGACCGGGCAGGACCTGGACATCCGCCCGCCGCTGATGGTGGCGTTGGACGTCACGCTGGCCATCTGCGTGCTGCCCGGCTACTTCGCCGCTGACGTGCAGCGCCGTTTGCTGCAGCGCCTGGGCACCGGCGTGGGCGGCTTCTTCAACCCCGACGCTTACACCTTCGGGCAGGGCCTGGCGCTGTCGGCGCTGGTGGCGGCGGCGCAAGACGTGACCGGCGTGGCCTCGGTCGACGTGTTGCGCCTGCAGCGCTGGGGCCGCGCTGCCAGCGGTGAACTGGGCAAGGGCTGGCTGGCTGCGGCGCCGCTGGAAGTGCTGCGCCTGGACAACGATCCCAACTTCCCCGAGAACGGCCGCTTGCGCCTGCAGATGAAGGGGGGCCTGTGATGCACGACCCCGCCCGTTGCGACTGCTGCACTGGCGTCAAGGCGCTGACGCCGGTGGCTGCGCTGAACGCGCCCGGGCAGACCGCGCTGGCCTACCGCGTGGGCACGCACGGCCGTTTCAGGCAGACGCAGATGGCCGCGCTGTCGGGCCAACCCGCGCTTGCCGGCTTGAGCACGCGCGAGCCCAGCGACCCGGCGCTGGCGCTGGTGGACGCCTGGTCGGCCGTGCTGGACGTGCTGGCCTTCTACCAGGAGCGCATCGCCAACGAGAACTACCTGCGCACCGCCACCGAACGCCGTTCGGTGCTGGAACTGGCGCGCAGCATCGGCTACGAATTGCGGCCCGGCGTGGCCGCTGCGGTGCGCCTGGCCTACACGCTGGAAACCGCGCCGGGCGCGCCGCTGGCGGCCCGCATCGACGCCGGCAGTGCCACCCAGAGCGTGCCCGCGCAAGACGAGGCGCCGCAGGTTTTCGAGACGCTGGAAACGCTGGACGCCCGCGCCGCCTGGAACGCGATGCCCGTGGTGCACGACATGCCCGCTGCGCCTTACTGGGGCGGCCGCACGCTGTGGCTGGCCGGGCAGAACACGCGGCTGCAGCCGGGTGATGCGCTGCTGGTGGTGGGCGACGAACGCGCGAAAGACGCCGGTAGCGAAAACTGGGACTTCCGCCGCGTGGCGCGTGTGCAGGTGCTGCCGCCCGATACGCCCAGCGCCGACCCGCAGGCCGGCACCACCATCGTCACGCTGGACCGGGGGCTGGGCAGCGTCATCCCGTCGATACAGCCAGCGCTGGCCCACCCGCGCTGTTTTGCGCTGCGTACCCGCGCGGCCCTGTTCGGCCAGGCCGCGCCCGATTGGCGCGCCATGCCGGTGAGCCTGCGCGCCGCGACGCTGGGGTCCGACAAGGACGCCGACGGCAGCATCGTCGCGCACCCGCAATGGCCGGGCTACACCATTGCCGAGGTGTCGGATTGGCCGAAGGAAGGCACCCCGCCCACCAGCGACAGGCCGGTGCACCTGGACGCCGCCTACCCGCACATCACCGTCGGCAGCTGGGTGGTGCTGGCCACACCCGACTACGAAGAGCTGTACGAGGTGCTGGACACCCGCGAAGGCGGCCGCAGCGCCTTCACCCTCAGCAGCAAGACCACGCGGCTGACGCTGCGCGGCGAGCAACTGGAAGACCGGTTTAACAAACGGCTGCGCGATACCGCAGTGCACGCCGAATCGGTGGAACTGCCGTGGGCGCTGCGGCCCGTGTCGGGCTTGATCAGCGGCAAGTTGTTGATGCTGGACAGCGCGCAGGCCGAACTGCCCGACGACCGCTGGCTGGCGTTGAGCGGCCACGCGCTGGACGCCGATGACCCTGCCAGCCATCGCGCCTGGCGACGGCTGAACGCCGGCGACGCATTGGCGGCCGTGCAGGTGGCCACGCAGCTGTCCACCAACATCACCACCGCCACGCTGACCTTCCTGGACGGCGAGGCCTTCAAGGTGCCGCTGCGGCCTGTCAGCGAAGTGATGCAACTGCGCCACGCCACGGTGGCCGGTGCGCACACGCAACTGGAACTGCACACCGAACTGACCCAGCACTATCTGCCCGCCACCCTGCGCATCAACGCCAATGTGGTGGCCGCCAGCCACGGCGACAGCCAGCAGCGCAACATCCAGAGCGAGGTGCTGGGCAGTGGCGACGGCGCAGCCGTGCTGCAGCGTTTCGAGCTGCGCGGCAAGCCGCTGACCCACACCAGCGCGGCCACGCCTTCGGGCACACGCAGCAGCCTGGAAGTGCGGGTGGACGACGTGGTCTGGCCGCAGGTGGCCCGCCTGTCCGACCTGGGCCCGAACGACCGGGGTTACATCGCGCGGCAGGCCGATGACGGCACCGTCAGCGTGCAATTCGGCGACGGCGTGCAGGGCCAGCGCCTGCCCAGTGGTGTGATGAATGTGAAGGCGCGTTACCGCGTGGGCATCGGTCTGGCGGGCAATGTGGCGGCGGGGCAGATCAGCCAACTGCGGGCCCGCGCGCTCGGCGTGAAAGAGGTGGTCAACCCGCTGCCCGCCGCCGGGGCTGCCGACCCCGAAGCGCGTGACGAAGCGCGCCGCAACGCGCCGCTGGCCGTGCGCACGCTGGACCGCATCGTGTCGCTCAGCGACTTCGAAGACTTCGCCAGCGCCTTTGCCGGCATCGGCAAGGCCCAGGCCACCTGGTTGTGGGACGGCGAGGGGCGGCTGGTGCAATTGACGGTGAGCGGCGTGGACGGGCAGGCCATCGCACCGCAGTCCACCCTGGCGCTGAACCTGCGCGCGGCCATCGACGCCGCGCGGCCGGCGCACCAGGCACTGGTCATCGCGCAGGCCCGGGTGTTGCGCTTCGGTTTGACGGCCGGCGTGCGCGTGCTGCCCGGCTACGAAACACCGGCCGTGCTGGCCGCCCTGCGCAGCGCGCTGGTGGACGCATTCGGCTTTGCGCAGCGCAGCTTTGCGCAGTCGCTGGCCGCCAGCCAGGTGCTGGACGTGATGCAGCACACGGCGGGCGTCGATTGGATCGACCTGGACGCGCTGCGTTTGTATGAAGACGCGCCCGCCCTCTCGTCTGCCAAGGCCTTGCCCGCCACGGCCACGCTGAAACCGTTGGCCACCGAACGCGGCCCCGACGCACGCCTGCGGGTGCGCGGCGCGCGCTGGGAAGGGGGCGCGGTGCAGCCGGCGCAACTGCTGCTGATTGCACCGGCCGACATCGTGCTGACCGAGATCACCGCCGAGCCCACCGCATGAACACCCTGGACGCTGAAGCCCTGCTGTCGCGCCTGCCGGCCTACTACCGCGAGCGCGATGAAGCCCTGGGCGGCCCGCTGGCCGCGCTGCTGGCGGTGGTGGCCGCGCAGGGCGAGGTGCTGCTGCAAGACCTGCAGCGCCTGTACGACGACGCCTTCATCGAGACCTGCAGCGATGAACTGGTGCCCTACATCGGCGACCTGCTGGGCGTGCGTCCGCTGCACGCCATTGCCGGCACGGCAGCCGCCGGCCAGCGCGCGCTGGTGGCCAACACCCTGCGTTTGCGCCGCCGCAAAGGCACGCTGCCGGTGCTGGAAGAGGTGGCGCTGGCGGCCACCGGCTGGCGCGCCAGCGCGATGGAGTTTTTCGAGCACCTGTCCACCACCCAACACGTCAACCACGTGCGCCTGCACAGCCTGCGCACGCCCGACTTGCGCCAGGCCGCCAAGCTGGAACGCATCGCCCACGCCTTCGACAGCAGCGCGGCCAGCGCCGATGTGCGGGCGCTGGCGTCCTTGGCCAACCAAGGCGGCGGCCCGCGCCCCAACATCGCCAACATTGGCTTGTTCGTCTGGCGGATGTCGGCCTACCCGGTGCAGCGCGCCACCGCCACCGTCCGGGCCGGCGAGCCCGGCCACTACAGCTTCGACCCGCTGGGTCGTGACGTGCCCTTGGTCAACCGCCCGCGTTCCGACCCCGAGGCCGGCACTTTGGCGCTGCCGCAAGACTTGCCCGAAGCGCTGTCGCGCCGCGCGCTGGCCGACGAGTTGAATGCGCGGCGGCAGGCGCTGGCCGATGGCGTGTCGCCCACTGCGTTGTGGTTCACGCAACCCTCGGCCACCTTGGCGGCGGGCGAGGGCGCTTCGGTGCTGCGCGTCTGGCTGGACGGCGTGGAAGTGCCACCCGAAGACCTGGTCGTCTGCCACCTGGGCGCCTTTCCGTTGATCAATCCCGAACGCTGGCGCCGCCCGCCGGCCAGCCTGATCGTGGCGCGCACTGGCGATCCGCTGACCACCTTGAACTTCCCGCAAGGCCCCGCAGCCTGCCTGGTCGGCATAGACCCCGTGCTGGGCCGTCTGGTGCTGCCGGCGGGCCGGGCTTTTGCGAAGGTGGAAGTGGCCAGCGCCTACGCCTTCCCGGGCGATGTGGGTGGCGGGCCTTACGACCGCCGCGCGCCCGTCAGCGCCAGCGCAGCCGACGACGCGGGCCTGCTCAACCCAGCCGACTTCCAGACCGTGCTGACCGTGCCCGGCAGCCACGCCACGCTGGCCGCTGCACTGGCGGCGGTGGTGATGGGCAAGCGCACGCTGATCCGCCTGCTGGACGACGCCACGCACACCGTCAGCCCCACGCTGAACCTGCCCGGCACGCTGCTGGCCGTGGAGGCCGCCAACCGGCGCCGGCCCGTGCTGATCGGCGACATCGAATTGACCGGCGACGCGCAAACACGGCTGGTCTTGTCCGGCCTGCTCGTGGCCGGCGCCTTGCGCCTGAAGGGTCCGCTGCGCGGCGTGGACGTGCGCCACTGCAGCCTGCTGCCGGCGCGCGGCGGCATCGCGCACACCGGCAGCGGGCCGGGCCTGAGCCTGAAGTTGACGCACAGCCTGGTCGGTGCGGTCCGCGCCGAAGCCGGGCTGGCGGGGGTGACGGCCGACACCTGCGTCATCGACGCTGCCGACGCCGTGCCGCTGGTGGCCGTGGACCTGCCCGACACCACGCTGACCCTGAACCGCTGCACGCTGCTGGGCACGGTGGCGGCCGGTGAACTGGCGGCCGGCCACACCGTCTTCGACGGCCGTGTGCTCATCCAGCACCGGCAAACCGGCTGCGTGCGTTTTTGCTGGGTGGAGCCCGGCACCAAGCCCGCGCCTTCCTTGACGCCCAAGCGCTACCGCTGCCAGCCCGACGGCGTGCGCCACGGCATGCCGTCGGCCGTGGCGGCCGAAGAAACGCTGCGCGTGACACCGGTCTTCGACAGCACCACCTTCGGCCAGGCGGCCTACGCCCGGCTGCGCAGCACCACCGCCACCGAAATCCGCAGCGGGGCTGAGAACGGCGCCGAGATGGGCGTCTGGAACCACCTGGCCCAGCCGCAGCGCGAGGCGAATCTGCGGCAGATGCTGGACGAGTACCTGCGCTTCGGCCTGGCGGCCGGCGCCCTCTTTGCCGACTGAGTTGGCTATCGATCTTTCACCGAACCACTGCAACCGGATGGCCCCATGAAAGCCGACCTCACCCGCAACACCGACCAGCCCGCCGCCAGCTACCGCAGCGTGCTGCTGCAGCAAGGCCGCGTGCAGCTGGACGCCGACTTCAACGAGCAGCAGGCGATCGCGCTGCGACGCATCGAAACCGAAACGGTGGACAGCATCGGCGCTGCCGGCGCGCCCATGGACCACCCGGGCTTCGAACTCACCGGCAACGGCAAGCAGGTGCAGATCAGTGCCGGGCGTTTCTATGTCGATGGCCTGCTGTGCAGCAACGCCGCGCCATGCACCGTCGTCACGCAGCCCTGGCTGCCCGTGGCCGCGTCACCCGTCGTGCCCGTGACGCCCGCGGGCCAGAGCCTGCTGGCCCTGCCGCCGGGCACCGCCACGGCGCTGGCCGAGACGGCCGTCTACAACGCCGCCGGCGCCGTGGTGCCACCGCCCGACGGCCTGTACATCGGCTACCTGGAAGCCTGGGTGCGCCACGTCACCGCGCTGGAAGACCCGCTGCTGCGCGAGGTGGCCCTGGGCGGCCCCGACACCGCCACGCGCGAGCAGTTGCTGTGGCAGGTGAAGCTGCTGCGCGCCGGCGATTTGACGACCGCGCTGAGCTGCATCACCGAGCAACCCTGGAAGGACTTCAGCGCGCCCAGCGCGGGCCGCCTGGCCGCCCGCGCCGAGCCCGGGGAACTGAGCACCGACCCCTGCGACCTCAGCCCCGAGGCCGGCTACCGCCGGCTGGACAACCAGCTCTACCGCGTGGAAGTGCATGACGACGGCAGCGTGTCGGGCAAGGCGCTGTTCAAGTGGCAGCGCGACAACGGCAGCATCGTCAGCAGCGTCACGCGCTGGTTGGGTGAGCCCAACGCCGACGAATTCGAAGTCGCCAGCCTGGGCCGCGACGACGTGCTGGCCATTACCGTGGGCTGCTGGCTGGAATTCTTCGACGACCGTTTCGACTTTCTGGGCCGCCCCGGCACCCTGGCGCAGGTCAGCAAGACCGACGGCCGCGTCGTCACGCTGAAGCTGTCCAGCGTGCAGGGCCCGCCGCTGGACAAGGCGCTGTTCGCGCGCAACCCCCGCGTGCGCCGCTGGGACGGCGTGGCCGCCATCGTGCCCAAGCTGGACACCGACAAGGCCGGCTGGGTGATGCTGGAAGGCGGCGTCGAGGTGAAGTTCACCGCCGGCAAGCTGCGTGTCGGCGATTACTGGTCCATCCCCGCACGCACCGCCACCGCGCGCATCGAATGGCCCACCGACGACGGCAAAACCACCGGCAAGCCGCTGTTCCTGTTGCCCCAAGGCGTGCGCCGGGCCTACGCCCGCTTGGCCGTGCTGAAGTGCCAGGCCGGTGTGTGGCAACGC
>JANPHI010000026.1:0-37599 GCA_031424355.1 Betaproteobacteria bacterium
GCCGCCTTCAACGACGAATTCAAGCGCGACTTCCGCCGCCGCCGCGACCTGCTGCCCAGCCGCGAGAACCCCGACAACTGGCGCGTCAGCCCCTACTGGGCCGGCCTGGGCATCACGCGCGTGACGCAGCTGGCGGCGGTGGCCGAACAGCAGGGCAACACCGGCGACCGTGACACCTTGCTGGCGCTGGCGAAAGAGCGGATGGAATTCTGGTTCGGCGGCAAGGGCAAGGCCAGCTACTTCATGCTGGACAAGAAGCTGGGCACGCTGGTGGCCTACCCCGACGAGTTCTTCTCGGTCGAGCAGATGAACGACCACCATTTCCACTACGGCTACTGGATACGCGCGGCCGCCGAGATCGCGATGCGCGACCCGGCCTGGGCCGCGCCCGAGCAGTACGGCGCGATGGTCGAGCTGCTGATCAAGGACATCGCCCACACCCAGCGCGGCAGCGCTGAGTTTCCCTACATCCGCAACTACGACGCCTACGAGGGCCACTCGTGGGCCGTGGGCATCGGCGGCGTCGACAAGTACGGCAACTTCGGCAACAACCAAGAGTCGAGCAGCGAGGCCGTCAACGCCTGGGCCGGGCTGATCCTGTGGGGCGAAGTCACCGGCAACCGCGAACTGCGCGACCTGGGCATCTACCTGTTTGCCAACGAAACCAACGCCATCGATCACTACTGGTTCGACGTGCACAAGCTGGTCTTTCCGGCCGACTACAAGCCCGTCGAGACCAGCATGGTCTTCGGCGGCATGTATGTGCACAACACTTGGTGGACCGACGAGCCGCGGCAGATTCACGGCATCAACCTGTTGCCCGTCACCGGCTTCTCGACCTACCTGGGCCGCGACCCGGCCTTCATCCGGCGCAACCTGGCCACGATGGACGCCGAGAGCGCGGCCTACAAGAAGCGCGGCAAGTTCCCGCCCAACCCGCCGCCCGACGACATCTGGCAAGACGTGTTTGCCAAGGTGCTGGCGCTGGCCGACCCGGCCGCCGCGCTGGCGCAATTCAACCCGCGCGGCAGCGTGCAGGACGGCAACACCGCCACCCACACGCTGCACTGGATGCTGAGCTTGCAAACACTTGGCACACCCGACTTCGGCGTCACCGCCGACACCGCGCTCTACCAGGTGTTCAAGCGGCCCGACGGCACGCGCAGCCACCTGGCCTACAACGCCGGCAAGGCCCCGATCACGGTGCGTTTCAGCGACGGCAAACAGCTGGTCGTGGCGCCGGGCGCCTTGGGCCGGCTGCCTTGATGCACCGATGAAGCACTAAGGGAAAGCACAGGGTGGGCGGCGCTTGCCACGCATCCGGTCACGCCTTAAGCTGAATGCTGAAAGCGCTTTCATAGATTTGCGTATTTCCATGAATCGCACCACCCAGACAGCACCAACGAGACCAGCGCCATCGCGCCGGCCGCCAGTCAGGAAGACACCATGAACCGACACTCGAAGTTCCTCGCGCTCACCGCCACGGCGGTGGCGACATCGTGGCTGCTGGCCGCCTGCGGGGGCGGCGACGCCGGCGCGCCGCCCGGGTCATCGGCCATCAACGCGGGCACCACCGCGCCGGTGCCCGACACCCGCGTGCCCAGCGTGACGGTCTTCGACGACACGCCCGCCGCCACGGCCACCGGCCCGGTGACCTTCACCTTCGTCTTCAACAAGGACGTCGGCGCCAGCTTCACGGCCAGCGACGTGGTCGTCACCGGCGGCACCGCCGGTGTGTTCACCAAGGTCAGCGGCACGCAGGCCACCCTGGTGGTCACGCCCACCGCCAACACCGCTGGCACCATCAACATCAGCGTGGCGGCAGGCACCTTCAGCGACCTGGCCGGCCTCAGCAACACCGCTGGCGCGACGGCCCAGCAGGCCTACAACTCGGTGGTGCTGACGCAGATGGCGCTGCCGGTGAACTTCGATTCGACCAGCGTCGGCTACGGCCTGGTCGGCTTCGGTGGCGCGGAAGATTCCACCATCGTGGCCGACCCGACTTTGGCCACCAACAAGGTGGCCAAGGTGGTCCGTGCGGCCGGCTCCGAAACCTACGCCGGCACCACCGTCACGGCCACCAGCGCGGCCGGCGTGCAGACCGGCTTCTCGCCCAAGATCCCCTTCAACACCACCGACACGCGCATGACCGTCAAGGTCTGGTCGCCCGACGCGGGCATCCCGGTGCGCCTGAAGGTCGAAGACTCGACCGACCCCAACAAATCGGTCGAAACCGAAGCCACCGTCACCACGGCCAGCGGCTGGCAGACCCTGACCTTCAATTTCGCCACCCAGGCTGCCGGCACTTCGGCGCTGAACGTGGCCTACAACTACAACAAGGCGACGATCTTCTTTGACTTCGGCCGCGCCAAGGCTTCGGCGGTGCAGAAGACCTACTACTTCGACGACCTGACCTTCCTGCCCGGCGCGGCCGGCGGTGGCGGCGGTGCTTGCGGCACCACCGCGCCGACCTGCGCGCCGACCACGGCCATCCCGGCGGGTTCGACCGTGATCTACAGCGACGCCGCGTCCGTCACCGGCCTGGACACCAAGCCCGACTGGGGCCAGAGCCCGGCCGTGGTCTTCAGCGAGCCCACCATCGCGGGCAACAAGTCCCTGAAGTACACCTTCGGCGGCACGGCGCTGTATGAAGGCATCGACTGGTCCGGCAACCCGCAGAACGTGTCCACCAAGACCACGCTGCACCTGGACTTCTTCTCGGCCGACATCAGCAGCGTGAAGGTGTCCATCATCAGCGCCGGCAAAGAGAACGCGGTCACCAAGGCCGTCACCGCTGGCAGCTGGAACGCCATCGACATCGACCTGGCGCAGTACACGGCGCCTGACAAGACGGCCATCATCCAGATCAAGCTGGAACCCAGCACGGCCGGCACGCTGTACGTCGACAACATCTACTTCTACGGCGCAGCCGCCGGCGCGGCTTGCGGCACCACCGCCCCGACCTGCGCACCGACCACGACGATCCCCTCGGGCTCGACCGTGATCTACAGCGACGCGGCCACCGTCACCGGCATCGACAAGAAGCCCGACTGGGGCCAGAGCCCGGCCGTGGTCTTCAGCGAGCCGACCATCGCCGGCAACGCATCGCTGAAGTACACCTTCGGCGGTACCGCGCTGTACGAAGGCATCGACTGGGCGGGCAACCCGCAGAACGTGTCCACCAAGGCCACGCTGCACCTGGACGTGTGGTCGGCCGATGTCAGCAGCCTGAAGATTTCGCTGATCGGCGGCGGCGCCGAGAACGGCATCACCAAGACGCTGACGGCCAAGGCCTGGACGTCCATCGACATCGACATGGCGCAGTACAGCTCGCCCGACAAGACCAAGATCATCCAGATGAAGCTGGAGCCGGGCACCGTCGGCACCATCTACGTGGACAACATCCACTTCTACGGCACGGCTGCGGGTGGTGGCGGCGGCACCGGCACCTTCACAGGTGGCATCTTCTCCAGCGACTACTCGGGCAACCTGGGTGCCGGCACCGCCAAGTCCGATAAGGGCGGCTCGGTGGGCTTCTTCGTCGACCCGCGCCTGTATGCCGTGAAGATCTTCGAAGACGGCTCGGTCTGCGGCAGTGCCTGCAACCCCGGCGGCGTCTACAACTTCTACTACGGCATCGGCAAGCCGGCCACGCCCACCTACACCGACGCCTACTTCGGCGCCTACGTCAACGCACCGGGCAACACCACGGCCGATGCCTCGGCCTACGCCAAGGTCAAGCTGAAGTTCTGGGGCGACGCGGAATCGTGGGAGAAGTCGAACTTCACGGCCCAGGTGGACGTGATCCTGCAAGGCCCGACCAACGCGGCGTGCAACAACTCGTCGGGCCGGCCGGAGATGATGAAGACGGTCAGCGCGCAGAAGATCGGTGCGGGTTCCGACTACACCATCCTGAAGACCGACTTCACGCTGACGCAGAACTGCGGCGGCGCCTACACGGCGACCAGCCTGTGGTCGGCGGTCGGTGCGGTGGTGGTGCGGCTGACGGGCAGCAGCAACCTGAACTACGTCAACCTGACGCCCAGCACGCCGCCGTCCTACCCGACCTTCATCAACGTCGGGCCGATCTCCTTCACCAACTGAAGCCTGCAGGCTGCGCCGCCCCGGCGCGCTTTCCCACGCAGCCGCGATGCCCGAATGCATCGCGGCTTTTTCGTTGGCGACGGGGGCGGCTTGAGCCGGGGTGACGGGCCGCCGGCCATGGTTCAATCCCCCATGGAAACCCTGCTCACCGGCGACGGACTGAAGTTGCACCTGCGCCGTTGGCCCGCCAAGCTGGAGGGCCAGGCCGCCCGGGGGACGGTGCAAATCGTGCACGGCCTGGGTGAGCACATCGGCCGTTACGAAAGCCTGGCCTTGGCCTTGAATGCGGTCGGGTGGCATGTGGCCGGACACGACCTTCGCGGCCACGGCCGCAGCGAAGGGCCGCGCGGCGCCATCGTCGGCGAACAGACCCTGCTGGTCGATCTGGGCGCGGTCACCGAACACCTGCGCAACACCGGCCAGGGCCCGCACGTGCTGCTGGGCCACAGCCTGGGTGGCCTGATCGCGGCGCGTTTTGTCGCTGAATCGCTGATGAACAGCGCCTCGCGCTGGGCGGTGGATGTGGACGGCCTGGTGCTGTCGTCCCCCGCGCTGGACGCCGGTCTGGGGCCCGGGCGCCGCGCGCTCGTCACCCTGCTGGCTGCGGTGTTGCCCGGCCTGCCGCTGCCCAACGGACTGAAGGCATCGTGGATCAGCCGCGACCCGGCCGTGGTGCGGCGCTACCGCGAAGACCCGCTGGTGCACGGCCGCGTCACGCCGCAACTGGTGCAGTTCATCGTCAACGCGGGCGACCTGGTGCTTCGGCGCGCAGCGCGCTGGCGCACACCCACGCTGCTGCTGTGGGCCGGCGCCGACCGCTGCGTGCGGCCCGCCGGCAGCGCCACCTTCGCGCGCCTGGCGCCGCCGCAGGCCGTGACGGCGCGCGAATTCCCTGCGCTGTTCCACGAGATCTTCAACGAGCCCGAACGCAAGGCCGTCATCGAACACCTGACGACCTGGCTGCAGCGGTTCTAGACTCTTGTTTCGCCCGTTTTCGCCCGTTTTCGTCCTGGAGACCTCACCATGAACGCACCCCTGCGCCCCGCTGAAGCCAACGCCCTGGCCGCCTACGCCGACGAAGCCTGGGACGCGCGCATCGTGCCGGCCCTGACCGAGTACATCGCGGTGCCCGCCAAGAGCCCGATGTTCGACGCCGACTGGGCCGCCCACGGCCTGCTTGACCGCGTGGTGCGCGACGCCGCCACCTGGGTCGAAGGCCGCAAGGTGGCCGGACTGAAGCTGGAAGTGGTGCGCATCGAAGGCCGCACGCCGGTCATCTTCTTCGACATCCCGTCCACCAAGGCCGGCAGCACCGAGACCGTGCTGATGTACGGCCACCTCGACAAGCAACCCGAATTCAACGGCTGGCGCAGCGACCTGGGCCCGTGGACGCCGAAGTACGAAAACGGCCTGCTCTACGGCCGTGGCGGCGCCGACGACGGCTACGCGGTCTACGCCGCCATCACCGCCATCGAGGCGCTGGACAAACAGAACATTCCGCGCCCCCGGGTCGTCGGCGTCATCGAAGCCTGCGAGGAGAGCGGCTCGCCCGACCTGCCCGCCTACCTGGCCGCGCTGAAACCCCGGCTGGGCCAGGTCGGCCTGGTGGTGTGCCTGGACAGCGGCGCCGGCAACTACGACCAGCTGTGGCTGACGACCAGCCTGCGCGGCATGGTCAGCGGCGTGCTGAAGGTGGAAATCCTCAGCGAAGGCATCCACAGCGGCGACGCCTCGGGCCTGGTGCCCAGCAGCTTCCGCATCCTGCGCAACGTGCTCGACCGCCTGGAAGACAGCGCCACCGGCCGCCTGCTGCCCGACAGCTTCCACTGTGAACTGCCGGCTGCGCGCCTGGCCCAGGCGCAGGCCACGGCGGCCATCCTGAAAGACGAGGTCTGGAAGCGCATGCCCTGGGCCTGCGGCGCCAACGGCGGCCCCACGCTGCCCACCACCACCGACCCGGTCGAAGGCCTGCTGAACCGCACCTGGCGGCCCACGCTCAGCGTGACCGGCGTGGACGGTTTCCCCGAGATGAAAAGCGCCGGCAACGTGCTGCGCCCCTACACCGCGTTCAAGCTGTCGCTGCGCCTGCCCCCGCTGGTGGATGGCAACGAGGCCAGCCTGAAACTGAAGACCCTGCTGGAAGACAACGCGCCCTACAACGCCAAGGTCACCTTCCACCCCGACGGCCGTGCCGGCGCCCTGGGCGCCACGGGCTGGAACGCGCCCGACCTGTCGCCCTGGCTGCAGACAGTGCTGAACGATGCTTCGCAAGCCCATTTCGGCGCGCCGCTGGGCTATGTGGGCCAGGGCGGCACCATCCCGTTGATGAGCATGCTGCAGCAGGGCTTCCCGCAGGCGCAGATGATGGTTTGCGGTGTGCTGGGCCCGAAGAGCAACGCCCACGGGCCGAATGAATTCCTGCACGTGCCCTATGGCAAGAAGCTGACCGCCGCCGTCGCCCAGGTGATTGCGGCCTGCCCCTGAAGACGGCTGAGGAAAAGGCCGGCGCAAGCCCGGCCTGAAGTGCCCACTCTGTCACGCCGAACGCGGCAGCCTGGTGCACGCCCCCCTTGCTTGAAGGGGCCTTTCCCAGCGCCCGGGGCACTTGTAACCGGGCGATGGCGGCACACTTGCGCATCGCACTGGATTTCGCCAGACGCCTCAGTTTCAAGACCGGAGTTGACCATGATGAACAAGAAATTCGTGCTGGGCGCGACCACAGCCGCCGTCCTGGCCTTGGCCACTTTTGGCGCCCGCGCCGACAGCATCGACGTGAACCTGGCCGGTTGGGTCAGCACCGGCAACTTCGCCGATCCCCTGAATTCGCAAGCCTTCATCAGCGTGGGCGCTGGTGCGGCCATCACCGGCTACGAGTACATCGATCTGACGTTCTCGACCAGCAATGGCAGCTACCTCGATGAGTTCGTGCTGTCGGTCAACAACAGCGATGGCAGCCTGTACATGGACGCCGCACCCAGCGTCATCAACGCCGGCGGCACCGACGGCCCCCTGAGCAGCACCTGGGCCGCCGCGCCGCAGATCGCCGGCACGCCTTTCACGGCGGCCAATGGCACCGTGTGGGTCACGGTTTATGAGCTGGCCAACGACCCCGGCATCGACGCCACCGTTGCGTCCGGCACGCTGCGCATCAACTACACGCCGGCGCCTGTGCCCGAGCCTTCCAGCTACGCGCTGATGGCTCTGGGCCTGCTGGGTATGGGCGCTTTCGTGCGCCGCCGCCGCGCCGCCTGATCGCCGCAACGCAAGAAAAAAAGCCCGCAGCAGCGGGCTTTTTTCATGCGGGTCTGGCTGCGCGACTGGAACGCCACGCCCCGAACAGCACGATCACGCCCGGCACGCCGATCATGGCCCAGATGATGTGGCTGAGATGGGCCTTGACCCAGGGCAGGTTGCCGAAGAAGTAGCCGGCCAGCGTGACGCCGCAGACCCACAGCGCACCGCCCGTCACGTCGTAAAAGGTGAACTTGCGGCGGGTCATCTGCGCCACGCCCGCCACGAAAGGCGCAAAGGTGCGCAGGAAGGGCATGAAGCGCGCCACAACGATGGTGATACCGCCGTGCTTTTCGTAGAAGGCGTGCATGCGGTCGAAGGCCGCGCGGTTGAACCAGCGCGAGTGCTGCCAGCCGAAGACCCGGGGCCCGACGCGGCGACCGATGGCGTAGTTGGTCTGGTTGCCCAGAATGGCCGCGCCCGTCAGCAGCGCCATGGCCAGCGGCAGGTTCATCAGGCCCAGCCCACACAGCGCGCCCACCACGAAAAGCAGCGAGTCGCCGGGCAGGAAGGGCATCACGACGAGACCGGTCTCGACGAAGATGATGAGGAACAGCAGCGCGTAAACCCAGCCGCCGTAGGCCTGCACGAATTCCGACAAATGCCGGTCGACGTGCAGGATGAAATCGATGAGGTAGGTGGCGTATTCCATGGTGGCCACCATTGTCACAGCAGGCGCTCCGGGGCTGGCCCCAGCGCGCCTGCGGACTTCACCGGGTCATCAGGCGGCGCCGTAGGCGTAGTCGGCGCGGCGGTTGCTGCGTGCCGTGGCACGGGCTTCGGCACGCACCTGTTCACGCGTCAGCATGCTGGGTGCGGCGGCCTGCACAGATTGCACTTGCGTGTCGACCTCGGCGGCAGACTGCAACTGGCCGGCGGCGCGGGCCCGCAGCACTTCAGCGCGCACTGCGGCGCGGCTGGTGGTGGCGTGGAAGGGCGTGGTGTCGACCGTGACTTCCTGGGCCATGGCGGCGGTGCTGGCAAAAGCAGAGGCCAGGACGGCGGCGCAAGCGGTGCGGGCGATGAGGGACTTGGTGTTCATGGTGCTTCCTTTGAAACGGGTGGTGATGGACTTGAGTCGCGACCGGCGCCGGGTTCTTTCAGCGTTCTGAAGCAGGACCTTGTGCCGTCTCGGTGAGCTGTCTTACGTCGGCGTCTCATCGATGGATGCACTTTAGGCATTCACGGTCATGCGATAAATGAGACGCTCACGAACGCACTATTCGGATTCAAGGAAGAAAGATGGATCAACTCAAGGCCATGAAGGTCTTCGCCCGTGTCGTCGATGAAGGCGGTTTTGCGAAGGCGGCACGCGCGCTGGACATGGCGCCGCCGGTCATCACGCGGGTCGTCGCCGAGCTGGAAAACCACCTCGGCGCGCGCCTGCTGAACCGCACCACGCGCAGCATCGCGCTCACCGAAACCGGGGAGCAGTACCTGGAGAAGGTGCGCGCCATCCTGATCGACATCGAAGAGTCGGAAACCCTGGCCAGCGAATCGACCAAGGTACCGCGCGGCCACCTGCGCGTGCTGTGCCCGCCGGCCATCGCCGTGCACCAGTTGGCCAAGCACCTGCCGCGCTTCCAGGCGCAGTTCCCCGAGGTGACGCTGGAAATCGACTCACCCGGCGCCGTGGACACCGTCAACGAGGCCTACGACGTGACCGTGTTCGCGCGCCGCGACGCGCCCGATGGCGACTTCATCGCCCGCCGCCTGGCGCGCACCGAGGTGGTCGTGTGCGCCGCACCCGAATACCTGGACTTGCGTGGGCGGCCGCAGCACCCGCGTGACCTGGTGCACCACGAGGCCGTGATCCCGGCGATGTCGGCCGTCACGCGGGGCCTGGTTTTCTACAGCGGACCGGTAGGCCAAGGCGGCAAGGACGGTACCGGCGGCGAGTCCTACACGCTGGTTCCGAAGCGCCACTCGGCGCTGTCCACGGCGCACATCGACACCATGTACGCCGCCGCGCTGGCCGGGCTGGGCATCGCCGGCCTGCCGTCCTACGTCATCGAAGACGCGCTGCTTGAACACGCGCTGGAGCGCGTGCTGCCCGAATGGCGGCTGTTCGACGTGACCTTGTGGGCCGGCATGCCCTCACGCCGCCACCTGCCGGCGCGCACGCGGGCCTTTCTGGACTTCCTGCTGTCGATCTTCGGTGGCGAAGACTGCGACCCCTGGCTGTCGGCGGCCGGCTGTTCCACGCAGCTCGGTCATGCCCTTGCCGGCACGCAGGCCCAAGGCTTGCCGGTCAGAACGTGAAACCCGCCTGCACGCGGGCGCCGGACAAGGGCTCCAGCAGCCGCAGCAGCGGCTTCAGCGGGCCGTAGCGCAGCGCCACCCGGCTGGCGTGTGCCAAGCGGTGCGGCAGGTCGGCGGTGGCCTGCAGCTGGGCGTCCTGGTGCTTCGCGCGGCAGGCCAGGCCCATCGCGCTCAGGTCGTGCAGCAAGCCCTGCCATTCGTAAGCGCGCCAGCATTCGCCAAAGTCGGCATCCACCGGCAGGCCGGCGCGCCGCGCGGCGTCCCACCAACGCACCGCCCTGTCGATTTCCTGCGTTTCGTCGCCGTCGAAAGGCGGGTCGCGCAGCAGCGCCACCAGGTCGGCCACCGCCGGGTGTTCGCCAGCGGCCGCCGCCAGCAAGCCGGCAACGCGCTGCCAGGTGGCCTGCTCGGCCTCGGTCCAGGTGATGCCGAATTCGCGCGCGACGCACCACTCGGGAAACAGCAGCAGCGCTGGCGCTGGCGTGGGGGACGGCAGGGTCTCGGGGGCAGGGGTGTTCATCGGTGTGGGGGCAGCCTGGGGTGACAGACCCCTCATGGATAATCGATTCTACGAAGCCGCCTTCCGCTGCACCCTCGCCCACTGCCCCTTCAGCCCGCCGTTTTGTCCCCGATGCGCATCACTCCGCTGGCCCTGGCGGCGGGCCTGCTCGCCAGTGGTGGCGGAGTCCGCGCCCAGCCGACGGCGCCAGCCCGCCCTGTGGTCGCCCCGGCGCCGGGCTTGCAGCCCAGCCCGCAGCTGCAACCCCTGCCGCGCGGTGAAGCGGCCAAAGGCCTGCCGACCTTTCTGCAGGCCGACCGGCTGCGCATCCAGCCCGACATCGAAAGCGTCGCCGAAGGCAACGCCGAGTTCCGCCGTGGCGGCCTGCTGATACGGGCCGACCGCCTGGCCTACGACGACGCACAAGATCTGGCCACGGCCATAGGCAAAGTCCGTGTCAGCCGCGACGGCGCGCGCTACAGCGGGCCGGAATTCCAGCTCAAGGTGCAGCGCTTTGAAGGCTACTTCCTGCAGCCTGAATTCGAGTTCCCGCTGCTCGGCTCGGGCGGCCGCGCCAGCCGCATCGACTTCCTCGACAGCGCCCGCTCGCGCGCCACGGCGGCCGAATACACCAGTTGCCCGCGCAACGGTGTGGAAGAACCGGCCTGGCTGCTGCGCACCGACCGCGTCACGCTCGACCTGGAAGCCAGTGAAGGCGTGGCCGAAGGCGCCGTGCTGCGCTTCCAGGGCGTACCCATCCTGGCGCTGCCTTCGCTGAGTTTTCCGCTGTCCGACGCACGCCGGTCGGGCTGGCTGCCACCGTCTTTCGAGACCGACAACCGCAGCGGTATCGAACTCGCGATGCCCTACTACTGGAACATCGCGCCCAACCGCGACGCCACGCTGACGCCACGCATCATCACGCGGCGCGGGCTGGGCCTGAACAGCGAATTCCGTTACCTTGAACCGACCATGCGCGGCACGCTGGCGCTGGACTGGCTGCCCAACGACCGCGTCGCCGGGCGCTCGCGCGAGGCCCTGCAGTGGACGCACGAGAGCCATTTCGACGGCGGCTGGCGCGCCACCGTCGATGGCGTGCGGGTGTCGGACGACGACTGGTGGAAAGACTTCCCCAGCGCCAACCGCGGGCCGACGTCGCGGCTGTTGGCCTTGCGCCTCGGCCTGGACAAGCCTTTCGACGTGGCGGGCGGCCAAGGCCAGGTCTACGCCCGAGCCCTGCGCTGGCAGGCCCTGCAGGGCTCGGACACGCCCGTGGTCGCGCCCTACGAACGCAGCCCGCAGGTTGGCGTGCGCCTGGGCGGCAAGGTCGACGGCGGCTGGGAATACACGCTGGAAAGCGAGTTCAACCGCTTCACCCTGCCGGCGGGCATTCAGGCCCAGGCTGGTCGCGTCGGCGGCGAACGCTGGCACCTGCTGGGCGGCCTGGCCCGGCCCTTCCGCGAGCCGGGCTGGTTCGTGGTGCCGCGCCTGAGTTTGAACGCCGCCACCTACAGCGACAGCGGCCTGCTGCCCACCAGCAGCGCACGGCGCACACGCTACATCCCGACGCTGAGCGTGGACGCCGGCTTCGAGTTCGAACGCCAGACCGAAGCCTTCGGCCGCGCCCTGCGCCAGACCCTGGAGCCGCGCCTGCTCTACGTGCAGACGCCCTACCGCGAGCAGAGCCAGCTGCCGAACTACGACGCGGCGGCCAAGGATTTCAACTTCAGTTCGATCTACACCGACAACCAGTTCTCGGGCGTGGACCGCGTATCGGACGCGCACCAGTTGACGGCCGGCTTCACCACCCGTTTCGTCGATGCCAACACCGGTGCCGAGGCCCTACGCCTGGGCCTGGTGCAGCGTTATCTGTTCCGCTCGCAGCGCGTCACCGCGCAGGACGACGGCACGCCCGACGGCGCGCCCACCGACAAGCGCCTGTCCGACGCCCTGCTGCTGGGTTCGACCAGCGTGCTGCCGGGCTGGACGCTGGACGCGGCCTTGCAGTACAGCCCCGACATCCAACGCTCGGTGCGCTCCATCATCGGCGTGCGCTATTCGCCGGGGCCCTTCCGCACCATCAGCACCACCTACCGCTTCGCGCGCGGCCTGAGCGAGCAGATGGAAGTGGGCTGGCAATGGCCGATCTGGTCGAGCCAACCGGCTTCGGCGCGAACGGGGGCCAGCGAAGGCGGCGGCAGCTGCGCCGGCACCTGGTACGCGGTGGGGCGCGTGAACTACAGCCTGAAGGACAGCCGGATAACCGACTCGGTGCTGGGCGCCGAATACGACGCCGGCTGCTGGATCGCCCGTGTGGTGGCCGAGCGCCTGTCCACCGGCCGCAGCGAAGCCACCACGCGGATGATGGTGCAACTGGAGCTGGTAGGACTGTCACGCATTGGGTCCAACCCGCTGAAAGTCTTGAAGGACAATATCCCCGGTTACCGCCTGCTGCGCGACGAGCGCCGCAGTGGGTCGGCCTTTGATGACCGGCAGACCGCTTCCTCCTATGACTGAATCTCACCCACGCTGGTCTTTTTCGACACCCGCCGCCGCGCACGGGCGCCGCTTGTCGTCCTGTGCCGCCCTGGTCGGCGCCCTGCTGGGCGCTGGCGCCGGTATTGTGGCGGCGGCAGAAAGCCGCCCGCCGCTGCGCCCCGGCGACTACATCGCGGTCATCATCAACCAGGAGCTGGTCACCGCCGGCGAGGTGGAACGGCGCATCGAACGCGCGGTGGCCGACGCCGGGCCCAAGGTGCAGTTGCCGCCCGAGGCCGAACTGCGCAAGCAGGCCCTGGACGCGCTGATCGACGAGCGGGTGATGATCTCCAGCGCCCGCGACAGCGGCATGCGCGTGGACGAGCCGGAAATCGACCGCGCGGTGCAGAGCATCGCGGCACAGAACCAGATCACGATGGACGTGCTGCGCGAACGCCTGCGCGCCGAAGGCACCGACTACGGCCGCTTCCGCAGCAATGTGCGCGACCAGATCATGATCGAGCGCCTGCGCGAGCGCGAGGTCTACGGCCGCATCAAGATCAACGACGAGGACATCGACCGCTACCTGGCGCAGCAGCGCGACGCGGCCAATGCCGACCCCGAGACGCAGCTTGCTCAAATCCTCATCAGCGTGCCCGAAGGCGCCAGCCCGGCTGAACTGGCCGCGAAGCGCGCCATCGCGCAGCGTGCGCTGGACCGCGTCAACCAGGGTGAAGCCTTCGGTGCAGTGGCACGGGAATTGTCCGAGGACAGCAACAAGAAGAACGGCGGCGACCTGGGCCTGCGGCCGGCCTCGCGCCTGCCCGACATCTTCGTCACCACCACCAAGGCGCTGAAGCCAGGCCAGGTGGCGCCCGAACTGCTGCGCACGGGTGCCGGTTTCCACGTGCTGAAGCTGGTGGACCGCAAGGAAATGGTTGCCGGGCGCATCACGCAGACCCGCGCCCGCCATGTGCTGCTGCGCACCTCGCCGCAGTTGAACGCCGAGGTGGCCGCACGCCGCCTGGCCGAATACCGCAAGCAGATCGAAAGCGGCGCGCGCAGCTTCGAGGACATCGCCAAGCAGTACAGCGAAGACGGCTCGGCGGCGTCTGGCGGCGACCTCGGCTGGGCTTCGCCCGGCGTGATGGTTCCGGAGTTCGAAAGCGCGATGAACGCGCTGGCCATCAACGGCCTGTCGGCGCCCGTGGTGTCGCGCTTTGGCGTGCACCTGATCCAGGTGCTGGAGCGCCGCGACACTGCCCTGGAACCCAAGCAGCTGCGCGAACAGGCGCGCACGGCGCTGCGCGAACAGCGCTTCGAGCAGACCTACCTCGACTGGACCAAGGAATTGCGCGCCAAGGCTTATCTCGAGTACCGCGAGCCGCCGCAGTGAGCCGCGCTTGAGTTCGGGCGAGCACGGCGGGCACCACGCCCGCAAACGCTTCGGCCAGCACTTCCTGACCGACCACGCGGTCATCGACGACATCGTGCGGGCCATCAACCCGCTGCCCGGACAGCCGCTGGTCGAGATCGGCCCCGGGCTGGGTGCGCTCACCCACCCGCTGCAGGAACGCTGCAAGACCCTGACGGTCATCGAACTCGACCGCGACCTGGCGGTGCGGCTGCGCCGCCAAGTCGGGCTGGACGTCATCGAAGCCGACGTGCTGACGGTGGACTTCGCCGCCCTCGCGGCCCGCCTGGGCGGCCCGCTGCGCGTGGTGGGCAACCTGCCCTACAACATCTCCACGCCCATCCTCTTCCACCTGCTGGCCAGCGCCGAGCACGTGTGCGACCAGCACTTCATGCTGCAGAAGGAAGTGGTCCAGCGCATGGCCGCGTCGCCCGGCAGCAAGGACTACGGCCGCCTCAGCGTGATGCTGCAATGGCGCTACCGCATCGAGAGCGTGCTGGACGTGCCGCCCGAGTCTTTCGACCCGCCACCGCGCGTCGATTCGGCCATCGTTCGGATGGAACCGCTGCCGCTGGACACCAGCGTGGATGCCGCCAGGCTCAGCGCGCTGGTCGCGGTGGCGTTCTCGCAGCGGCGCAAGATCCTGCGCGGCACGCTCGGCCGCTGGATGGAGCAGCAAGGCATCAACACGCCTTTCGACCTGACCCGTCGAGCCGAACAGGTGCCGGTGGCCGAATACCTGGCGCTGGCTCGCCGTCCGGCATGAAAAAGGGCTCCTGAAGGAGCCCTTGCTTCTTGGAGCGCGCGGTGTTCAGGCCGCGTTCAGCCAGGCAGCGGTGTCGAACGCGCTGCTCATCATCGGCATGTTCATCCCGAAATTGGGATTCGTTCCGTTCTTAGGCACAACCTTGGCAGCCGGTTTGGCTGGTGTCGTCGGGGCCACCTCAGTAGCCCGCTCCCATGACCCTGTTTCTTGGGAGCGGGCTACTGAAAAGAATAGAAACATCGGAACGGTATTCGCCGTTCACCCCAATATTCTGCGGCGTCGCGGAAGACTTCGAGCAACTGCTCGCGGGCTTCGCGGTCGAACCGGGCGTTGTCGGGCAATTGCTCAAGGACCACCACAAAACCCGGCTGCTGGCCCGATTTGTGGACCAGGTCGGTCATGCAATCGAAGAGCGCATCCAGGTTCTTGCCGAAGTGGGCCGGAAACAGGAAAGACTGCGCAATGCCTTCCAGCACATCCTGTTTGGATTGCGCGGAAGACAGATTGGCATACAGGAAATGCTGGCCGGCGGTTTGCGCCGCCGACATCAGATCCTCGACACGGTAGGCTCGAATGGCTTGTACGAGATTGGTGCGGATGGTCTGCAACTCCATGGTCGCGATCCTCCTTGCTGGGCGATGGAAAGATTCAGGAACGGTCAAACCGGTGTTCATGGCGCGATACGGCGAAAACTGCTGTAGTGGTCGTCGGTGTAGTAACAAACTTCGGGCTGCGTCGACGGTTCACCGCCGCAAACAATGCGGCGAGCACCCCGGTCACGCGACCCCGGCGTTTTGACCGTGTACTCGTGGTAATACCCCCGGGACTTGCGCGGCAACTGGCGTTCACGGTTGCCAAAAGCAATGCCATCCTTAGGGTAGGGAAAAGGTCCGCCTTTCAAAACCAGGCGGTGGGTTTCCTGCGCCTGCACCGGCAATTCAGACAAGCTGACGGCTGCAGGTGGCGCTGCGGGGACTTGCTCACGGGCATGAACCACCGATGCCAGTGACGCGCCGGCCACCAAGCCTGCAGCCACCGCAACAGAGACCCCATACCGACGCCCGTGGGCGCAAACGGCCTGCCGTAGCGCTTTGCCTGCCGACCCCAATGCGGTCCGAAACACGGGTTAACCCCTAAAAAACAATCAGGAATGCTACCTGAACCCCCCTAAAAACTCAAGTGATTGCCCAAAAATGGGGCAGAGTTGAGGGGTATTAGTGGGCGCTCACATGTGGGGTTGTGTGCTGAAGTCGGTTCAGCTCGCAGGTCCTGCCGCCCGCCCTGCTTCAGCGTCCGCCACGGTCAACGCCGTCATGTTGACGATGCGGCGCACGGTCGCCGAAGCGGTCAGCACGTGCACCGGCTTGTCGGCACCCAGCAGCACGGGGCCGATGGCGATGCCGCCGCCGGCAGCCGTTTTCAGCAGGTTGTAGGCGATGTTGGCGGCGTCGATGTTGGGCAGCACCAGCAGATTGGCTTCACCGCGCAAGGTGCTGTCGGGCATGACCTTCTTGCGCTCTTCGGCGTCCAGCGCGATGTCGCCGTGCATCTCGCCGTCCACTTCTAGCCAGGGTGCCTGTTCGCGCAGCAGGGCCAGGGTGCGGCGCATCTTGATGGCGCTGGGGTGGTCGCTGGTGCCGAAGTTGGAATGCGACAGCAAGGCGGCCTTGGGCGCGATGCCGAAACGCATCATTTCCTCGGCCGCCATCACCGTGATCTCGCACAGCTCTTCGGCGCTGGGGTCGGCGTTGACGTGGGTGTCGACCAGGAAGATCTGGCGGCCCGGCAGCATCAGGCCGTTCATGCAGGCGTAGACCTGCACGTCTTGCGGGGTGCTGGGGCTGCCGCCCTGGCGCTTGCCGATGACCTGGTCGATGTAGTGCAGATGGTTGGCCGTGGTGCCCCAGGTGCCACACAGCATGCCGTCGACTTCACCCTTCTTCAGCATCATGGCGCCGATCAGCGTCAGCCGGCGGCGCATCTCGATCTTGGCCACCTGGGCCGTCACGCCCTTGCGCTCGGTCATGCGATGGTAGGTCTGCCAGAAGTCGCGGTAGCGGTGGTCGTCCTCGACGTTGACGACGTCGTAGTCCAGCCCTTCCTGCAGACGCAGGCCGAACTTCTCGATGCGCGCCGCGATCACGGCCGGCCGGCCGATCAGCGTGGGCCGCGCCAGGCCCTCGTCGACCACGATCTGCACCGCCCGCAGCACGCGCTCTTCTTCACCTTCGGCATAGGCCACGCGCTTGTTCACGGCGGCCTTGGCCTGCGTGAAGATGGGCTTCATCGTCGTGCCCGAGGCGTAGACGAAGCTCTTCAGCTTTTCGCGGTAGGCGTCCAGGTCCTTGATGGGCCGCTGGGCCACGCCCGATTCCAGCGCGGCTTGCGCCACGGCCGGCGCAATCATCATCATCAGGCGCGGGTCGAAGGGCTTGGGGATCAGGTAGGCCGGGCCGAAGGACAGGTTGGCGCCCACATAGGCCGCCGCGACGACTTCACTCTGTTCGGCCTGGGCCAGCTCGGCGATGGCGTGCACGGCCGCGATTTCCATCGCGTCGGTGACCGTGGTGGCACCGCAATCGAGCGCACCGCGGAAGATGTACGGGAAGCACAGGACGTTGTTGACCTGGTTGGGGTAGTCGGTGCGGCCGGTGGCCAGGATGGCGTCGGGGCGCACCGCCAGCGCGGCTTCGGGCGTGATCTCGGGCGAGGGGTTGGCCAGCGCCAGGATCAAGGGCTGCGGGCCCATGGTGGCCACCATCTCGGGCTTCAGCACGCCACCAGCCGACAGGCCCAGGAAGATGTCGGCGCCAACGATGACCTCGGCCAGCTTGCGGTGCGGGGTCTTCTGCGCGAACTGGATCTTGTCCTCGTCCATCAGCTCGGTGCGGCCTTCGTAGACCACGCCGGCCAGGTCGGTCACCCAGATGTTCTGGCGCGGCAGACCCAGCTTGATCAGCAAGCCCAGGCAGGCCAGCGCAGCCGCACCGGCGCCCGAGGTGACCAGCTTCACCTCGGTGATGGGTTTGCCCATCACCTTCAGGCCGTTCAACACCGCCGCGCCGACGACGATGGCCGTGCCGTGCTGGTCGTCGTGGAAGACGGGGATCTTCATCCGTTCGCGCAGCTTGCGCTCGACGTAGAAGCAGTCCGGCGCCTTGATGTCTTCGAGGTTGATGCCGCCGAAGGTGGGTTCCAGCGCAGCGATCACGTCGACCAGCTTGTCGAGGTCGGTTTCGTTGACCTCGATGTCGAAGACGTCGATGCCGGCGAACTTCTTGAACAGCACGGCCTTGCCTTCCATCACCGGCTTGGCGGCCAGCGGGCCGATGTTGCCCAGGCCCAGCACGGCGGTGCCGTTGGTGATGACGCCGACCAGGTTGCCGCGCGCGGTGTAGCGGAAGGCATTCGTCGGGTCTTCGACGATGGCTTCACACGCATACGCCACGCCGGGGCTGTAGGCCAGCGCCAGGTCGCGCTGGTTGATCAGCTGCTTGGTGGCGGTGACCTGCAGCTTGCCGGGCACCGGAAACTCGTGGTACTCCAGCGCGGCTTGCTTGAGCTCGGCCGCCCGCTGCCGGTCCAGTTGCCTGGACTGTTCGTCGGCTGCCAGTTTCTGGGCTTCGGTCTTGTCGCTGTTCGCCATCGCTCTTGTCTCCTGAAGGGTTGCAGACTGTGCCGCACCGGACCAGCCCGAACGGGCGCGGATTGTAGGTTGCGCGTCGCAAATTCGGGGCCCGGCCGGGCGATGGGCGAAACTGCGGGACCGCCATGTCTGCAAGCACCCCCGTCAACGCCCGAACCCCGCTGGAGCCCGGTCCGCTGGATGACGCCGTGGCCGTCACCGCGTCGGCCACGGCCCGGCCGCGCCGGTGGCGCCGCGCGCTGCTGTGGGGTGCGCTGCTGGCCTTGCTGGGCGTGGCGCAGACGCTGCTGGTGGCGTTGACGGTCAGCTACGAATCGGTGCGCGCCCAGGAAGAGGTGGACGCGGTGGCCACCGAGGCCGCCGCCGACATCCGCCACGAGTTGCTGGGCGCCATCCAGACGCTGCAAGCCCTGGCCTGGACCCAGACGCCGCAACCCGATTGGCGTTCCGGCGCCGAAGCGCTGCTGAAAGGTCGCCCGTCCCTGAAGCGGGTGGAATGGCGCGACCTGAACCTGCGTGTCACCGAGGCCGTGGACACCCCTTTCCTGCCGCAGCTGTTCAGCCAGATGTCGCGCGCCGACCTGGGCGTCGAAGCCGAGGTGGCCTGCAACGCGGCGCGCCGTGCTGCAGCACCGATGTACTCGCGCAGCTATTTCGTGCCGCAGGCCGGCGCGCTGGGCCTGGAAGTCATCGACCTGTGCGTGCCCGAACAGCACACCGGGCGCGAGGCCGGCTTCCTGGTCGGCACCTTCGCCTTGGCGCCCATCCTGGAAGCCGTGTTGCCGACCCGCCAGGCACGCCGCCACGAGTTCTCTTTCGTCGAAGCCGACGGCACGCGGCTGGCCCGCGCGGGTGTGCGGCGCGGCGCCGGCATCTACCTGGCCGAACGCGTGGTGGACCTGCCCGGCGCCACGCTGCAGCTGCGTGCCGACAGCGGCGCCGGCCGGCCCAGCCTGATCCCGAACCTGGCCACCGCGCTGGTGCTGGGCTTGTCCATCGCGCTCTTCGGCGTGGTGCTGCTGCTGGCCCGCGACGTGCGCCGCCGCGCCCAGGCCGAACGCGCGCTGGCCGAGGCGCTGGCCTTTCGCAAGGCGATGGAGGATTCGCTGTCCACCGGCCTGCGGGCCCGCGACATGAAGGGCGTGATCAGCTACGTCAACCCGGCCTTCTGCGCGATGGTGGGTTTCTCGGCCGACGAGCTGCTGCCCGCGCCCGCCGCGAAAGGGTCGCCCGCCGCCGCCCAGCCGCAGCAGGCTTCGCAGTACGCGCCGCCCTACTGGCCGCCCGAATACGCCGCGCTCTACCAGCAGCGCCAGCAGCAGCGGCTGGAAGGCTCGGGGCGCAACCCGGCCGAGCTGCGTGAAGGCTTCGAGACCGTGTTCATGCGCCAGAACGGCGAACGCTTCCCGGTGATGATCTACGAGGCCCCGCTGGTCGATGGCCAGGGCCTGCAGACGGGCTGGATGAGCGCGGTGCTGGACCTGAGCGCGCAGCGCCGCGTCGAAGAAATTTCGCGCCAGCAGCAAGAGCGTTTGCAGGCCACTGCGCGGCTGGCCACGGTGGGTGAAATGGCCTCGCTGCTGAGCCACGAACTGAACCAGCCGCTGGCGGCCATTGCCAGTTACGCCAGCGGTTCGCTGAACCTCATCAACGACCCGGCCGCCGACACGCCGGGCTTGCTGAAACAGGCGCTGGAACGCATCGCCGAGCAGGCCGAGCGCGCCGGCCGCGTGATCAAGAGCGTGCACGACTTCGTGCGCCGCCGCGAGCAGCTGCACGAGACGCTGGGCGCCGAGGTGCTGCTGGAAGCCGTGCTGCCGCTGGCCCGCATGCATTCGCGCAAGAGCGGCACGCGCATCGAACTCGACCTGCCGGTGGCGGACAGCGGCGCACCCGGCGCACCCGGCATAACGGCCCGCCCGCCGCGCGTGCGCTGCGACCGCACCATGGTCGAACAGGTGCTGCTGAACCTGGCACGCAACGGCATCCAGGCGATGGAAGGCGCCACGCTGCCGGCCGACCGCGTGCTGACGCTGCGCGTGCGCGTCGTGCAGCCGGGCCGTGCCACCTTCAGCGTCATCGACCGCGGCCCGGGCATCGCCGACGACGTGGCCGCACGCCTGTTCACGCCCTTCTTCACCACGCGCGCCGAAGGCATGGGCCTGGGCTTGAGCCTGTGCCGCACCGTCATCGAACAACACGGCGGCACGCTGGACTTCGGCCCGGGGCCGGGTGGCGTGGGCACCGAATTCCGCTTCACGCTGGCCATGCCGACGCCTTCCGCCGCCGCCGCAGAAAGCGGCGAAACTGGGCGCCCTGTGTCGGCCCGCTGATGGACCATTTTTGAAGCGCCCCACAGCCGCAGCCAACTGAAACCCAGCACCGTGACGCTCGCTCTCGACCCCTCGCTCGGCATACCCGTGGTCTACCTCGTTGACGACGAAGACGTGGTGCGCGACGCCCTGGCCTGGCTGCTGCGCTCGCGCCGCTTGCTGTCTCAGGGTTACGCCAGCGCCGAGGCTTTCGAAGAGCGGCTGGCCGAGCAGCAGGCGCCGGGGCGCGCGGCCTGGCCGCAGTCACCGTCGTGCCTGGTGCTGGACGTGCGCATGCCGGGCACCAGCGGCCTGGTGCTCTTCGAACGCCTGGCCGAACGCGGCCTGCTGCCGCTGCTGCCGGTGATTTTCCTGACCGGCCACGGCGACGTGCCCACGGCGGTGGCAGCGGTGAAGCGCGGGGCCTTTGATTTCGTCGAGAAGCCCTTCTCGAACAACGCCCTGGTGGACCGCGTGGAACTGGCGCTGCAGGCCAGCGCGCAGGCGCTGCTGGACCGCAAGGCGCAGAACGCGACCGGCCGCTTGCTGGCCGACCTGACCGAGCGTGAACGCGATGTGCTGCGGCTGGTGACCCTGGGCCGGCCGAACAAGCTGATCGCCGATGAACTGGGCATCAGCGTGCGCACGGTGGAAGTGCACCGGGCGCGGGTGTTCGAGAAGATGAACGTGAAGTCGGCCGTTGAACTGGCGAACCTGCTGCGTGATGGCGTTTCGGGCGGGCCCGGCTGATGGCGGGTGAATTCGATTTGATCGCGCGGCATTTCACGCGGCCGGTGGCACGCGCCGCCCTGGGCGTGGGCGACGACTGCGCGCTGCTGCGGCCCACGCCCGGCATGCAGCTGGCGGTGTCCAGCGACATGCTGGTCGAAGGCCGGCATTTCCTGTCCACCGTGGCCCCCGAGCGCCTGGGCCACAAGGCGCTGGCGGTCAACCTCAGCGACCTGGCCGCCTGCGGCGCCGAGCCGCTGGCCTGCACGCTGGCGCTGGCCCTGCCGCGCGCCGACGAGGCCTTCGTCGCCGGCTTCGCGCAAGGCCTGTTTGCGCTGGCCGACGCGCACGGCATCGAACTGGTCGGCGGCGACACCACCGCCGGGCCGCTGAACATCTGCATCACCGTCATCGGCCAGGTGCCGCCCGGGCTGGCGCTGCTGCGCAGCGGTGCGCGCGCCGGTGACGACGTGTGGGTCAGCGGCACGTTGGGCGATGCGCGGCTGGCGCTGGAGGTTTTTCGCGGACGGGTTGCATTGCCGGGCAGCGACTTCGACACCGTGCGCCGCGCGATGGAGCAACCGCAGCCGCGCGTGGCCCTGGGCCTGGCGCTGCGCGGCGTGGCCAGCAGCGCCATCGACCTCAGCGACGGCCTGGCCGGCGACATCGGCCACATCCTGCAGCGCTCGGGCGTGGGCGCCACGGTGAACGTCGACGCCCTGCCGCGCAGCGCCATCCTGGCCGCGCAGACGGCCGCGCTGCAGCACGAATGCACCGTGGCCGGCGGCGACGACTACGAACTGCTGTTCACCGCGGCGCCGGCGCAGCGCGCGGCCGTGCAGGCCGCCGGCCGCGCGGCCGGTGTGGCGGTGACGCGCTGCGGCGCCGTCGAAGCCCAGCCCGGCCTGCGCGTGGTGGACGCGCAGGGCCGAAAGCTGAATCGCGCCTTCCAGGGCTACGACCATTTCGCCTGATGGGCGACGCCCGATGAACGACGCCAGCAGCAGCCCGTCCAGCCCCGCCGGCGGCCCCATCCGCCCCAGCGCCGCCTTCATGCTGCGCCACCCCGCGCACAGCATCGCTTTGGGCTTCGGCAGCGGCCTGTCGCCCAAGGCGCCGGGCACCATCGGCACGCTGTGGGGCTGGGTGTCTTTCCTGGTGCTCAGCCGCTGGCTGGACCCGGCGCAATGGGGCTGGCTGATCGCCGCCGCGCTGCTGGTCGGCTGGTGGGCCTGCACGGCCACCGCGCGCCACCTGCGCATTGCCGACCCGGGCGCCATCGTCTGGGACGAAATCGTCGCCATCTGGCTCATCCTGTGGCTGCTGATGCCGGCCGGCTTCTGGATGCAGGCGCTGGCCTTCGGCCTGTTCCGCTACTTCGACGCGGCCAAGCCGGGCCCTGTCGGCTGGGCCGACCGGCTGTGCAAGCTGAAGCCGGGGCAGGCCATCGGCTGGTGGCAGGGTTTCGGCATCTTGTTCGACGATCTGGTGGCGGCCGGCTGCACGCTGCTGGTGCTGGCCCTGGGGGTGCGGTTTTGGACGGCTTCATGGAATTGATGGACTTCGAACCCGCCGTGCTGCAACTGGCCGACGCGCTGCGCGCGCGCGGCTGGCGCATGGCCACCGCCGAGAGCTGCACCGGCGGCCTGATTGCGGCCGCCTGCACGGCCGTGGCCGGTTCCAGCGACTGGTTCGAGCGCGGCTTCGTCACCTACAGCAACGCTGCCAAGCAAGCGCTGCTGGGCGTGCCCGAGGCGCTGCTGGCGGCCCACGGCGCGGTGAGCCGCGAGGTGGCACTGGCGATGGCGCAAGGCGCCCTGCAGCACGCACCCGTGCAACTGGCGGTGGCCGTCACCGGCATTGCCGGGCCGGGCGGCGCGGTACCGGGCAAGCCGGTCGGCACGGTGTGGCTGGCCTGGGCCACGGCGGCGGGTGCGCAGGCCGAGTTGCTGCAACTGCCGGGCGACCGCAGCGCGGTGCGCGCGGCCACGGTGGCGGCGGCGCTGCGGCGGTTGATCGAGACCGCAGCATGAACCGCATCGGCATCGGCATCGGCATCGGCATCGGCATCGGGCTGCGGCATGCCGGGCCTTGCACGCGGGTACTGGCGTGAAAGTCTTGCTGTGCGGCGACCTCGACACCGCCGAGCGGCAAGCCTGGCTGAACGCCCTGTCGGCCGCGATGCCCGAAGCGCAGTGGCTGGACCTGCCGGCGGCGCAGCAGGAACCGGCCGCCGTGCAGGCCGCCGTCGTTGCCAACCCCGCGCCGGGCAGCCTGCAGGGCCTGCCGAAGCTGCGGCTGATCCAGAGCCTGTGGGCCGGCGTGGACCGCCTGCTGGCCGACATCACGCTGCCGGCTGAAGTGCCGCTGGCGCGCATGGTCGACCCGGCCATGAACGCCGCCATGGCCGAGACCGCCTTGTGGGCCGTGCTGTCGCTGCACCGCGACTTCTATGCCTACGCCCGGCAGCAGCGCGCCGGGCGCTGGCAGCTGCTGCCGCAGCGCCGTGCCGACGAGGTGCGCGTGCTGGTGCTGGGCAGCGGCGAGATGGGCCGCGCGGCGGCGCGGCGCATCGCCGAGCTGGGCTATGCCGTGCGCAGCTGGCGGCGCGACGGCACGCCGCTGAACCGCTCGCTGGCCGCGGCCGACATCGTCATCAACCTGCTGCCGCTGACCCCCGAAACGCGCGGCCTGCTGGACGCCCGCTTCTTCGCTGCCCTGCCCGCGCAGGCCGCCGTGGTGAACCTGGCGCGCGGCGCGCATGTCGTCGATGCCGACCTGCTGGCCGCGCTGGACAGCGGCCACCTGCGGCACGCGGTGCTGGACGTTTTCCACACCGAACCGCTGCCGGCCGGGCACCCGTACTGGCAGCACCCGCAGGTCACCGTACTGCCCCACGCCGCCGCACAGACCGACCCGCGCAGCGCCGCTGCCGTGGCGGTGCGCAACCTGCGGGCGGCGCGTGACGGTGGCGCCGTGCAGCACCGGGTGGATCGACAGCGCGGCTACTGACCAGGGCCGCAGCCGTCACCGCCGCAGGGTGCAGCAGCGACTGCCGCGCGAACTCACGAACTCGTGAACCCGCGATCAGATCAGGCCGTCAGCGCCATCCGCACCCGGCTCCTGGCGCCGCCCAGCTGGCTGGCCTGCAGGATGCCCAGCACCAACTGGCGCAGCGCCGGCCAGGCCTCATGCGGCCAGTCGGGGTGCTTCAGGCCTTTGACGATGCCGTCGCAGATGCTGGCCGCTTCCACCAGGTGGGCCAGCTGGTGGTCGGCAAGCGCGGGCAGCACGCGTTCGAACAGCTTTTCCTTCAGGCCCCAGACATTGGCCGCCTTCAGCGCCATCGGCAGCGGCTTGCCGTCGTCCAGCTCGGCGCGGGCGCGGGCCAGCGCGCGCAGGTCCTGGGCCAGCGTCCAGTGCACCAGCACGGCGGCTTCGCCTTCGGCCTGCAGGCCGTCCAGCATGCGCAGCGTGCGCGCCACCTGGCCGGTCCACAGCGCCTCGGCCAGCTTGCTGATGTCGTAGCGGGCCACGTTCAGCACCGCCGCTTCAATTTGCTCAAAACCCAGTTCGCCGGCCGGGTGCAGCAGCGCCAGCTTCTGCAGTTCCTGGTGCGCGGCCAGCAGGTTGCCTTCGATGCGGTCGGCAAAGAAAGCCAGCGTGCGCGCGCCTTCGTCGCCGGCCTTGACCTTCTGCCCCTGGCGCGCCAGGCGCTGCGCCAGCCAGGCCGGCAGCAGCTTGCGGTCCAGCGTTTCCACGCGCAGCGTGACGCCGCCGCTGTCCAGCGCGCCGAACCAGGCGGCCTTCTGCTGCTGGTAGTCCAGCTTGGGCAGTTGCACCAGCGTCAGCACGTCCTGGATCTCGCCGGACTGCAGGCGTTCGGCATAGCGCTGCAAGGCCTCGGAACCGTCCTTGCCGGGCTTGCCCGAGGGGATGCGGATCTCGATGAGCTGCCGGTCGGCAAACAGGCTCATGGCCTGGGCTGCACCCAGCACGCCGCTCCAGTCGAAGTGGGCGCCGCTGACCGTGAAGACCTTGCGCTCGGTGTAGCCCGCCGCCCGGGCCGCCGCGCGCACCGCGTCGGCCGCTTCCTGGGCCAGCAACGGCTCGTCGCCGTGCACGGTGTACAGCGGCTTCAGGCCACGGCCGAGGTGGGTTTCAAGCTGGTCAGGGCGGACTTGCATGGTGGGCGGCGTGCTGAATTCAAACTTGTCTGGACAGGCCTAGACCTGGATCGCGGCCAGGCGGCGCAGCACCTGCGCCACCACGTCGGCGGTCATCTCGCGGTAGAGCTCGGCCTCTTCGTTTTCCTTGGCCAGGGCCTGCACCTCGGTGTAGCTGAGGTCGCGCGTCAGCAGCAGTTCCACGCGCGGTATCAGCTCGCGGCCCGACGGCGTGGTCGCACGGAAATTGAACTTCAGCCGCAGCTGGAATTCACGCACCTGGGCGGCCGAGGTGGACGCCACCACGCTCTTTTCGCGGACGTCGTCCAGCGCCTGCAGGACCACATCCGCCCGGTCGGGCGTGGGCAGTTCGCGCACCTGTTGCAGCAGTTGCCGGCGCAGGGCCTCGGCCAGCGGCGAACGCGGCGCAAAGCCGACGAGCGCAATGCTGCTGAAGGACAGCCGGGCCGGTCGGCGCAAGGCGAAGCCGCAGCCCGGCAGCCCCACCACCGCCAGTGCAGCCAGTGCCGAATGAAGCAGGCGCCGCCGGGGCGCGGCCGGGCTCGGTCTAGACAACGACATTCACCAGACGGCCCGGCACCACCACCACCTTCTTCGCCGGCTTGCCCTCGGCGAAGCGCAGGAACTCGGGTGATGCCAGCGCGGCCGCCTCGATGGCGTGGCGGTCGGCGCTGGCCGGCACGCGAATGCTGCCGCGCAACTTGCCGCTGACCTGCAGCACCAGTTCGATCTCGTCCTGCACCAGCGCCCTGTCGTCCACCTGCGGCCAGGGCGCACGGGCGATGTCGCCGTGCGCCACGTCGTAGCCCAGGTCCAGCCACAGGGCGTGCGCAATGTGCGGCGCCGCCGGGTACAGCGTGCGCAGCAGGATGCCGAAGGCTTCCTTCAACGCGGCGTTGTCGCCCGAACCCTCACCCAGCTTGGCGTCGTCGATGGCGTTGAGCATCTTCATCGCGCCCGACACCACGGTGTTGTATTGCATGCGGTCGTAGTCGTGCGTCACGGCACGCAGCAGCAGGTGCATCTCGCGGCGCAGCGCGGCGCCGGCCGGGCTGATGCCGTCGAAACCGGGGCCGGCCACGCCGCCCCGCGCGGCCAGCTTCAGCCCGCTGTTCCACAGCCGGCGCAGGAAGCGGAAAGAACCTTCGGCGCCGCTGTCGGACCAGGCCGCGCTTTGATCGGGCGGGCCGGCGAACATGGTGAACAGGCGCGCGGTGTCGGCGCCGAACTTGGCGATGATGTCGCGCGGCTCGACCACGTTGTTCTTGCTCTTGGACATCTTCTCGATGCCACCCAAGGTCACCGGCAGCCCGTCGGCCTTGGCCGTGGCACCCACCGGCTGGCCGCGGTCGTCGAACTGCACGTCCACTTCGCTCGGGTAGAACCAGCGCTTCTTGCCGCTGTCTTCTTCGCGGAAGTAGCTTTCGTTCAGCAGCATGCCCTGCGTGAACAGCTTGGTGAAGGGCTCGCTGAAAGTCACCAGGCCCAGGTCGCGCATGGCCTTGGTCCAGAAGCGCGCGTACAGCAGGTGCAGCACCGCGTGCTCGATGCCGCCGATGTACTGGTCCATCGGCATCCAGTGTTCGTTGCGCGCGTCCACCATCGCGTCGTCGCTGCCGGGGCAGGTGTAGCGCATGTAGTACCAGGCGCTGTCAACGAAGGTGTCCATGGTGTCGGTCTCGCGGCGCGCCGGCTTGCCGCATTGCGGGCAGCCGACGTTCAGGAAAGACGCGCACTTGTTCAGCGGGTTGCCGCTGCCGTCGGGCACCAGGTCTTCGGGCAGCAGGACGGGCAGGTCTTTCTCGGGCACCGGCACCGAGCCGCAGCTGTCGCAGTGGATGATGGGGATGGGCGTGCCCCAGTAGCGCTGCCGGCTGATGCCCCAGTCGCGCAGGCGCCAGGTGGTTTTCTTGTCGCCCAGGCCTTTGGCGGCCAGCGCGGCAGCGATCGCGTCCACCGCCAACTTGTAGGGCAGGCCGCTGTAGTTGCCGCTATTGATGGTGACACCGCGCGCCTTGTCGCCGTACCAGTCCTGCCAGTGGTCGTAGCTGAAGTGTTCGCCGTCCACCTGCACCACCTGCAGGATGTCGATGCCGTACTTCTTGGCGAAGGCGAAGTCGCGTTCGTCGTGCGCCGGCACGCCCATCACGGCGCCGTCGCCGTAGCCCATCAGCACGTAATTGCCCACCCACACCGGCACCTCGGCGCCGGTCAGCGGGTGCGTCACGTTCAGGCCCAGCGGGCGGCCTTCCTTTTCGCGCAGCGCCAGTTCGGCTTCGGTGGTGCCACCCTTTTTGCACTCTTCGATGAAAGCGGTGAGGTCGGCATTGCCCTGCGCGGCCAGCGTGGCCAGCGGGTGTTCGGGGGCCACGGCGCAGAAGGTGACGCCCTTGATGGTGTCGGCGCGCGTCGTGAAAACGTAGAGCTTGCCGTCCTGCAACAGTTGCCCGTCGGCGCCCTGGATGGTGTGCGGAAAGGCGAAGCGCACGCCCTCGCTCTTGCCGATCCAGTGTTCCTGCATCAAGCGCACGCGCTCGGGCCAGCCTTCCAGGTAATTGGGCGTGGTGGCGTCGGTCACGCCGGCCAGCAACTCGTCGGCGTACTGCGTGATGGCCAGGTAGTAGCCCGGGATCTCGCGCTTTTCCACTATGGCGCCGCTGCGCCAGCCGCGGCCATCAACCACCTGTTCATTGGCCAGCACGGTCTGGTCGATGGGGTCCCAGTTGACGATCTGGGTCTTCTTGTAGGCGATGCCCTTTTCCAGCATCTTCAAAAAGAACCACTGGTTCCACTTGTAGTAGCTGGGGTCGCAGGTGGCCAGTTCGCGGGTCCAGTCGAAGGCCAGGCCCAGCGGCTGCATCTGCGCCTTCATGTCGGCGATGTTGGCGCGCGTCCACTGCGCCGGCGGCACGTTGTTGTCCATGGCGGCGTTTTCCGCCGGCAGGCCGAAGGCGTCCCAGCCCATGGGCATCAGCACGTTCATGCCCTTCATGCGCAGGTAGCGCGCCATCATGTCGTTGATGGTGTAGTTGCGCACATGCCCCATGTGCAGCTTGCCGCTGGGGTAGGGCAGCATGCTGCAGGCATAGAACTTCGGCCGGCTGCTGTCTTCGGTGACGCGGTAGGCGTCGGTCGCGGACCAGTGCGCCTGGGCGGCGGCTTCGACTTCGGCAGGGGCGTATTTCTCGTTCATCGGGCAATTGTAGGGACCGACCTGCCGCGCACAGGCGCCAGCCCCTGGCACAGCCGGGTGGCCGTCGATCTGCGGAAAAGCGCACATCGCCGCCGGTTATTCCGGCTCAAGTTGGGCCCGCAGCCTCAAGCCCGTGCCCCGGCAGCCGACATCCAGCGAGACCCCTGCGGTGCGGCCTGGTCCAGGCCGCGCCAACCGCATGCCTGCCTTCCCGAAAAGAGAGTCCGATGACGACCAGACGCCGCTTTTTGCACCACTTCACCGCGCCCGCCCTGCTGGCCCTGGCTCTGGCGACAGGCACCGTCGCGCCGGCTCGCGCGCAGTCGGCCAGCAACCCCAAGCTGGCCACCGACCTGCGCGCCTACGTCGCAGCGGTCAACGCCGGCACGGCGCCGGCCGTCACGTGGGGCAAGTTGCTGACCGGCCTGCAGCACGTGAAGGTGCTGATCAACGCCAGCAGCAACGACAGCAACCTGCTGGCGCTGCGCGCCGACATCCTGTTGCGTGGCGGCTCGGTGCACTACAACTACGTGTCGGTGCGCGCGCTGTCGGCGATGGTGCCGGTGACGGCGCTGGACGCGCTGGCCGCGCGCAGCGACGTGATCAACATCACGCCCAACCGCGCCACCGCGCGCCACGCCAGCCTGTTGCAGACCGCCAGCGGCGCCGACACGCTGCTGCCCGTGGCCGCCGGTGGCCGGGCTGCCGGCAGCGGTATCGACGGCCGCGGCGTGGGCATCGCCATCCTCGATTCGGGCATCGACTTCCGCCACAAGAATCTGCTCAACGCCGACGGCACCACGCGCGTCAAGCTGACGGTGGACCTGGTGGCGCGCGGCAAGACGTTCTCGGGCGGCGGCTGGACCAAGGGCGTCGACAACAGCGACACCCTGCGCACCATGCTGTCGCGCGCAGCCACGTCGGACGCCGTGGAAGCGCTGCAGGCGCCGCGGCGCCTGAATCCCGACCCGTATGGCCACGGCACGCACGTGGCCACGGTGGCGGCCGGTGTCGGCAGCTACCAGACACCCGACGCCGGTGGCCTGGCCACTGGCGCCACGCTCTACGACGTGCGCGTGCTGGACGAACGCGGCGTGGGCAACACGGCCGACGTGCTGGCCGGCATCGACTGGGTGGTGCAGCGCGCCCGCACCGCCAACATCCGCGTGATGAACCTGAGCCTGGGCGCGGCATCGACCGATTCCTTCCTCATCGACCCGCTGGCCCGCGCCGTGCGCAGCGCCTCGGCCGTGGGCATCGTGGTGGTGGCGGCGGCAGGCAACGCCGGCACGAACGCCATGGGGCAGACGCTGTACGGCACGGTATCGTCACCCGGCCACGACCCGTCGGTGATCACCGTGGGCGCGTCCAACCCCTGGGCCACGCCGGGCCGCAGCGACGACACGGTGACCCGGTTCAGTTCGCGCGGCCCCACGCGCGGCAGCTTCACCTTTCCCAGCGGCAAGCGCTGGGTGGACAACCTGATCAAGCCCGACCTGGTGGCGCCGGGCAACCGCCTCGTGGCCGCACTGGGCACCAACATCACCGGCGACACGGCCGGCTGGAACTACCTGGCGCGCAGCTACCCGGTGCTGACGCAGGTGCCCGGCGCCAGCCAGTCGCTGCGGCAAACGCTGATGCAGCTGAGCGGCACCTCGGTGGCCGCGCCCGCCGTGGCCGGTGCAGTGGCCATGCTGCTGCAGGCCAACCCGGGCCTGACGCCGCCGCTGGTCAAGGCCATCTTGCAATACACCGCGCAGCCCTTGCCGAACGCCAGCCTCATCGAACAAGGCACGGGCGAGCTGAACGTGGAAGGCGCGGTGCGCCTGGCGCAGGCCCTGCGCACCAACATCGCCAGCGCGCTGGAAGCCGGTACGCTGAAAGCGGGCGACAACCTGCTGGCCGCCGGCCAGGTGCTGCCCGCCGCCACATCCACGCTGAACGGACTGGCGGCGCCGTGGAGCCGGCTGATCACCGCCGGCGGCACCCACCTGGTGAGCGGCGACGCGCTGTTCACGCGCTGGCAGCCGATCTACGACCCGGCGCTGACCTGGGCGCGCCAGATCACCCTGCGCAGCACCGTGACCTGGCAACCGGCCCTGCTGAGCGCCGGCGTGGGCGCCAACAAGGTGCCGGCCGCCATCGTGGAACGCCAGGCACCCAGCCAGGCGCTGCTGACACCGGGCGTGAAGCTGCTGGACGCCGTGGCACAAAGCACCGGCGGCGGCTCGAAGGCGCTGTTCACACCGCTGACCACCCTGGTGGCGCGCGCGGCTGCCGGTTCCGGCTTGACCTTGCAGCAGGGCTTCGGCGGCGGCCTGGGCTTCATCGTCAGCGAAGGGCTGACGCTGAGCCAGGGCTTCATCGTCAGCGAGGGCTTCATCCTGAGCGAAGGCTTCATCGTCAGTGAAGGCTTCATCGTCAGCGAGGGCTTCATCGTCAGTGAAGGCTTCATCGTCAGCGAGGGCTTCATCGTCAGTGAAGGTTTCATCGTCAGCGAGGGCTTCATCGTCAGCGAAGGCTTCATCGTCAGCGAGAGCACCGACCCGGTGGCCAGCAGCGACCCGGCCTACCGCGGCGAGTAGGCAGCGCGGCCCGCAGCCCGCAGCACCCACCCGGCAACCCTGCACGGCAGGCCGCCCCCCGCACTGCGGGTGGCGGCCTGCGGCCTTGTGGCGGCTCAAGTTGCAGGCCCGGCGGCCGATTCTGTGGAAGGCGATGGACGGCACACGGCCGCCGTCCGTCCGCCGCTGTTCGCCGCTGTCCGCCCGTTGATGCCACCCCCGTACCCATGACACCCCCCGCCGCCCCAGACCAGCCCCCCCGGGCCGGCGCCTGGCCGCGCTGGCATGCCGCGCACCTGCACGACTACCCGCCCGCCGCCACGGCGCTATGGCTGCTGATCGTGGGCGCCGGGCTGGCCGCCGGCGGCTGGGCGGTCGTCGGTTTGCACGCACAGGCGCCGGCCTCGCTGTGGCGGGTGGCCGCCGGGCTGATGATGGTGGCGCTGGCCGCCATGTTCCCGGTGCAGATACCGCGCACCACGCACACCGTGCTGGTGGCCGACGTCTTCATCTTCACCATCCTGGCCACGCTGGGCGCGCCGGCGGCCATCCTGGCGGCGGGCTGCGAAGGTGCCATCGGTGCGCTGCGCAGCTCCCGGCGCCTGAGCAGCCGCCTCAGCGCACCCACGGCGGCAATGGCCGCGATGGCGGCCTGTGCGGCGGCTTACGCCGGCCTGCACCACGGACTGCAGGCCGGCGGCTTGTCGGACGAAGTGGCGGCGCTGGTGGCGCTGTGCGCGGCCGCACCGCTGCAGGTGGCGCTGACCACGGGCTCCTTGATGCGCCTGATGGCGGCCAAGCAGGGCCAGGTCTTGCGCCTGCGCGCCTGGTACGGGGCGGCGAGCTGGATCGCCGCGATGACGCTGGGCGCGGCCTTCGTGGCCGGCCTGGTGCAGCTCAACGCGCGGCGCTCGGGGCCGGTGGTGCTGTTGATGGCGGCCGCCCTGGCCTTCTCGCTGGTGCTGCTGCTGCGCATGTCGGTGCGCCGCCTGGAAAGCGAACGCCAGGGCCAGGAGGCCAAAGTCAGCGAAGCGCAGCGTGAGGCCGAACTGAGCCAGCAGCGCTTCACGGCCGCCTTCACGCACGCCGCCATCGGCATGGCCATCGTGCAGCCCGCGGGTGCGGTTCTGCAGGTCAACCAGGCCTTGTGCGACCTGCTGGGCCGCGCTGAAGCCGCCCTGCTGGGCCAGCCTTTTGCCGATCTGCTGCACGTGGGTGACGCGGCGCAGTTCCAGCGCCGCGCCATCGACAGCGGGCTGGCTGGCGCCGGGCCCGGCCTGCCTTTCTCGATGGAACTGCGCTGCACGGCCATCGACGGCAGCGACCTGTGGGTGGCGCTGCACTGCAGCCGTTTCGACGACCCGGGCGGCGGCGGCCAGCACCTGATCTTCCAGCTGCACGACATCACCTCACGCCACCTGGCCGAAAGCCGGCTGCAGCACATCGCGTACCACGACAGCCTCACCGACCTGGCCAACCGCGCCTGCTTCCAGGAACGCCTGCAGGCCGCCGTGGACGCCGCGCGCGCCGACGCCCGCCACCGTTACGCGGTGATGTTCCTGGACCTCGACCGCTTCAAGATCGTCAACGACAGCCTGGGCCACGTGGCCGGCAATGAACTGCTGCGCGAGGTGGCCCAGCGCCTGGTGGGCTGCGTGCGCCCCAACGACCTGGTGGCCCGCCTGGGCGGCGACGAATTCGCCGTGCTGCTGGAAGACCTGCAGGACGCCGAGGCCGACATGCGCCTGGCCGAACGCGTGCTGCAGGCGCTGAGCCGGCCGATGTCCATCAACGGCACCGAAGTGATGCCCGGCGCCAGCGTGGGCATCACCTTCAGCGACCTGGGCCACCGCACGGTGGACGAGGTGCTGCGCGACGCCGACCTGGCGATGTACCGCGCCAAGGCCGAAGGCCGCGGCCGGGTGGCGCTGTTCGACAACTCGATGCTGGAGCAGGTGGCCGAGAAGCTGGCCTTGGAGGCCGACCTGCGCCACGCCATCGGCGAGGGCGCGCTGTCGGTGGTCTACCAACCGCTGTTCCACCTGAACCCCTACCGGCCCTACGGCTTCGAGGCGCTGGCGCGCTGGGTGGACCCGGTGCGCGGGCCGGTCAGCCCGGCCGTGTTCATCGCGCTGGCCGAAGAATCGGGCCACATCGAAGTGCTGACCGACTGGGTGCTGGACCAGTCGCTGGCGCAACTGGCGCAGTGGCAGCGCCAGATGCCGGCCGCTGCCGCCCTGGGCATGCACGTCAACATCTCGGGCCGCGACCTGGCACGCAACGACCTGGTCGAGATCGTCGAACACCTGCTGCAGCGCCACGGCGTGGCGGCGCATTGCCTGACGCTGGAGATCACCGAAACCATGCTGATGCAACGGCTGGATGTGGCCCTGCAGACCATGGCCCGGCTGCGCGAACGCGGCGTGCTGTTCTCCATCGACGACTTCGGCACCGGCTATTCCAGCCTGGCCTACCTGAGCACGCTGCCCATCGACAGCATCAAGATCGACCGCAGCTTCGTGATGGGCATGGACGGCGGCGCGCAGAACGTGGAAATCGTGCGCGCGGTGCTGAACCTGGGCCTGTCGCTGGGCCGCAAGGTCATCGCCGAAGGCATCGAGACGCCGGCGCAACTGGCCACGTTGCGCGCGATGGGCGTGCCCATCGGCCAGGGCTATCTGCTGTCGCGCCCCTTGAAGGCCGACCAGGTGGCCGGGCTGCTGGCGCTGAACCTGGCAGCCCTGCCCGGCAGAACCCCGCCCGCGGCGACGGCGGTGCTGGAGGCCGACGCGGCAGCCACCGCCGGCGCCGACTAGCGCGCGGGCGCAGCGGCTGTGGGTGTGGCGGCGCTGGCCGCCTCGGTGACGAAGCCGATGCGCGTCAGCCCTGCTGCCTGCACCCAGGCTATCAATTCGGCCACGCGGCCGTAGGGCACGCGGTGGTCGGCGCGCAATTGCACTTCGGTGGCGGGGTTGCGCTGCGCGGCCGCGCGCACGCGCAGGGCGATCTGCTCGCGTTCGGTCTGGGCGTCCAGCGCCACGTCACCCAAAAACAGCCGGCCCTGCGCGTCGATGGCCAGCGCCAGCGTCGCGGGTGCATCGCTGGCCGCTGCGCCGTCGGCCTTGGGCAGGTCCAGTTTCAAGCTGCTGCTCATCAGCGGCGCGGTCAGGATGAAGATCACCAGCAGCACCAGCATCACGTCGATCAGCGGCGTCATGTTGATCTCGCTCATCGGCTGCGAGCCGGGGTTGCGTTCCAGGCGGCCGAAGGCCATCTCAGTGGCCCCGCGAACGGTCGAGCACCATCTGCCGCAGGTCGTGCGCGTAGCCTTCCAGTTCGGCCTCGCAAGCCGACACCCACTTGCCGAAGACGTTGTAGGCCAGCACCGCCGGCACCGCCACGGCAATGCCGGCGGCCGTCATCACCAGCGATTCGCCGATGGGCCCCGAGACCTTGTCGATGGTGATGCTGCCCGCCGCCGCGATGCCGCCCAGCGCGTGGTAGATGCCCCAGACCGTGCCGAACAGGCCGACAAAAGGCGCGGTGCTGCCGATGGAGGCCAGCAGCACCTGGCCGAACTGCAGGTGCGCCAGGCCGCGGTGCAGCGCGTCGCGCAGGCGGCGCGTCAGCTGGCTTTCGAGCTGGCCGGTGCTTTCCAGCGTGCCGCGCGCCGGCTGCGCCGAGGCGGCTTCCAGCAGCGGCAGCAGCACGCGTTCGCGGTCCAGCGCTTGCAGCCGTTCCCGGCCGTCGTCCAGCGTGGCCGCGTCCCAGAAGGCCGGCACGGCGCGCGCGATGTCGCCGGTGGCGCGGCGCAGCAGCCAGCCCTTCCAGAAGATCAGCACCCAGGCCGTCACCGACATGGCCAGCAGCAGCAGCGCCACCGTGCGGCCCACGGCGTCGCTGCCGTCCCAGAAGTGCGACAGGCCCGTCAAGCGAGACCCAACACGTCGTCCATGCCGTACAGGCCCGGTTGGCCGGCAGGCAGGCCGGCGAGGAAGCGCGCGGCACGCAGGCTGCCGTCGGCGTAGTTGTTGCGGCTGCTGCTCTTGTGGGCGATCTCGATGCGCTCGCCGGTGCCGCAGAACAGCACCGTGTGTTCACCGACGATGTCGCCGCCGCGCACGGTGGCGAAACCGATGCTGCCCGGCACGCGCGCGCCCGTGTGGCCGTGGCGGGTGAAGACGCCCTGCTCGGCCAGATCGACGCCGCGAGCGCGGGCGACCGCTTCGCCCATCGCCAGCGCGGTGCCGCTGGGCGCATCGACCTTGTGCTGGTGGTGGGCCTCGACGACCTCGACGTCGTAGCCCGGCCCCAGCGCCTGCGCGGCCTGCGCCAGCAGCTTGAGCATCACGTTGACGCCCACGCTCATGTTGGCGGCGAAGACGGTGGCGACGTGCTGCGCGTGGTCGGCGATGGCCGTTTTCTGCGCCGGCGTGAAGCCGGTGGTGCCGATGACCACGCGCACGCCCCGTTCACGGCAAGCGGCCAGATGGGCCAGCGTGCCTTCGGGGCGGGTGAAGTCGATCAGCACGTCGGCACCGGCCAGGCCGGCCTGCAGGTCGGCGGTGATGGCCACGCCGGTGGTCTTGCCCAGGAAGGTGCCGGCATCGCTGCCGATGGCCGGGCTGCCGGGCACGTCCAGCGCGCCGCTGAGCTGGCAGTCGCCGCTGGCCAGCACGGCTTCGATCAGCATGTGGCCCATGCGGCCCCCGGCGCCGGCGATGGCGATGTTCAGCATGGCGGCGCTCAGGATTCGAGCGGCGGGTAGTCCCGGATCGGGCCGACCGGCTCGGCCACCGGCGCCTCGCGCTTGGGCGGCAGCGGCAGCGCGGCGCGTTCGGCTTCGCTGAGTTCCAGCTTGGGCGCGCGCAAGTCCTTGAAGCGGCTGATGGAGGCGACGAATTCGCGCTCGGACGGCAGGTCGGGCGCCTCGACCGACTTCACCAGGTCGCCGTCGAACACCACCACCACGCTGCGGCGCTGCAATTCGGTGTTCGGGCGGCGCAGCGTGAAGATGTAGTCCCAGCGACTGGCATGGAAGGGGTCGGCCACCAGCGGCGTGCCCAGCAGGTCCTTGACCTGCAGCCGGGTCAGCCCCGGCTTGAGCAAAGCCGCCTGCTCTTTGGTGATGGCGTTGCCCTGCACGATATCGATGCGGTAGGGGGTGACGAAACCCACCAGGCTGTCGGTGCGTTGCAGCGCTTCACAGCCGGCCAGCGCGCAGGCCGTGGCCAGCGCGCAGGAGATCAAGAGGAAACGGGGCATGGGCGGCAGCACAGAAGAGGAATCGGGGCGAAACAGCGGGGAGCAGCAAGCCGCAGCAAGGCGCTGGATCGACATCACGACGGCACGCCACCGGACAGGCGTGCTGGCTATCATGCAAAGATTCTAGCGAGGGCACCAGCCCCGGCTGCCGAGCAAGCCATGACGCATGTTGACGAACTGAAGAGCAGCGGCCTGAAGGCCACCTTGCCGCGCATCAAGATCCTGGAAATCTTCCAGGGCGCGGCGCAGCGCCACATGTCGGCCGAAGATGTCTACAAGGCCCTGCTCACGGAAGGGGCCGACATCGGCCTGGCCACCGTCTACCGCGTGCTGATGCAGTTCGAACAGGCCGGCCTGCTGTCGCGCAGCAATTTCGAATCGGGCAAGGCGGTCTTCGAATTGAACGAGGGCAAGCACCACGACCACCTGGTCTGCCTGGACTGCGGTCGCGTTGAAGAATTCTTCGACAGCGAGATCGAAGCCCGCCAGCGCGCCGTCACCAGCGCCCGTGGCTTCGAGTTGCAGGAACACACGCTGGCTTTGTACGCCCGCTGCATCAAAACCGACTGCGAACACCGGCAGAAGTAGCCCGGCGCCAGCGCCTCAGAGCGGGTCGCCACGCTCCATCGCGGCCTGGTGCCGTTTGATGAATTCCTGGTAGGTGTCGATGCCACGCAGCTGCAGCACGGTGTTGCGCACCGCCGCTTCCACCAGAACGGCCAGGTTGCGGCCGGCGTCCACGGCGATGACCACCTTGCGCACCGGCAGGCCCAGGATGTCTTCGTACAGCGGCTCGTAGGGCAGGCGCTCGAATTCCCGCTCCATCGTTTCCTTGCGCACCAGGTGCACCAGCAAATGCACCTTCATCTTGCGGCGCACCGCCGTCTCG
>JANPHI010000027.1:0-13340 GCA_031424355.1 Betaproteobacteria bacterium
CGCGCGCTGGCCGGCATCGGCTGCCACTACATGGCCACCTGGATGGACCGCAGCACCACCACCTTCAGCCAGATGGGCGGCGAAGGCGTGGCCTGGACGGGTCAGGCGCCCTTCACCACCGACCAGCACGTCTTCGCCAACCTGGGCGACGGCACCTACTTCCACAGCGGCAGCCTGGCCGTGCGCCAGAGCATCGCGGCGGGCGTGAACATCACCTACAAGGTGCTCTACAACGACGCCGTGGCCATGACCGGCGGCCAGCAAGTCGGCGAGCGGCCCGAAGGCCATTCGGTGCTGCAGATCATGAAGAGCCTGCTGGCCGAAGGCGCCGCCAAACTGGTCATCGTCACCGACGAGCCGGCCAAGTACGACGGCGTGCAGCTGGAAGCCGGCGTGACCGTGCACCACCGCGATGAGCTGGACAGCATCCAGCGCCAGTTCCGCGAGATCAAGGGCACGTCCGTCATCATTTACGACCAGACCTGCGCCACCGAGAAGCGCCGCCGCCGCAAGCGCGGCAAGCTGGCCGACCCGGAGAAGCGCGTCGTCATCAACGAAGCCGTCTGCGAAGGCTGCGGCGACTGCAGCGTGCAGAGCAACTGCCTGAGCGTCGAACCCGTCGAAACGGAATTCGGCCGCAAGCGGCGCATCAACCAGAACAGCTGCAACAAGGACTACAGCTGCGTGAAGGGCTTCTGCCCCAGCTTCGTCACCGTCGAAGGCGGGCAGCTGCGCAAGCCGAAAAAAGAGGCGCGCGCCGATCCAAGGTTGCTGCCGGCGCTGCCCGAACCCAGCCTGCCGCTGGCCGAAAAAGCCTGGGGCATCGTGGTCGGGGGCGTGGGCGGCACGGGCGTCATCACCATCGGTTCGCTGCTGGGCATGGCCGCGCACCTGGAAGGCAAGGGCGTGGTCACGCAAGACGCCGGCGGCCTGGCGCAAAAGGGTGGCGCCACCTGGAGCCACATCCAGATCGCCAACCGCCCCGAGGCCATCTTCACGACCAAGGTGGACACCGCGCAGGCCGACCTGGTCATCGCCTGCGACAGCATCGTCGGCGCGATGAAATACACGCTGACCGTGATGCAGCAGGGCCGCACTTTCGTGGCACTGAACACCCACGGCACGCCGACCGCCGCCTTCGTCACCAACCCCGACTGGCAGTTCCCCGGCGGTAACTGCGAGGCCGCCGTGCGCGACAGCGTGGGCGCCGCGCTGGTAGGCGCCTTCGACGCCGAACAGGTGGCGGTGCAGATGCTGGGCGACAGCATCTACACCAACCCGCTGCTGCTGGGCTACGCCTGGCAGCAAGGCCGCGTCCCGCTCAGCCACGCCGCGCTGATGCGCGCGATGGAGCTGAACGCGGTGCAGATCGACAACAACAAGCTGGCCTTCGAGTGGGGCCGTCGCTGCGCGCACGACCTGGCGGCGGTGCAGGCGCTGTTCAAAGCGCAAGCCGTGATCCAGTTCGTCAAGAAGCCGGGCTTGGCGGAGACGGTCAAGACGCGGGTGGACTTCCTCACCGGCTACCAGGACGCGGCCTACGCGGCGCAGTACCAGGCCTTCGTCGCGCAGGTTCAGGCGCAGGAAGCGAAGCTGGGCAGCACCACGCTGACCGATGCCGTGGCGCGCTACCTGTTCAAGCTGATGGCCTACAAGGACGAGTACGAGGTGGCGCGCCTGCACACCGACCCGGCCTTCACGGCGAAGATCGCCGCGATGTTCGAAGGCGACTACAAGCTGGTGCACCACCTGGCGCCACCGCTCACCGCCAAGACCAACGACAAGGGCGAATTGGTCAAGCGGCCTTTCGGCCCGTGGATGCGCAATGTCTTCGGCGTGCTGGCCGGCTTGAAGGGCTTGCGCGGCGGGGTGTTCGACCTGTTTGGGCGCAGCGCCGAACGACAGACCGAACGCGCGCTGATCAGCGACTACCGCGCCTGCATCGAAGAACTGCTGCAGACCCTGAACGCCGACAACCGCTCGCTGGCGGCCGAGATTGCGCGCATCCCGGAAGAGATACGCGGCTACGGCCACGTGAAGGAACGGCACTTGAAAGCGGCGCGCGGCAAGTGGCAGGCGCTGATGCAGCAGTGGCGTTCGGGCGCCAGCCACCGCGCGGCAGCCTGAGGACGGCTGCGGGACCGGCGCGGGGGCAGACGGGCCGACGGGGTCGGTAGCGGGTAGAGGCCGCACGGCGTTCGCGGTGGCTGTTCTCGGCCATCAAACGGCTTGAACGCCGAGGGCAGACGGGGCTTGGATACTCCGTCTGCGATGAACACCACCCCCACCTCCAGCCGCTACAGCGGTGTCGCCATCGGCCTGCACTGGCTGTTGGCGCTGCTGATCGTCGGCACCTTCTGTGTCGGCCTCTACATGCACGAGCTGCCGTTTTCGCCGACGCGGCTGAAGCTCTACAACTGGCACAAGTGGGCCGGCGTGACCATCCTGGCGCTGTCGGCGCTGCGCCTGCTGTGGCGCCTGACGCACCGCCCGCCGGCCGACCCGCCGATGCCCGCCTGGCAAAAGCTGGCCGCCCACGGCGCGCACTGGGCGCTGTATGCGCTTTTCTTCCTGGTGCCGTTGGCCGGCTGGGCCTACAGCTCGGCGGCGGGCTTCCCCATCGTGGTCTTCGGCGTGTTGCCGCTGCCCGACTTCGTGGCGCCCGACCGCGCACTGGCCGACGTGCTGAAAGAGCGCCACGCGATGCTGGCCTTCGCGCTGGCCGCGGTCGTCGTGCTGCACGTCGCCGCCGCGCTGAAGCACCACTTCATCGACCGCGACGGCCTGCTGGACCGCATGCGGCCGGCTCGCCGCTGAACATCACACCTTTGCTCCCGAAAGCCCGACATGACATCCCGCACCCTGTACACCCTGGCCTTGCTGGCCGCCTTGCTCGGCGCCGTCGCCCAGCCGGTGATGGCCCAGCCCAAGCCCGCCACGCTGCAGGCCGCCAGCAGCGAAATCGCCTTCACCACCAAGCAGATGGGCGTGCCCGTCGAAGGCAAGTTCAGCAAGTTCAGCGCGCAGATTGCACTGGACCCGAAGAAGCCCGAAACCGGCAACGTGGCCTTCACCATCGACACCGGCAGCGCGCGCTTCGGCAGCGCCGAACTGGACGCCGAAGTGCCCAAGGCCACCTGGCTGAACGTGCCCAAATTCCCGCAGGCCAGCTTCCAGTCCAGCAGCGTGAAAGCCGCCGGCCCGGGCAAGTTCGAAGTGGCCGGCAAGCTGACCATCAAGGGCGCCACGCAGAACGTGGTGGTGCCGGTGCAGGTCACGCAGGCCGGCGCCGGCGCGGTCCTGACCAGCACCGCCAGTGGTGCCTTCACGATCAAGCGCCTGGCCTTCAAGGTGGGTGAGGCCGAATGGGCCGACACCTCGATGCTGGCCGACGACATCCAGATCCGTTTCAAGCTGGCGCTGACCGGCCTGGGGCCGCTCTGACCTTTTCTTCCGGTCTCTTGGTCTCCAGCCCTTCCCCCCATCACCCTTTCATCACCTCAACCCAAAACATCACGATCACCATGAACAAGTTCCTGCTCGCCGCCCTGCTCGCCGCCGCCGGCGCCGCCCACGCCGCACCGGCAACCTATGCCATCGATCCGACGCACACCTTCGTGACGTTCGAGATCGCCCACTTCGGCACCTCGACCAACCGCGCCCGCTTCGACAAGAAAGAAGGCAGCGTGCAGTTCGACCGCGCCGGCAAGGCCGGCAAGGTGGACATGACCATCGACATGACCTCGGTCAACAGCGGCACCGCACCCTTCGACAAGCACCTGCAAAGCCCCGACCTGCTGGACGCAGCCAAGTTCCCGACCGCCAAGTTCGTGGCCGACAAGTTCAGCTTCAACGGTGACAAGGTGACCGAGATCGCCGGCACGCTGACCTTGCTGGGCAAGACCAACCCGGTCACCCTGAAGGCGACGAACTTCAACTGCTACGACAGCCCCATGCTCAAGCGTGAAGTGTGCGGTGGCGACTTCGAAACCGTTCTCACGCGCAGCCAGTACGGCGTGTCCTACGGCCTGAATTGGGGCTTCCCCGACAGCGTCAAGCTGCTCATCCAGGTCGAAGCCATCAAGCAGTAAACCCCTGCGCCCGTGCGCCCGCGCACGGGCCGCCGCTGGCGCAGGCAAGATGGGGCATGAGCCCCCGCCTGCGACCCTGTTTCCCCTGCGCCACCGTGGCGCTGCTGAGCCTCTTCACCGCCACGGCCCGCGCAGCGCCGCAGACTTACACGCTGGACCCGGCGCACAGCTGGGTGCAGTTCGAGTTGCTGCACTTCGGCACCTCGACCATCCGCGGCCGCATCGGCCCGGTGCAGGGCAGCGTCACGCTGGACCCCGCGGCCGGCACCGGTGAACTGGGTTTGCGCATCGCCACCGCCACGGTCAGCACGGGTGTGCGGGTCTTCGACGCACGCATCCGCGCGGCCGACCTGCTGGCCAGCGAGGCCTACCCCGAGGCCTATTTCGTCGCCACCCGCTTCACCTTCGACGGCGACCGCCTCGCCGAAGTGCGCGGTGAATTCACGCTGCGCGGCGTGAGCCAGCCGCTGAGCCTGCGTGCGACGCGCTACGGCTGCCGGCCGGACACGGACACGCCCGGCAATGCCAGCGCCAGCGCCAGCGCTGGCGGCGGTGCCGAGGTCTGTGGCGGCGACTTCGAAGGCGAGTTCAAGCGCAGCGAATTCGGCGCCACCTTCGGCCTGCCTTTCGTGGGCGACCGGGTGCGCCTGCAGGTGCAGGTCGAGGGCCGCCGCTGACGGCGGCCCCGCTTGCCGTCAGCGCGTCACCGCATCAGGCGGCGAAGGAACGGCCGAAGGCGAACACCGAGTTCGGTGCGTTGCAACGCAAGGGCAGCCGCGTCACGTTGGACGGCGCCACCGGCAGCGGCGTCAGCGCACGCCGGGGCACGCGGGCCTCCACCGCCGCACCACTGGCCCGCTGCTCGTCCACCAGGCGCTGCAGCGAAATGGTGGCCAGATGGGCCAGCATCACCGCATCCAGTTCGCGCCACAGCTGCGTGGACAGCCCATCCGCCAGCCCGGTGCGCGGCTGCGCTTCGTCGGCTTCATCGACGGCCGCCACGATGTCGGCCACGCTGATCTGCGCCGCCGGCCGGCCCAGCGTGTAACCGCCGCCGGGACCGCGGGTGCTCTCGACCACGCCCTGACGGCGCAGCCGGCTGAACATCTGCTCCAGGTAGGACAGTGAGACCTGCTGCCGTTCGCTGATGGACAGCAGCGCGACCGGACCGGCGCTTTCGCGCAGGGCCAGATCGATCAGGGCATTGACGGCCAGACGGCCCTTGGTGCTCATGCGCATCGATTTCTCCAAGTCGCCGGTTGAAAGGGTGGCGACAAGGTGAATCTAGGAGGGCCAACACTTCGCGTAAATTCGAACTTCCAACAAAATCAGTTCGCATAAACCGCAAGATCAACCTCTGGCAACTGCTGGTATTCCCGGACACCGCACACCATGAACTTCAAGCATTTGCACTATTTCTGGGTCGCGGCCAAGGCCGGCGGCATCGTCAAGGCGGGCGAGCAACTGCACACCACGCCGCAAACGCTGTCGGGCCAGATCAAGCTGCTGGAAGCGCGGCTGGCCGATCGCTGTTCCGCAAGAGCGGCCGCAACCTGGAATTGACCGACGACGGCCGCGTGGCGCTGCGCTACGCCGACGAGATCTTCGCGCTGGGCGGCGAGATGGAAGCCGCCCTGCGCCAGGGTGCGCGCAGCGCCGGCGCGGCGACGGTGCAGGACTTTCGCGTCGGCATCGAAGACGCGGTGGCCAAGACCGTGGCCTACCGCCTGCTGCAGCCGGCGCTGGACCAGACGCCGCCGCTGCGGCTGATCTGCACCGAAGGCCGCTTCGACGACCTGATGGCGCAGCTGGCGCTGCACCGCATGGACCTGGTCATCGCCGACGAACCCATCACGCGCAAGCTCAACGTCAAGGCCTACAACCACGCGCTGGGCGGCTCGCCGATGACCTTCTTCGCCGCACCGGCGCTGAAGCGGCAGCTGAAGGGCCGTTTTCCGGATTGCCTGAACGATGCACCGATGCTGATACCGGGGCCCAACGCCTCGATGCGGGCGCCTTTCGAAGCCTGGCTCACGCGCCTGCAGCTGCACCCCCGCGTGGTGGCCGAATGCGATGACAGCGCCTTGATGCAGGCCTTCGGGCGCGAAGGCCGCGGTGTGTTCCTGACCCCCTCCGTCGTCGAAGCCGAAACCATTGCGCAGTACGGCGTGCAGCCGGTGGGCCGCAGCGACGAGCTGGTCAACGATTTCTACGCCATCAGCGTGGAACGGCGCATCACGCACCCGGGCGTGGCGGCCATCACGCAGGCCGCGCGCAACGAGCTGTTCAACGCGCCGGCTGGCAACGGCTGAGCCATGGCGGCGTCCGCTCAGGCCGGCAATTCGTAGCGGGTGCTCGGGCCTTTGCCACGCTGCACCAGCAGGCCGCGCCCGGCCAGCAGGCCCAGGTGCTTGGACGCGGTGGCCGGCGCCACGCCACACAGCGCGCCGTAGCCGCTTTTGTTGATGGCACCTTCGCGCAGCAGATGGGCCACCAGCCCGGCGCGGCGGGTGTCGTCCACCACGTCGGCCGCGGCCTGTTTCCAGGCGGCGGCCAGCTGCTGTTCACGCGTCAGTTCACGGGCGAAGGTCTGCTGCAGTTCGGCCAGCTCGGCGGTGAACAAGGCCTGCAGGCCGTGCTTGTCGATCAGGCTGCGGGCGGCTTCGCGTTCCTGCATCGAGATGGCCAGGTAGGCCTGCGCAACCGCGAGGTGGGCGCGGGCATGGGCCTGCGGGTCGCCGGGCACCGACAGCAGCTGGCGCTGGCGGTGCACTTCGGCCATCTCGTCGAAGTGGACGGCGTCTTCGCCCGGCAGCAGCCGGTTGCCGTCTTCCGGCGCGTTGCGGTGGCCCAGGATCTCGGTCTTCAGCCCGCGCACCGAATCGACCACGTTGCGGATGCTCTGCGCGCCCGTGGCGGCCAGCACCTCGGCCACGAAGGCGTCGCCGATGCGCTCGTCGGCGGCGTCGCCGTGGTCGCGGAAGCGCGCGTAGTGCGCCTCGGCCAGGTTGTAGCGGGCGCGAAAGGCGTGCAGCCGCAGGTCGCAGGCCACGCTGATGTCCAGCGCCTGCCGGTACTGCGCGATGGCCGCGTCGAAGTCGGCCGTCCAGAAGTGCGTGGCGCCGATGTTCAGGTGGGCGCCCACCACCACCGCCGGTTCGACGGGGCCGGCCCGCGCGGCGTCCAGGATGCGCTGCGAATAGGCCAGCGCGCGCCCGTGGTCGCCCCGCGCCGCCAGGTCGAAGCCGATGTTCAGGCAGGCGGCCAGCACCGAGCGCTGGTCGCCCAGGCGTTCGAAGATGTTCAGCGCGCGAAAGCGGTGTTCCAGCGACCGGGTCGGGTCGCCCGAGCGGTGCCAGTACTCGCCCCAGACCTGCTCCAGCACGCCCAGCACCTCGTCGGGCACCGGGAATTGCTCGCGCAGCGCCTGCGCCCGGTCCAGCACGGCCTTGCTGCGCGCGTCGTTGCGCAGCAGGTACAGCCAGGCCAGGCGTGCGAAGGTGGTGACGAAGTGGGCCAGGGCCTGCGCGTCGCCCTGCTCGGGGCCCAGGTCGCGCAGGAAGTCGGCGCTGTCCTGGTAGCAGGCGAAAGCGCGGTCGGCGTCGCGCGGCTCGTGGTACTTGCCCAGGGCGCTGTGGGTGATGCCCAGCAGCAGCGGGTCGTGCGCCGCCTGCGCCACCTGGCGTGCCTGTTCCAGCGCCCGCAGCTCGCGGTCGGCGCCGTTCCGGGTGCGCGCCAAGGCCGCCCGCGCCAGGTTCAGGTCGACCAGCAGGCGCGGGCTCAGTGCGGTGGCGGCCACGCGCTCGATCAAGGCATCGGTTTCCGGTTCCACCGCCAGCGCGGCCGCGTGGCGCAGCAGCGTCTGCACGAAAGCCGCCGCATCGCCGGCCTGCCAGGCATGCCACAGGGCCGACGCCGGATCGGCAGCGGCTTCAGCCAACCCGATCTGGCTGCGGTGCCAGGCCTGCCGTGCTGTGTCGTCGGCTTCGGCGTCGGCGTCGGCCCTGGCGCCATGGCCCCACGCTGCCTGCAGCGTCGAGGCCCGCAGTGACAGGCGCAGCGCCGCCGACTGCGCACCCTCCACCCACGTCAGGGCCATGGCATGGCGGGCGCGTTCCAGCGTGCGGTAGACCGTGCTCGGCCCCACGCCCCACAGGCCGCACAGGTTGTCCAGCGGCGCTTCGCCGCTGCGGCGGCGGTAGGTGCGGGGAAAGTCGGGCACCGCCATGTAGCCGGCGTGGCAGGCCACCGCCAGCATCGGGCGCCAGCTGCTCAATTGCAGCCAGGCGGCCTCGGTGATGTGTTCGAAGCCGGGGTCGGCGTCGGGCCGCAGTTGCGTCACCAGCCAGCGCAGCAGGCCCGCCGCCAGACACGGCTGGTCGTTGCCGTCGCCGGCCATGCCCGCCGTGCCCACGGTGCCCATCAGGGCGCGCCGGTAGGGGCGCAACAGCCAGCGGGTGGCGCGCGGGTGCTCGCGCACCAGTTCGTCCAGTGCACCGGCGCGCCGGGCTTGCAGCGCCGCGTCCAGCAGCGCTGCAAGCAGCGACAGCCGCCCGGCCTGCGCACCGCCCGGCGCCGCGGCTGGCGGCTCGGTGGCGGCGGCGGTGGCGGTCGCGCTGGCGGAAACGGTGGGCACGCTCATGGCAGCGCATTGTGAATACCGCACAGCGGGCGCGCGCATCGCGACACAGCCCTGCCGCCTGGGTCTGGGCACAGTGCACCCATGGACACGACACACACCCCAGCCACCTGCCACCGCACAGCGGCCGGTCTGTGGCGCGGTTGTCCGTCGCGGCCATGCCGGTTGCTGACCGCGCAGGTCCTGGCAGCCCGGCGCCTTCTTTTGCCGACTGTTCCCACAACCCAAGCTGGAGATTCCACCATGGACAAGTCCTCGATCCGTATCGCCCTGAGCGCGCTCGTCATGGCTGTGGTGGGCGCCGCCCACGCCGGCCCCGAGACGGTCACCGTTACCGCCCCGGCGGCCACGCCCTTGCGCGGCCTGTTCCCGAATGAAGGTGATGCCGTCGTCGGCGAATACCGCATGTCCGACGGCCGACTGATGGTGCTGCGGCAGCGCGGCCGCGTCATCCTGGCCAACCTGGACGGCGTGCCGACGACCCGCCTGCTGGCCGCTGAGGGCGGCACGCTGCAGTCCGCCGACGACAGCATGCGCCTGCGCTTCGACAACGACCCCAAGGCCGACACGACGGCCGTCACCGTGTCGCTGCGCGCCGATGGTGCCAACGTGGTGACCCTGGCTTCGGTCAAGGCCCAGGGGCGTTGATGCGCCACCCGCCAGCTTCGGCCCGCGGCGCCGGAACACGCCGCGCGCGCTGGGCCGGCGGTGGTGGAAGCGAGCAGGCTGCAGCACACTCGGGTGTGGCCGGACCTGACGCTTCCACAGACTGCGAGTTCAGAACTTCATGAGCGTATTCAGCGCCTTGTTGCTGACGGATGGGAGCGACAGCACACGCCTGGCGCGCACCCGCGCGCTGCTGCTGCCGCCGTGACCATGGTGCGCAGAACTGTCACCGCCACCGCCGACGCGCTGGACGACCGCGTGCTGCGCAGCATCGCCGCGCGCGGCGGCGTGCGCCACTTTCCGGCGCACGCCGTGCTGGTCACCGAAGACGACCACAGCGACGCGCTGTACATCATCCTGGAAGGCCGCACCAAGGTTTACGGCTCGGGCGAAGACGGCCGGGAAGTGGTCTACGGCACGCTGGGCGCGGGCGAGTATTTCGGCGAACTCACGCTGGACGGTGGCCCGCGATCGGCCTCGGTGATGACGCTGGAGCCCACGGCCTGCGCCGTCGTCCCCGGCCCCGACGTCCGCGAATTCCTGGCCACCCACCCCGACTTCGCCGTGCACCTGGCGAAGAAGCTCATCGGCCTGTCGCGCACCCTGACCAGCCAGGTCAAGAGCCTGGCGCTCGATGACGTCTACGGCCGCATCACGCGGCTGCTGCGCACCCTGGCGGTCGATGTCGATGGCGTGCCGACGCTGCCCGAAAAGCTGACGCAGCAGGACATCGCCGACCGCATTGGGGCTTCGCGCGAGATGGTCAGCCGCGTCTTCAAGCCGTTGCTGGAAGGGGGCTACGTGGCACTTCGCGGTGGGCACATCGCCATCCTGAAGAAACTGCCGTCGCGCTGGTAGCGGCGCAGCGCGCGGTGGCCACAGCCTGCGGGACTTTGGGGGTGGCGCAGCCGCAACGACTGTGCTGTCATCCGCGGCGGCCGGCGGCCCCGCCGGCGATGGTCCGCATGGTTACACCGGAGAGCGTTTCATGGCCCGTACGTCGATGTCACCGACCTTGCCCAGCCTGCCCACCGTGGCGCCCAAGGCCGGCACCCGCACCCGCGCGCGCGGCGACGACAGCGTCGTCTTTGCGGTCTACGCACCCTTCGGTTCCGACCCCACGCTCAGCCGCTACCCGGCCGACACCCAGGCCGCCATCGCCCAGCAGGCGCTGGTGCGCGCGCTGCAGGGTGTGGCCGCCGAAGGGGCCCACGTCAGCGCGCTGATCGACCTGTATGAAGACGACAGCTGGCTGGTCGAGATTCCCGCCGGCCAGCCCAAGGCCATCACCATCACGTCGGCCTGGAAGCAGGACATGAGCGCGCCCCAAGCGCTGGCCGGCCTCCTGCGCCGCACGCAACAGCGCTTTCCCTGTTCGACGCTGGTGCTGGCCATCGAAGGCCATGGCGGCGGCTTCGTGCCCGACATCGACCCGCTGCGCATCACACCGCGCAGCACCACCACCTGGGGCAACCCGGCGGCGCCCAACCACGCGCGCTGGGTCAAGGCCGAAAGCCTGACGCGGGTCGAACCCGAGCCGGGCTCGCCGGCGCTGCCGCTGGGGTCTCCCGAACTGCCCCTGGGTTCGCCCGAACTGCCCGCCACGCGCCTGCCGCTGTCCACCTGGGCGCTGGGTGAGGCCCTGCGCAGCGCCATCAAGGCCGGCGTGCCCAGGCCGGCCGTCATCCACCTGAATAACTGCTTCAACGCCAGCTTCGAACTGCTGCACACGTTGGCGCCTTTTGCCGACGTGGCCACGGCCTACGCCAACTACGACTTCTTCACCGCCGGCGCCGCCTACCCGGCGGTCTTCAAGCGCCTGCGGCTGGCCGGCTCGGCCACCCGGCTGCAGCTGGCGCAGTGGTTCGCGGCCGAAAACGGCGCGCTGCTGAAGGCCAAGAAGAACCACCCGACGGTGGGCGCCACGGTGGCCCTGGCCAACGTGCGCACCAAGATGGCGGTGGCGCTGGACGCCCTGGCCAGCGCGCTGCTGAAGGCCTTGCAGACGGCCACCAACCGCCCGGACGTCGTCGGCCGCATCAAGCTGGCGGCCACCCAGGCCCAGCACTTCGACACCGACGCCGACAACAGGCTGCAGGTGCCCGACCAGTTCATCGACCTGGGCAGCTTTGCCGTGCGACTGCAGGCCACCTTCGCCGGCGCGCCCGGCGCCGGGGCGCTGGTGCCGGCCGCGGCCGCTGCGCTGCAGGCCGCACTGGCCGGTACCTGGCAGTACGGCGACTGGGACCGGCCGTGGATGGACGAGAGCCAGGTCTGGGACTTCCGCAACACCACGCTGGGCCTGAACATCTTTTTCCCCGATCCCGACCTGCGCGGCATCTGGGACTGGCGCTCGCCCTACTACCTGAGCGGCAAGGTGGACCCGACCCAACCGCCCGCACAGCGCCACGTCATCGACTTCCTGAAGGACGCCGGCAGCGCGCCGGCAGTGACCCGCCCACGCTGGGTGGCTTTCATCAACGAATACCACAAGGGGGTGCCGCTGGTCGGTTTCCTGCCGGCACTGGCCCCGGTCTTTCCGCTGTTCAACGCCCGCTTCCAGCCCAAGCTGCCCCATCCCGGCGGCGACAACCCGGGTAGCACGGGCACCAACACCACAGGCCCGGCTGGCAAAGGCCGCTAGCAGGCACTTACTTGGCGGTCACGGCTGCTACCGGCCACCCAGCCCCCGCGCCGCCCGGCCCCGGGGGCTTTTTCATGGCCGACCGGCGCCCGCGGGGGCGCTGGCATCGTCTGTCTATCGTCTCGCTATCGTCTGTTCAGGGCCCTGGCGGCGCGTCGCATTGCAAGGCGGTGCCCGCTGAAATGACCTCCATGCCGCACCACCCCCGCGTGCGGCCAGCGCCCAAGGAGGATCACCATGAACACCACGACCCTGAACTTCGCCCTGCCCGCTTCAGCCCTGGACGAACAGGACCTGCTGGAACAAATCACGCAAGCCGACCGCGCCGACTGGCTGCTGCTGCGCCTGGTGGGTTGCACGTCGCTGGCCACGCTGTTGCTGGCGGTGGCCATCAGCCTGACGCACTGAACCACCCTGTCGGGCCATCGCGCAGCCTGTCCGCCCTGGGCGGCGCTGCGTCGAAAGGCCCTGGTCGGGCGCCGGTGCATGGCTACAGTGCAAAGCATCCACCCTGCATTGACGACCCACCTGCCCCCATGACCGTGCCGAACCACACCCCGCCCCCGGGCGCTTCGACAAGCGTGCAGTGGCAAGACCGCTGGCAACGCTTTTCGGCCGCATCGGTGCGCGGCTTCCACGTTTACGCCAACTGGCTGGTCAGCATCAGCTGGCGCCGTTTCATCGTGCTGGCGCTGGGGCTGCTGGTGCTGGTGGGCATGGTCCACGACTCACGGCCCTTCACCTGGCGCGTGACCGAAGAGATCGAAACCCCCGTGAAGCCGCGCACGCGGGTGCAGCCGCGGGCGCCCCGCTCGCCAGCGGCGCCGGCCACCCCGTCAACACCGGCCGCCCCAACCGCCCCCAAGGCGCCCGGTGAATCGGTCCGCATCGACAGCCCCGGCAAGGGCGAAGGCGTGGACATCAGCATCGGCCGCGACGGCATCCACATCACGCCCAAGCCGGGCACAGCCGCGTCGTCGGCCTCGCTGGCGGCATCGGCTGGCGACGAAGGCGTGCACATCCGGCTGCCCCCGGGCGTGGCCACCGAATCGGTGCGCGAAGCCATCGCCGAGGCCAAGCGCCAGATCGAAGACAGCGTGCGGGAATCCAGAGCCAACGCCGACCAGGCACGGCGGGATGCCGAGCAGGCCATGCGCGACGCCGAAGACGCCCGCCGCGACGCCCAGACGGCCATCGACGAGCTGACGCAGGAGCAGGAAACCGTGCGCCTGACGCGGCGCACCACCCGCGTGGGCATCGGCGACTTCATGATGCAGTTCAGCGTGCTGTGGGTGCTGGC
>JANPHI010000028.1:0-27502 GCA_031424355.1 Betaproteobacteria bacterium
TGAACGAGAACGCCTTCTACGACCCCAGCAACTTCACCTACCCGGCCGGCACCTACATCTGCGAGGTGGAAATCGACCCCGCCACCGGCGTGGTACGGGTGGACCGCTTCACCGCCTGCGACGACTTCGGCAACGTCATCAACCCGATGATCGTCGAAGGCCAGGTGCATGGCGGCATCGCCCAGGGCCTGGGCCAGGCGCTGCGCGAGCACTGCATCTACGACGAGGACAGCGGGCAACTGCTGACCGGCAGCTACATGGACTACGCCATGCCGCGCGCCGACGACTTCTGCCACTTCACCGTCGAGACCGTCAAAGGCACGCCCTGCACCCACAACCCGCTGGGCGTGAAGGGCTGCGGCGAGGCCGGTGCCATCGGCAGCCCGCCGGCGCTGATCAACGCCGTCTGCCACGCGCTGGGCGTGAAGGATGTGCCCATGCCAGCCAGCCCGCACAATGTGTGGAAAGCCATCCAGGCCGCGCAGTAAGAAACAAGGACCACCCCCATGCAAGCCTTCGCCTACGCCACCCCCAGCACCCTGGCCGACGCCGTGAAATTGGCGGCCGAGGAAGACGCCAAGTACATGTCCGGCGGCCAGACGCTGCTGCAGTCCATGAAGCTGGGCTTGATCGCGCCCAGCACCGTCGTCGATCTGGGCGCCATTGCCGAAATGAAGGGCGTACGCCGCGACGGCAACGCCATCGTCATTGGCGGTGGCGCCACGCACGCGGAGGTGGCCGCTTCGGCCGACGTACAAGCCGCCATCCCGGCGCTGGCCGACCTGGCCGGCCACATCGGCGACCGCCAGGTGCGCAACCGCGGCACGCTGGGTGGCAGCCTGGCCAACAACGACCCCGCCGCCTGCTACCCGGCGGCCGTGCTGGGCCTGGGCGCCACCGTCCACACCAACCAGCGCCAGATCGCGGCCGACGACTTCTTCCTGGGCATGTTCACCACCGCGTTGAACGAAGGCGAAATCGTCACCGCCGTCAGCTTCCCCATCCCGGAAAAAGCCGGCTGGCAGAAGTTCAAGCAGCCCGCGTCACGCTTCAGCCTGGTGGGCGTGTTCGTCAGCAAGGGCCCGGCTTCTTCTGGCGGTGAAGTTCGCGTGGCCGTGACCGGCGCCGGCGCCGGTGGCGTGTTCCGCGCCAGCGGCCTGGAAGCCCTGCTGGTAACGAACTACAGCGCCACGGCCCTGGCGGGTGCCACGGTGCCAGCCGACGACCTGAACAGCGACCTGCACGGCTCGGCGGCCTACCGTGCTGCGTTGATCCCGGTGCTGGCGGGCAGAGCTGTTTCCTGAAGTAACAGTTTTAACGGCGGGCCTGAACCGGCGCACCCGATACGCAGGGTGCCTGAAGCGCAGCGTACGGCGCACAGTCGATGGAGTTCATCAGGAGACAGCCATGCCCGCACGCCCCGCCCTGTTCACCCGCCCCGTGCGCCACGCGCTGGCCCTGACCGGTCTGGCGGCAGGCCTGTCCGCCCATGCGGCGCTGCCCACCGTGGACCTGAGCTTCACGCAGGCATCGGGCGTGGTGGGGTCCACCGACGTGATCGACGTCTGGGTGACGCTGACGGTGCAGCCCAACAGCAGCCCGCTGGTGTTCGACGCGGCGTCGGGCAACCCCTTCGGCTTCAACCCGGCCGACCTGCCGGTGCAGGGCCAGAACAACGCGGGTGACCTCAGCGACTTCGCGTCCATCGACTTCGTGCAGACCAACACCTTCTACGGTTGCAGCGGCACCTTCACCAACACCTGCGATCCCGGTGCCTACACCTTCACCTTCCACACCAGCAACGACCCGGGCCAGCCCAGCTTCAATTTCCTGCCCACGCTGAACCTGGCGCCCGGCGCCAGCATGACCTACCTGTTCGGCACCTTCACCCCGGTGGGCACCGTGGCCGACGGCACGTACACCTTCTACCGCACCGGCGCCACGTTGCTGTTCACCGGCCTGGACGCCACGGGCCAGAACATCTTCCACTACGTCGACATGGGCGAAAGCTGCCCGGCCGGTGAAGAAGCCGGCTGTGCCTTCACGCGCACCGTGGTGGGTGTGCCCGAACCGCAGACTTACGCGCTGCTGATGGCCGGGTTGCTGGGTGTGGGCTGGATCACCCGCCGCCGGCGTGACTGAACCCCACGCCGCCGGCCTGGTTGCTCATGGCGCCGGCAGCGCCAACACCTGCCGGGCAACCGCGACGTACAGCGGTATGCCCAGCAAGATGTTGAAGGGGAAGGTCAGCCCCAGCGACATGCCGAAATACAGCGCCGGTTGCGCCTCGGGTATCGCCTGGCGCAGCACCGCAGGCACGGCGATGTAGGACGCGCTGGCCGCCAACACCATCAGCAAGGCGCCGTTGCCGGCCGACAGGCCCACCACCGACGCCAGGCCCAAGGCCAGCGCCGCGTGCACCAGCGGCCCCAGCAGCGCGTAGGCGAACAGCCAAGGTGACAGGTGCCTCAGCGCTCCGGCACTGCGCGCGGCCAGCAGGCCCATGTCCAGCAGGAAGAACGCCAGCATGCCCTTGAACAGGTCTACCGAAAACGGCGCCATCGCCTTCTGACCAGCGGCCCCCGTCAGCAGGCCAACCACCATGGCACCCAGCAGCAGCAGTTGCGCGCCATCGGTGAGCGATTCGTGCAGCACCTGGCGCAGCGGCGTTGCCTGGGCTGCAGCACCCTGCCGGTGGCGCACCCAGTTCGCCAGCACCACCGCCATCACGATGGCCGGCGACTCCATCAGCGCCATGGCCGCAGCCATGTGCCCACCGGGCGCGAGACCCTGATTTTCGGTGTACTGCACAGCCGTGATGAAGGTGACGGCGCTGACCGACCCGTAGGTGGCCGCCACGGCGGCGGCGTCAAAGCCGTTCAGCCAGCGGCGCAGCAGCAGGTAGCCCATGCCGGGCACCACCGCCGCCAGCAACAGCGCGCAGCCCAGGCTTTGCACCACTTCCACCGTCAGGCCCGACTGCGCCAGCGCGAAGCCGCCCTTCAGGCCCAGGGCCATCAGCAGGTACAGCGACAGAAAGCGCGAGATGGGCGGCGGAATTTCCAGGTTTGAGCGCAGCGCGCCAGCCAGGAGGCCGAAAACGAAGAAGAGGATGGACGGATCGAGAAGTTTGCTCATGACAGCGGCAGTTTCCGCAAACCACTGCATCATGGAAAATGATGTATTTCGATGCATCAAATCGGATTTCCCGATGAAACAGTCAACCCCGATCGGCCTGGACCGCGCACCCCGTGCGACGCTGGTGCAGTTGCGCAGCTTCGAAGCCGTGGTGCGCCTGGGTGCGGTGGGCCGCGCGGCGCAGGCGCTGAACCTGGCGCAGCCCACGGTGTCCACGCAGCTGAAGGAACTGGCCGCTGCCACCGGCCTGGTGCTGCTGCATCCGCAGGGCCGGGGCCTGGTGCCCACGCCGCAGGGCGAACGGCTGGCCGAGGCCGCCCGCGAGATGTTTGCCGCCTGGCAGCGTTTCGAAGACCACGCCGCCGAACTGCAGGGGCTGAAGCGCGGGCGTCTGCAGTTGGCCGCCGTCACGACCACCGAATACTTCCTGCCCGACCTGCTGGGGCCGTTCGCACGCGCCCACCCGGGCATCCAGATCGAACTGGCGGTGGAAAACCGCGACGCTGTGGTGGCACGCCTGGCCGCCGGCAGCGACGAACTGGCCGCGATGATGCTGCCGCCCGACCACCTGCCGCTGCACCGCTGGCCTTTCCTGGCCAACCCGCTGGTGGTGGTGGCTGCGGCCGGCCATCCGCTGGCCGGCCGCAGACGGTTGCTGCTGGCGCAGTTGCTGGACCAACCGCTGCTGGTGCGCGAAGCCGGCTCGGGCACCCGCCTGGCGCTGGAACGCCTGCTGACAGAGCGCCAGTTGCAGTGGCCGCCGCGCATGGCCCTGGGCAGCAACGAGGCCATCAAGCACGCCGTGCGCGCCGGTCTGGGGCTGGCCGTGCTGTCACGCCACACGCTGGCCGCCGACCCGGCGCAGGACGGCCTGGCGGTGCTGCCGGTCAGCGGCTTCCCGCTGCGCCGCATGTGGCACCTGGTGTGGCGCAAGGACCGCCCGTTGTCGCTGCCGGCGCGCACGCTGCTGGCCGACCTGCGCGAGCAGCTGCAGGTGCGGGCGCGGCCGGCGGTCTGAGCCGGCTCGCGACCGTCAACGCGTCAAGCCCAGACCACCGGCCCGGGGGCTTCGTACCAGGTGGCCACTGCCTCGGCCACGCTGGCTTCGATGCGGCTGCGCCGGATCTTCATCGTCGGCGTCAGGCAGCCGTTGGCCATGGTCCAGGGCTCGGTGGTCACCACGATGAACTGCAGGTGTTCGTGGCTGGCCAGGGTGCTGTTGACCTGGGCCAGCAGGGCGGCCATTTCGCTGTCCACCTGCGCCCGCACACTGGGGTCGGCCAGGCGCGGCCGCAGGTTCTCGTCCAGCATCACCATGGCATGCGCGGCCGCCTGGCCCGAGCCGGCCACCAGCGCCAGTTCGATCATCGGGTGGGCGCTCAGCCGCCCTTCGATGGGCGCCGGCGCCACGTACTTGCCCTTGGCGGTCTTGAAGAGTTCCTTCTTGCGGCCGGTCAGTTGCAGCAGGCCCTGTGCGTCGTAGGCGCCCAGGTCGCCGGTCTTGAAATAGCCGTCGGCGGTGTAGCTGTCGGCAGTCAGTTCGGGGTCCTTGAAGTAGCCCTTCATCTGGCCCGGCGACTTGACCAGGATCTCGCCGTCGTCGGCCAGCCGCGTCTGCACGCCGGGGTTGGGGCGGCCGACGCGGCCGGGTGCATGGGCGGCCGCGGTGGAACTGTGCGAATACGCGAAGTCTTCGGTCATCGCGTAGCCGTCGTACAGCGCCAGGCCCAGGCGGCTGTACCAGTTCATCAGTGCCGGCGGCATGGGGGCCGAGCCGGTGCCAGCGCGCACCACCGCGTCCAGGCCCAGGCTGGCCAGCACCTGTTTGCCGACGGGGCCAGCCATCAAAGGGTTGTCCAGCATGGCGTCCAACTGGGCCGCCGGCATGCGCGAAAAAACGCCCTGCTGGAACTTGGTGTACAGGCGCGGCACCGAGACGAAGACCGTCGGCCGGGCGCGCTTCAGGTCGTCCATGAAGGTGGCCAGGCTCTCGGTGAAATAGAGGTGGCCGCGGCCGCTCAGCAAGGTCGGGCATTCGACCCAGGCGCGCTCGAAACAGTGCGCCAGCGGCAGGTAGGACAAGGCCCGGTGCTCGACCCGCACGCCGCCGTCCTGTTCCAGCCCGTAATCGACGATGCCCTGCGTGGCCGCCGTCACCGCGCCGAAGGTCTGCATCACGCCCTTGGGCTGGCCGGTGGACCCCGAGGTGTAGAGCAGCATGGCCAGGTCGTCGGCGCGGCGTGAGGGCCGACCCGGCAGGGGCGCGGTGCGCGCGACGATGGCGTCCCAGGTCTCGAAGGCCTGGGTGGCTGCAGCCGGCGCCAGCGGCAGCGCGATGCAGGCCAGCCCGGGCGGCACGCCGGCCTGCTGCGTCGGCCAGTCATCGAGCTTGCCGACGAACAGCCACTTCGCATCACAGTGCTGCAGCACGTAGCGCACGTTGTCGGCGGTCTCGGTGGGGAAGATGGCCACGGTGGTGCCGCCGGCCATCCAGATGGCCAGCTCGGCGATGACGAAATGCGCGCTGTTCTTGGCCAGCATGGCCACCGTGTCGCCCGCTTGCAGACCACCTTCCTTCAGGTGCGCGGCCATGCGCCGCGCTTCGTCCAGCGCCTGGCCCCAGGTGATGTCCAGCACCTGGCCGCCGCCCACAGGCTGGGTCATGAAGACGCGGTCGGGCTGTGCCGCTTCGTGGTCGTAGACGTGGTCCAGCAGGGTCTTGGTGGCGGTCATGGTGGCTTCTCTTGCGGTGACGCTGGCGCGGCGACGGCCGTCGCCTGTCGGCCGAGTGTTCCAGCCTCGGGCGGCTGCCGACACGGGGTCTATCCCGAAGCTTGCTGCCAGAATCGTCGGCATGAACGACACGCCTGCCCTGCCCGCCAGCATCGACGAGACCGCCGCCCGTTTGCTGGCCCTGGACTACGTGCCCGAACGCGCACTGGCCACCACCGTCTTCCTGGCGCTGAAGCTGCAGCGGCCGCTGTTCCTGGAAGGCGAGCCGGGCACCGGCAAGACCGAGATCGCGAAGACGCTGGCGGCCATGCTGGGCCGGCCGCTGATCCGCCTGCAGTGCCACGAAGGCCTGGACCTGGCGGGCGCCGCCTATGAATGGAATTACGCGCGGCAGATGCTGGAAATTCGGTTGGCTGAATCAGAAGGCCAGGGTCGCGGCGCCTTGGCCGACGAGCTCTTCAGCGACCGCTTCCTGATCCGCCGCGCGCTGCTGCAAGCCATAGACCCCGCCCAGCCGGTACCACCGGTTTTGCTGATCGACGAACTCGACCGCGCCGACGAACCCTTCGAAGCCTTCCTGCTGGAAGTGCTGAGCGACTTCCAGATCACCATCCCCGAATACGGCACGGTGAAAGCGGTGCAGCCGCCCATCGTGGTGCTGACCAGCAACCGCACGCGCGAGATCCACGACGCCGTGAAGCGCCGCTGCCTGTACCACTGGGTGGGCTTCCCCGACGCTGCGCGCGAAGCCGAAATCCTGGCCCGCCGCGTGCCGGGCGCGCCCGCGAAGCTGTCGGCCGAAATCGTGGCCTTCGTGCAGAAGCTGCGCACGCTGGAGCTGTACAAACTGCCCGGCATCGCCGAGACCATCGAGTGGACCCGCGCGCTGATGGAACTGGACGCGCTGGTGCTGGACCCCGAGACCATCAACCACACGCTGGGCGTGCTGCTGAAGTACCAGGACGACATCGCCCAGGTGCAGGGCAGCGAGGCCGCACGCCTGCTGGCGGCTGTCCGCGAGTCCGCGAACAACGATGCGGCCACGCCGCGATGAAAGTGCCGAACACCATGCAACGCCGAACTCGCCGCACCGCCCTGATCGCCACCGCCGCGCTGCTCATCGGCGGACTGGCCAACGCGCAAACGACCTGGCCCGGCAAGACCGTGAAGATCGTCGTGCCCTACGCCGCCGGCGGCCCGGCCGACGTGGTGGCGCGTGAACTGGCCCAGCGCCTGGGCGAACAGATCAAGCAGACGGTGGTCGTCGAGAACCAGGGTGGCGGCATGGGCCTGCCGGCCCTGAGCACCGTGACCCGCGCCGAGCCCGACGGCCACACGCTGTACATGCCCGCGCTGGGCAATGTGGTGCTGCAACCGCTGCTCAGCAAGAACGGCGGCGCCGACCTCATCGCCAAGCTGCGGCCCATCTCGCTGGTGTCCACCGGCGCCCATGTGCTGGTGGTGTCGGCCAAGCTGCCGGTGACCAACGTGAAGGAACTGGTGGACTACGCGCGCGCCAACCCGGGCAAGGTCAGCTTCGCATCGGCCGGCACCGGCGGCACCGCGCACCTGGGCATGGAGATGTTCAAGATGCTGAGCCACACCGACGTGCTGCACGTGCCCTACAAAGGCAGCTCGGGCGCGGTGAACGATCTGGCCTCCGGCCAGGTCAGCGCCCTGTTCAGCAGCCTGCCTTCGCTGCAAGGGCTGGCCGACAAGGGCCTGGTGCGCGTCATCGGCGTGACCGCGCCCAGCACATCACCCAGCACGCGCGCACTGCCGCAGATCAGCGCCACGTTGCCGGGTTTCGAATACACAACCTGGTACGCGATGTACGCACCGGCGGCCACGCCCAAGCCGGTCATCGACCGCATCAATGCCGCCCTGCGCACGGCGCTGAAAGACCCGGGCCTGGCCAGCAAGATCGAACCGCACGGCGTGGAACTGCTGGGCAGCACGCCCGAAGAGGTGCAGGTCTGGGTGCAGCGCGACACCGAGAAGTGGAGCCGCATCATCAAGGCCGGCAATATCACGATCGACTGAGATGCTGCCCGGTCACCTGGCCGACAACGTCATGCACTTCGGCCGGGTGTTGCGCCAGGCCGGCCTGCCACTGCCGACCGAACGCATCCAGCTGGCGCTGACCGCGCTGCAGATCGCCGGCCTGGAATCGAAGCGCGACTTCCACGACACGCTGGCCGCTTGCCTGCTGGACCGCGTCGAGCACCGTGAACTCTTCGACCAGGCCTTCGCGATCTTCTGGCGCGACCCCGACATCGCCGGCCGCATGATGGCGATGCTGCTGCCGCGCGTGCAGACGAATATCGATCAGCCGCCCGTGCCCGAAAACCGACGTTTGGGCGACGCGCTGTTTCCGCACCAGCCGAACCAGCCGAACTTACAAAGCCCGCCACCACCGCCGCCCGAGCAGATCGAGGTCGATGCGGCGCTGACCTGGAACGACCGCGAGCTGCTGCGCAAGGCCGATTTCGACACCATGACGGCCGACGAATGGCGCGCCGCGCAGGCCCTGCTGCGGCGCATGGCGCCGCTGTTCGAAGCGCTGCGCACGCGGCGCAGCGAACGCGCGGCCCACCCCGGCCGCCCCGACGGCCGCGCCACGCTGCAAGCCCTGGCGCGCACAGGTGGCGACGTCTGGCAGATGCGCTGGCAGCGCCCGCGCAGCCGGCCCGCGCCGCTGGTGGTGCTGGCCGACATCTCGGGGTCGATGAGCCGCTACAGCCGCATGCTGCTGCACTTCACGCACGCGCTCGCGACAGGTGGCGGTGGGGCCGATGCTCGCGTCGAAACCTTCGTCTTCGGCACGCGTTTGACGCGCTGCACGCGGGCGCTGAAGCAGCGCGACCCCGACGCTGCCGTCGCCCAGGTGGTGCGCGACGTGGCCGACTGGTCAGGCGGCACGCGCATCACCGCCTGCCTGCGCGACTTCAACCAGCACTGGGCCCGCCGCGTGCTGAGTGGCCGCGCCACCGTGCTGCTGATCAGCGACGGCCTGGAACACGGCACGCCCGACGACCCGCGCTGCGAGGGCCTGGCCTTCGAGATGGAGCGGCTGCACAAGAGCTGCCGCAAGCTCGTCTGGTTGAACCCGCTGTTGCGCTTCGACCAGTTTCAGCCGCGCGCGGCGGGCATCAAGGCCATGCTGCCGAACACGGACTTGTTCCTGCCGGCGCACAACCTGCACAGCCTGGAAGAACTGGCACGGGTGCTGGGTGGGCAGGCCGCGCCCACACCCTTCAGTTCGCGGGCCGCGTCCGCGCGGTGATCGGCGACAGCATGCCGGTGACTTCCAGCGCCTGCGGCGAGCCGCTGGCGGCGACGTTCAGGCTGACCGCGATCTGCGACGCGCCCGGGCCTTTGTCGGTGATGAAAGAGAAGCGGAACATCGTGCCCCAGTTCAGCGGGTTGGCGTTGTTGCCCGACGTCCAGGTGATGGCGCCGTTGCTGATGGCCGGGGTCCAGTCGTTGCTGGCGTCCAGGTCGCCATCGCTGAACACCAGGTCGGTCAACGTGGCCGAGCCCACCGGGATGGTGAAGGCGTTGAAGCCGTTGTTGCTGAGCACCCGCAGGTTGGGTTCGGCGCCACTGGTCACCGAACGCGAGAAGTCCAGGTTCATCACGGCGTAGTCGTAGCGCCAGCGGCCGCCGCCCAGGTCGGTGGCCTTGGCCGCCAGCTTGACGCGGCCTTCGCTGGTGTTGACATCGGCGGTGCTGACGTTCTTGCCGCGCGAGGTTGGTTCCACCCAGCGGTCGATGGCCGGGCCCAGCTTGTACTGGTCGTTGCCGCCCACCACCCACACGGTGCCGCTGCGCGTGAAGGTGGCGCGCAGGGTGCCCATGGAATTCAGCACGTTGATGTCACCGCGCGCCAGGTACCACGACTCGAAGAGGTAGGTCGCGCCGGTTTGCGCGGCGCCGCTGAACTGCGATTCGCGCACCACCAGCCGCTGGTCGTAATTGCCGTTGGGGCTGGTGTTGGCGATGCCGTCGCAGTTGGTGTCGTAGATCGAACCGCAGCGGCCCCAGACGTTGCTGGCCGGCACGATTTCCGAACGCGGCCCCATGCTGGTGTTGCTGTCGTTGTTGCTGACGCTGTAGACGTCGGAACAACCACGGCCCAGGATGTGGCTGTCGCCGGGGTTGTCCAGGCAGGCCGTGTTCAGCGTCAGGAAGGCGTGCTTAACGCCCGAACGACCGATCTGGTCGATGGTGCCGTCGGCGTTGAAGCGGTACAGGTTCCAGATCAGGTAAGGGTGCTGGTCGTTGCTGTAGGGCGCGAAGCTGCCGGTGAATTTCGAATACCAGGGGATGTCGGCGGCGTACAGCGCGCTGCTGGTGCCCAGCGGGTCGCCAGCCACGGTGGGCGCTGCGCTGCCGTTGTTGACGTTGTTGCGCAGCGTGGAAGCCGGCGTGAACACGGCGCGGCCGGTGCCGCCGGCGCCGGTGCACAGGTCGCAGCGGCTGTACTGGAAGTTCAGCGCCGACATGAACAGGTCGGCCTGGTAGACCGCACCGGGCACGCCCGGCACCGCCGTATCGGTCCACTTCGCCACGGCAGTCGGCTGCGGGTTGGCGCCCTGGCGCAGCACGTCGGTGGTCATGTCCAGTTCGGCCACCGTCCAGCCGGCCACCTCGGGTTTGCCGAGGCGCTGGGCCAGGGCCGGCGTGATGCGCAGGTCCATGGTGCGCACGGCCAGGCGCTGCTGCTTGTCGATCAGCTCGTACATCAGCCGGTCGACGAAGAACCAGGTCTGCCCGTCGGCGCCCACGACGTCCAGGACGACCGAACTGCCGGCGCGCGGGCGCAGCGTGAAGTTGCTCAGGTCCAGCGCGCCGCCCGGAGACCCGATGACGTAGCCGCCACGGGCCTGCAGCGAACCGCCGACAAAGGCCTGCAGGTTGCCGTTGCGCACGTCGAAGTCCAGGCGGCCGGTGGCCCCCAGGTCGAAGGTCTCGAATTCGGGCCGCGCGGCCTGCACGGTGGCGCCGCTGGCCTTGCCCAGCGCCAGGTCCAGGTCGGCCGCCAGTTCGCGGTTCCAGCGCACGCTGACCGTGCCGCGTGACACCGACCAGTACTGGGTGTTCTTGACGTCCAGGGTGGCCGCGTGGACTTCGGTCAGCACCGAGCCCCAAGCCAGGGCCGCCACCATCGCCAGCGTCGAAACGCGCAGCGTCTGTTCAGTCGAAACCTTCATCGGAACCTTTCGAGTCCAGGAATCACTTCAGCACCGTCGCCGGATCAACCAACACGAAGCCCGGCGTGTGGCGCAGCAAGTGCCGCAGCCAGAAGTTGTGCCCCGCGCCGTACAGCACCAGGATGCGGTCGCCGGGCTGGGCCACGGTCTGCAGCTTGGTGAAGATCTTGACGTTGCGCAAGTACCAGGCGGCGTTCAGTTCGGCGCCGGGTTGTTCCTTCGCGTCGCCCACGGCCAGCAGCGGGTAGTAGTAGCCCGTCATCTCGGCCACGTCGTAACCGGGCGCGTTGACCATCAACAGCATCTGGCGCACGGTCTTGGTTTTCTGGCCCTGCTCCATCTGCTGCGCCAGGCGCTGGCCCAGGGCCTGCCCGCCGGCCAGCTTGTCGGCCTGCTGGTGGGCCTGCACATAGGCCTGCACCTTGTCGTAGGGGAAGTAGTCGATGGTCTTGGACTGCTCGTCGATGCCGTAGACCGCCGTGTGACCCAGCTGGTTCGCCAAACGGAACGCAATCTGGTCGATCTCGTTGGGTTCCTTCAGCAGGGCCTCGGGCGTGTGGCGCTGGTAGGCGCTGAGCGCCAGACCGGGCAGGTCGCCCTGCATCTCGACGGCAATCTTGTTCGGCTTGAAACGGGCCAGGCGCTGCGCCACGTCGGCCAGTTCGCGCTGGCGCGGCGGCGTCAGCACGCTGTCGATCTTGACGTTGTTGATGTCAAGGCCGGGGTTGGCCATGTGGTAGGCGCCCAGCAGCAGCACCTGCACGGGCGCACGCACGGGTTCGGCAGCAAAAGCGGTGGTGAAAGCCGAGGTGAAGAGGGAAGCCGCCGCGAGCAGGCCGCAGGTCAGCGCACAGCGTCGAAGCACCCTCATGCCAGGGCCTCGCGCACGAAGTCCAGGCGGTCCTGGCCGAAGAACATGTCGTTGCCGACGAAGCAGGTCGGCGCGCCGAACACGCCGCGCGCCACGGCCTCTTCGGTGCTGGCCACCAGGGCGGCTTTCACCTCGGGGTCGGCGGCCAGGGCCATGAAGGCGTCGCGCTCGAAGCCGGCGGCGCTGAGCGTGGCGGCCAGCACGGCCGGGTCGCCCAGGTTCTGCTGCTGCTGCCACAGCGCTTTGAAAACGGCGTCACAGTAGGCCGCCAGGCGCTCGGGCTGGCGCAGTTGCAGGCCGGCCGCGCCGCGCATCAGCGTCAGCGTGTTGATGGGGAAAGCCGGGTTGAACGCAAACGTCACACCATAGCGTTGCGCCCAGCGCGGCAGGTCGCCCAGCATCCAGCGGCCCTTGGCGGGTACCGTCACCGGGCTGCTGTTGCCGGTGGCCTTGAAGACACCGCCCAGCAGCATCGGCCGCAGGCGCAACGTGGCGCCAGTGTCGGCCACGATCTTCGGCAGTTGCGTGTAGGCCAGGTAGCTGGCCGGGCTGCCGAAGTCGAAAAAGAATTCAAGCGTCTTGCTCATCGCGGGTCTCCGTTCACCAGTTTTCCATCCACGGCCGCAGGTCCAGCTCGTGCGTCCAGGCGCTGCGCGGCTGCTGGTGCAAAGCCCAGTAGGCCTCGGCGATAGCCTCGGGGTCGAGGATGCCGCCTTGTTCTTTCAGCGCATAACGCTCAGGGAAATTGCTGGCGATGAATTCGGTGTCGATCGCACCGTCGATCACCGTGTGCGCGACGTGGATGCCCTGCGGCCCCAATTCGCGCGCCATGCTCTGCGCCAGCGCGCGCAATGCGAACTTGGCGCCGGCGAAAGCGCTGAAACCGGCACTGCCGCGCAGGCTGGCCGTGGCGCCGGTGAAGAGGATGGTGCCGTGGCCGCGCGGGCGCATCACGCGCGCCGCCTCGCGGCCGACCAGGAAGCCGGCCAGCGCGGCCATTTCCCAGACCTTGCGGTAGACGCGCTCGGTGGTCTCGGTGATGCTGAAACGCACGTTGGCACCGATGTTGAAGACCAGCACCTCGATGGGCCCGATCTCGGCTTCGATCTTCGCGAACAAGGCCAGCACTTCGGCCTCGATGCGCGCGTCGGACGCAAAGCCGTGGGCCTGTCCGCCTTCGGCCTGTATGCGTTCGACCAGGGGCGCCAGCTTGTCCGCCGTGCGCCGCGTGACGCAGGCCGTGTAGCCGCCGCGTGCGAAGCGCCGCGCGATGGCGCCGCCGGTGGCGTCGCCGGCGCCGATGACCAACGCGACCTTGGCGCTCATGCGGCGCTCACGCGGCGGGCATGCGGTTCAGTGCACGCCAGACGGTCTCGGCGGTCAGCGGCATGTGGATCTTCTCGGCCTCGCGACCCAGCCCCGCATGGCTCAGCGCATCAACCACGGCGTTCACCGTCGCCGGTGTCGCGCCGATGGTGCCCAGTTCGCCCACGCCCTTCACGCCCAGGCTGTTGGTCAGGCAGGGAATGCTGGTGTCGAAAGCCGTCTTGAAGCCGCGGAAACCGTCGGCGCGCGGCAGGGCGTAGTCCATGTAGCTGGCGCTCAGCAACTGGCCCTGTTCGTCGTAGGCCACGCGCTCGCACAGCGCCTGGCCGATACCCTGCACCGCGCCGCCTTCAACCTGGCCTTTGACGATGACCGGGCTGACGACGCGGCCGATGTCGCTGACGCTGGCGTAGGCCACGATCTCGACCACGCCGGTGGCCGGGTCCACTTCCACCTCGCAGCAGTGCGCCGCGTTGGGCCAGCTGGGTGCGCTGGCTTTCGACCCGCCGTCGGCCACGATGACTGCGCTGGCCTGGCGCTGCGCCAGTTCGAACAGGCCGATGCCCAGGTCGGTGCCGGCAACGGTGAAGCGGCCCTCGCGGTATTCGATGTCGGCGGACGGGGCTTCCAGCGCTTCAGCGGCCAGATCCTGCGCCTTGGCGATGGTGTTGCTGGAAGCCGTGGCCACCGCCGCGCCGCCGGTGAACAGCGAACGGCTGCCGGCGCTGCCGAAACCGTTGGCGCGGTCGGTGTCGCCCTGCAGCACGCGGATGCGGTCCAGCGGCACGCCGAACACGTCCACCGCCAGTTGCGCGTAACTCGTCGCAATGCCCTGCCCCATCGGCATCGTGGCCGATGTGAGTTCGATGAACCCGTCGGCCGTCACGCGCACCTGCACCTGCTCTTCCAGCGCGTTGCCGCCCGTCCATTCCAGGAAGGTGGCCAGGCCACGCCCGCGCAGCTTGCCGCGCGACTTCGATTCAGCGCGGCGGTCATCGAAGCCGCCGTAATCGGCCAGCGTCTGGCACTGCGCCAGCAGGCTGGCGAACTGCCCGCAGTCGTAGGTCTGGCCCATGGGGTTGCGGTAGGGCATCTGCTCGGGCCGGATCATGTTGCGGCGGCGCAGTTCGGCGGCGTCCATCTGCATTTCGCGGGCCGCCGCATCGAACAAACGTTCGATGACGTAGATGGCCTCGGGCCGGCCGGCACCCCGGTAGGCGCCCGTCGCGGCGGTGTTCGTCAGCACCGCGCTGATCTGCAGGTCGATGGCCGGGATGTCGTAGATGCTGGTCAGCACCCAGGGGCCGATCATCAGCTGGATGGCCACGCCCGCGCCGGTGACGTAGCAACCCACATTGGCCAGCGAGCGCACGCGCACGCCCAGCACCTTGCCGGCGGCGTCCAGCGCCATTTCGGCGTGGCTGATCAGGTCGCGGCCGTGCACGGCGGTCAGGAAATCTTCCAGGCGGTCGGCCTGCCACTTCACCGGCAACTTCAACTGCTGAGCGGCGTAGGCCACGGCGATGTCTTCCGGGTAGGCGCCGGTCTTCATGCCGAAACCACCGCCCACATCGCCCACGACCACGCGCACCTGCTCCAGGCTCAGGCCCAGACAGTGCGACAGCGCAGCGCGTTCGCCGGTGGGCATCTGCGTGGACAGGCGCATCGTCAAACGGTCGCCATCCCGATAGGCCAGCACCGAGCGCGGCTCGATGGTGCTGGGCGCCAGGCGCTGGTTGACCAGGTCCAGCGCGACGGTGTGCGCGGCCTGCGCGAAAGCGGCGGCCACCAAATCGGGCTTGCCGTGGCGCATCTCGGCCAGCACGTTGCCGGGCGCTTCCGGCCACACCTGCGGCGCACCGGGCGCAACCGCGTCGGTGGCGTTGCTGACGGCGGGCAGTTCGTCGATTTCCACCATCACCGCATCGGCGGCGGCCCGCGCGCCGTCGCGCGTGGTGGCGACGACGGCGACGATGGCCTCGCCGACAAAGCGCACGACATCGACGGCCAGCGCGCGCTTGGTGGGCGGGCTCATCGCTTTGCCATCGGCGCGCTTGAAGCCGGCCGCTGGCGGGATGGGCTGGACGCCGGCCGCTACCAGGTCGGCCCCGGTGTAGACGGCCCGTACGCCGGGCATCGCCAGCGCCGCAGCCGTGTCGATGCTGACGATGCGGCCGTGCGCGCTGGTCGAACGCACGAAGCGCATGAAGACCGCGCCTTCGGGCGCCACGTCATCGGTGTAGCGGCCCTGGCCCTGCACCAGCGCCGGGTCTTCGATGCGGCGCACCGCCTGGCCGCTGCCGAAGCGCGCAGCCACACCCAGTTTCGCGAGATCGGCGGGCGCGTTCATGCAGCCTCCTTGGCCATCACGGTGGCGGCTTGCTGCACGGCCACGACGATGTTGACGTAGCCGGTGCAGCGGCACAGATTGCCTTCCAGCGCATCGACGATCTCGGCCTCGCTGGCTTTCGGGTTCTGTTGCAGCAGGCCGGTGGCCGCCATCATCATTCCCGGCGTGCAGAAACCGCACTGCAGGCCGTGGCAGGCGATGAAGGCTTCCTGCACCGGGTGCAGCGTGCCGTCAGACCTGGCGAGCCCCTCCACCGTCGTCACGCTGCGGCCCTGGGCCTGCAGGGCCAGCACGCTGCAGCTCTTCACGGCCAGGCCGTCCAGCAGCACGGTACAGGCGCCGCACTGCGCGGTGTCGCAGCCCTGGTGGGTGCCGGTCAGGCCCAGCGTGCCGCGCAGCAGGTCCAGCAGCAGGGTGTTCGGTTCGGCAGCGGTCGCGGTGGCGCGGCCGTTGAGCGTGAAGTCAAGTGGGGACATGGGAACAACCTCGATCGAATGACCCGTCAAAGGGCACAACTGCGAAAACCGCAAAACATCGTATCTTGCATGGGCGGCGCGTAGCGCCGCGCCTGCGGATAGGCCCGGCGGCGGCGGGTGGCGTGCGAGGCACCGCGCAACACCCCCAGCGTGGCGCCGGCATCGGGCGGGGCGTCCAAGCACCCCGGCGGCGGCGCGCCGGCACCCGGCCAGCTGCGCGCGCTGCCGGCCACCCACTCGAAGACATCGCCCCACACGAAGCCGCGCCGCGCGCCGGCCGTGGCGGCCAGTTCCCATTCGGGTTCGGTGGGCAGGCGGCGGCCGGCCCAGCGACACCAGGCTTCGGCCTCGAAACGGCTGACGTGCATGGCCGGCTGGCCGGCCGCCGCGCGGGCCAGCGCGGCCTTCGCGCCGTGGCCGCGCTGCACCAGCACGGCGCCGTGGAATTGCTCGACCTGACCCGGCGCGCGCCGGCCCTGCGACTGCACCCAGTGCCAGCCGGCGTCGGACCACAGTTCGCGGCGGTCATAGCCCGCGTCTTCGGCGAATTCCACGTAGCGCGCCCAATTCACGGCCTGCGCGTCGATCTCGAATTCCGGCACCGCCACTTCATGCGCCCAGCGCTGGTTGTGCGGCACCAGGCCCGCGCCCAGGCCGTCAGGGCCGCGCCCGTCTGCACTGCCCAGCATCCAGCGCTGCGCCGGCAGCCACAGCGGCGGGCGTTCGGCGCGAACGGGCGGCGCACCGGCGTGAAGGCGCTCGGCCAGCGCTTCGCCCAGGCGGTCTTCGTGCAACAGGGCCAAGCGGTAGAAGTACAGCGCCGCGTCGTTCTCGGCCTGCGCCGGCATGGCGGCCAGCAGGTCCAGCGTGATGTCCAGTGTTTCGGCCAGGTAGCCGCGCAGCGCCTCGGGTGTGGCTGGTTCGCCCACGCCCGCCGCCCAGCCATCGGCGAGGGGTTCGATGCCCGCCAGGCGTGGCGCACGCGGGTCGCAGGCCTCGCCACGCTGGCGCTGCACATGGCGGCAGATCCAGCGGTCGGCATACCAGCCGGCCCGCAAGGCCAGGCGCAGCGCGGGCGGTGATTCGTCTTCGGCCAGGCGCTGCAACAGCAGGTTGCGCGCGTCGATCAGGGCCAGCGACAGCAGGTCGCGACCGGCATGCTGGATGGCCTGCGGGTCGTCAAGTCCTGCAGCCTGCAGGCCGAGGACCGAGGCGCCGTTATTCCCCGACGAGCCCGTTCCGGATGGCATAGACCGTCAGCTCGGAATTGTTCGCCAGCCCCAACTTCTCCAGCACCCGCGCGCGGTAGACCGACACCGTCTTGGGGCTCAGCGTCAGGTCTTCGGCAATGTCGGCCAGGCGCTTGCCGCTGGCGATCATCACCAGGGTCTGCAGTTCGCGGTCGCTCAGCTTGCTGTGCGGGCTGTCGCTTTGCGGGGTGGTCAGGCTTTCGACCAACATCTGCGCGATCTCGGGCGTGACGTATTTGCGGCCCTGCGACACGGTGCGCACGGCCTGCACCAGCAACTGCGGGTCGCCACCTTTGTTGACGTAGCCGTAGGCGCCGGCGCGCAGCGCGCGGATGGCGTACTGGTCTTCGGGGTACATGCTGACCACCAGCACCTTGATCGGCGAGCCTTCGTCCTTCAGCGCGTGCAGCGCGTCCAGGCCGCTGCGCCCGGGCAGGTTGATGTCCAGCAGCAGCACGTCGCAACAGGTGGCCTTGACCTCGCCGGCCGCAGCGCTGGCGGCCGCCATGTTGCGCATCAGCACGCGCAACTCGCCGTAGTCACCGGCCTCGCCGACCACGCGGATGTCGCTGGCGTCAGACAGGGTGTCGCGGATGCCGCGGCGGATCAGCGCGTGGTCGTCGCAGAGGATGACGTCGATCATCGAGGGTGGGCCATCAGGTGGGGTTCCAGGCCGTGTCTTCGGCGTCGTCGGCGCTGCCAGGTTGGGGGGCGTTCGTTGCAGGCCGCATCGACGGATTCTGGCCCGTGGCCGGGTCGGCCGGTTGTAGCGGCACCGACAGGATCAGCGTGGTGCCGGCCGCGCTGCTGCTCAGGTCGACCCAACCGCCGACCGTGGACGCGCGCTCGTGCAGGCCGCGGATACCGAAGCTGCGCGCCTTGGCCAGGTCGGCCTGACCCAGGCCGCGGCCGTTGTCGCTGATTTCCAGCGACAGCACGCCGCCCGACAGCGACAAATCGACCACCACCCGACCGGCATGCGCATGCTTGCTGACGTTGGTCAGCGCTTCCTGCGCCGCGCGGTAGGCCACCAGCGGCACGCCCGGCGGCAGCACCACCTTTTCGTGCGTGGTGCGGAATTCGCAGACGATGCCGGTGCGTTTTTCGAAGCGGCTGGTCATCCACTGCAGCGCCGCCACCAGGCCCTGTTCCAGGATGGCCGGGCGCAGGTTCTGCATGATGCGCTGGCTGGCCTCGATGGCGTGGGTCACGGTTTCCAGCGCCGACAAGGCGCGCTGCTGCACCTCGGGCGCGACCGCGTGGCGGCGTATCCAGTCCAGTTCGAACTTCAGCGCCGTCAGCGAGCCGCCCACATCGTCGTGGATCTCGCGGGCGATGGCCTGGCGTTCGGCTTCCACGCTGGTCTGCAGGTGCTGCGCGAGCTCGGACAAGCGCCTCCGCGAGGCTTCCAGGTCGCGGTCGGCCGCCTGCCGGGCGCGCTGCGTGCGGGCGGCCTCGATGGCATGTTCCACCGCCGGCGCCAGCCGGGCCAGGTTGTGCTTCAGCAGGTAGTCGCTGGCGCCATTGCGCATGGCCTGCACGGCGGTGTCTTCGCCGATCTGGCCCGAGACCAGGATGAAGGGCAGGTTGCGGCCGTCGGCCGCGCACTTTTCACGCAGGATCTGCAGCGCGTCCAGGCCGGTGAAGCCCGGCAGGTGGTAGTCGGACAGCACCAGGTCCCAGGGCTGGCTGAGCGCGGCCTCGAATTCGGCGCGGGTGTCGACGCGCACCGCATCGACGCGGATGCCGCTGCGCCGCAGGTGGGCCAAGGCCAGCGCGTGGTCGGGCTCGGAGTCCTCCAGATGCAGCAGGCGAAAGGTGTTCGCGGCGCTGTTCATGCCGGGAAGTATCGCAAAGCGGGCTGCCGCACCCGCTGCAACACCCGCAGCTGGCGCCCTGGGGCGCAGAAATAAGGGCGCCCGGCCGCCATCTTTCGCTCAATGTTGGTGAGCGGGCTGCCGAAAAAGCCCTGTACCCCCCGCCCGTTCGGCGCCTGCTCAGCGAGCCCGCTCGCCGGACCGGCGCCCAACGACACCCGCATCACGCCCCTTTTGGAGCCCGGATGATCGCCCAGGAAGAAACGCTCCTGCACGACCCAGAACCTGCTGAACCGCAGGAGACCGGCGGCAGCATGCCCCTGATGCTGGCGGCCGACCTGCAAGACCACCTGATGGTGGCCGGCAACGACCTGGAACGCCTGCAGCGCCTGCTGGACGACGCCGGGCAGGCCCTGATGGTGCATTTCTACGGCGCCTCGGGCCACCTCAAGCGGGTGACGCAGGACGAGAACGAACACCCGCAGTTGCTGGAGGCCGGCCTGCAGAAGGCCATGGAACACATGGCCGGTGCGATCACCGCGATGCAGTTCCAGGATATGGCCACGCAGCTGATCGCGCACACCTCGCGGCGGCTGCGCAACTGCGTGGACCGCATCGCCCGCGACAGCATGGGCGACGACGAGGACGGCATCGGCGTGGTTGACGAAACACCGCTGCAGCCCAACCCGGTGACCCAGGACGAAGTGGACGCGGGCTCGATCGAGCTCTTCTGACGCTTGCCGCCCACCCGCAACCACCCGCCCCAGCCCCCGCTGCCCGCCTGAATTCAGTTTTCCGAAAGAAGAACCACCATGCACTCGATCCTTGCCGTTGACGACAGCGCCTCCATGCGCCAGATGGTCAGCTTCACGCTGAAGAACGCCGGCTTCAACGTCGTCGAGGCCGTGGACGGCCAGGACGCGCTGGAGAAGGCCAACAGCCGTGACTTCAACCTGGTGCTGACCGACCAGAACATGCCCCGCATGGACGGCATCAGCCTGACGAAAAAGCTGCGCGAGAGCCCCAAGTTCAAGACCACGCCGATCCTGATCCTGACCACCGAAAGCAGCGACCAGATGAAGCAGGCCGGCCGCGCCGCCGGGGCCACCGGCTGGCTGGTCAAGCCCTTCGACCCGGCCAAGTTGGTCGAGGTCATCGGCAAGGTGATCCGCTAAGTCCGGGAGCAGCGACAACATGCACCAAGAAACCAACGACGCCAGCTCGGCCGCAGGCATAGACCTGAGCCAGTTCTTCCAGGTCTTCTTCGAGGAAGCCGGCGAGAACCTGGAAACCATGGAGCAGATGCTGCTCAACCTGGACATCCACAACGCCGACGACGAAGAGCTGAACGCCATCTTCCGCTGCGCGCACTCGGTCAAGGGCGGTGCGGCCACCTTCGGTTTTTCCGATGTGGCCGAACTGACGCACCAGATGGAAACGCTGCTGGACAAGCTGCGCCGTCACGAACTGCAACCCACCGCCGCGATGGTGGACGTGCTGCTGGCATCGGGCGACGCGCTGAAGGCGCAGCTGGCCCGCCACCAGGGCAATGGCGCCGACGCGCTGGACACGACCGAGCTGCTGGTGTCGATACGCAGCATGTCGGCCGGTGGCGTGGCCCCGCAGGCGGCGCCGCGCGCCGTGGTGGTGGCAGACGCGGCGCCTGCACCGGCGCCCGCCGCCGCAGTGCGCCCCGGTGTGCGCCGGCTGGAACTGACCGTGGGGCCTTTGCTCGACCCCAGCGATGCCGACAACCTGGTCGAGCTGTTCAAGGAAATCACCGACCTGGGCATCATCGAACCGCTGGACGCCGGCCGTGCCAGCGACGGCATGCGGCGTTTCAAGGTGCAGACGGCATCGACCGACGGCGACCTGTACGACCTCTTCGGTTTCCACGTGGCCCGTGAACACCTGAAGCTGGCACCGCTGGGCGATGGCTACGGCTTCCACGCTGGTGCCCCGGGCGCGCCCGCCGCCGAGCCGGCCAACCCGGCCACTGCCAACAGCGACGAAGCCCGCGGCTATGGTTTCTTCGACGACGCCCCGGGGGCGCCGCAAGCCGCCGGCAGCACGGCCGAGACCGCCGCCGCGCCCGTCGAGGTGCGCGCCCCGGTGGCCAAGGCTGCGCCGGCACGCGCCGAGAAGGCCGCCGCCGCACCCGAATCCAGCACGCTGCGGGTGTCGGTGGAAAAGGTCGATCAGCTGATCAACCTGGTCGGCGAACTCGTCATCACGCAAGCCATGCTGGCGCAGAACAGCAAGGACGTGGACGCGGCCGTCAACGCACAGATGGCCAGCGGCCTGGCCGACCTGGAACGCAACACCCGCGACCTGCAGGAAGCGGTGATGTCGATCCGCATGATTCCGATGTCGCTGGTCTTCAACCGCTTCCCGCGGATGATGCGCGACCTGGCCGCCAAGCTGGGCAAGAAGGTGGAACTGCTGCAGGTGGGTGAGGCCACCGAACTGGACAAGGGCCTGGTCGAGAAGATCACCGACCCGCTGACCCACCTGGTGCGCAACAGCTGCGACCACGGCATCGAGATGCCGGCCGAACGCGTCGCCAAGGGCAAGCCCGAGCAGGGCACGATCACGCTGATCGCCAACCACGCGGGCGGCAGCATCGTCATCGAGGTGCGCGACGACGGCAAGGGCCTGAACCGCGAGAAGCTGCTGAGCAAGGCCCGCGAACGCGGCCTGGATGTTTCGGACGCGATGAGCGACCAGGACGTCTACGGCCTGATCTTCGCGCCGGGCTTTTCCACCGCCGACCAGGTCACCGACGTGTCGGGCCGCGGTGTCGGCATGGACGTGGTGAAAAAGAACATCACCGCCCTGGGCGGCACGGTGGAAATCGATTCCGCCGAAGGCTACGGCATGACGGTGCGCGTGCGCCTGCCGCTGACCCTGGCCATCATGGACGGCATGAGCGTGGGCGTGGGCGAAGAGGTCTACATCCTGCCGCTGTCCAGCGTGGTCGAGTCCTTCCAGGTCACGCCGGGCCTGATCAAGACCATCGGCGGCAGCGGCCGCGTGGTGGAAGTGCGCGACGAGTACATGCCCGTGGTGGACCTGGAACGCGTCTTCGACGTGCCGCGCTTCGACTTCGAGCACGTCAGCAACATCATGGTCGTGGTGGAAGCCGAAGGCGGCCGCGTGGCCATGCTGGTGGACGAATTGCTCGGCCAGCAGCAGGTGGTGGTGAAGAACCTGGAATCGAACTACCGCAAGGTGGACGACGTGTCGGGCGCCACCATCATGGGCGACGGCCGCGTGGCCTTGATTCTCGACATCGGTTCGCTGGTTCGCCGTTCGCGGCATTGATGCCCGGAGCCCGGAGCACCCCATGTCCAAGTTCACGCGCCTGATGCGCGGTTTCTCGATACGCGTCCGCATGGTCGGCGCCATCGCCGCCGTGCTGGGCATGTTCGGCATCGTCGGCCTGGTGGGCCTGGTCGGCGGCGTGCGGATCAAGGCGCTGAACGAAGCCTTCATGGCGAATTCGGTGCAGCAGATCGAGCAGGTCGGCCAGGTTCGCTTCCACTTGTCGCAAGTGCGGCTGCTGGAAAAGCAGATGGTCATCGACCATGAAGACAGCGAGAAAGTGAAGAAGAGCCACGAAGCCTGGGGCAGCGCCCTCAAGACCACCCAGCAAAGCCTGGTGGCGCTGGCCGGTGGTGCCGAGGGCCCGACCCCGGCGCTCGCTCGCGAGGCCACGGGCTTCATCGACAACTACGGCAAGAGCAGCCTGACGGTGATCAACAACATCGTCGGCGGCAACTACGACAACGCCCGCACCGCCGACCGCATGCTGGGGCGCGCCAAGGCCGAAATGGCCGAAGCCGAAAAGCGCGTCGACCAGATCGCCGCCTTGGTGGCCGCCAGTGTTGAAGCCACACAAGCCGACTTCCGCGCCACGATGGGGCACGTGCTGCTGGCCTTCGCGGTCACGCTCGGCGCGGTGCTGCTGGTCGTGGTGCCGCTGACGCTGATCAATTCGCGCTCCATCACCGCGCCCATCGAACACGCCGCGCAGGTGGCTGACAGCATCGCCAGCGGCGACCTCACCTCGCCCATCCACAGCCAAGGGCAGGACGAAGCCTCTGCCCTGCTGCGGTCGCTGGGCCGCATGCAGGACAGCCTGCGCACGATGGTGGGACAGGTGCACCTGTCGTCGCAAAGCATCCGGAACAGCAGCTCGGAAGTGGCCAGCGGCAACACCGACTTGAGCAACCGCACCGAAGAAGCCGCAGGTTCGCTGCAGGCCACCGCCAGTTCGATGCAGCAGTTGACGGCCAATGTGCGGCTGAACGCGGAAGCGGCCGTCGAAGCCAACCGGCTGGCCGTTTCGGCCGCCGATGTGGCGCAGCGCGGCGGCGGTGTGGTGGCCCAGGTGGTCAGCACCATGGACGAGATCAACAGCAGCAGCCGGCGCATCGCCGACATCATCGGCACCATCGACGGCATCGCCTTCCAGACCAACATCCTGGCGCTGAACGCCGCCGTGGAAGCGGCCCGCGCCGGTGAACAAGGGCGCGGCTTCGCGGTGGTCGCTACCGAAGTCCGTTCGCTGGCGCAGCGCAGCGCGGCCGCCGCGCGCGAGATCAAGACCCTGATCGGCGCCAGCGTGGAACGCGTGGAAGCCGGCACCCGCCAGGTGGCCGACGCCGGCAGCACGATGACCGAGATCGTGGCCAGCGTGCAGCGCGTCAGCCACATCATCCATTCGATCAGCACGGCCACGGCCGAGCAAAGCACCGGCCTGGGGCAGGTCAACGTGTCGGTCAGCGACCTCGACCGCATGACGCAGCAGAACGCCGCGCTGGTGGAGCAAAGCGCCGCAGCCGCCGAGTCGCTGAAAGAACAGGCCGTGCGCCTCGGTGACCTGGTGGGCACCTTCCGACTTGAAACCGCCGGGCCCAGGGCCTGAGCACACAACCCGCTGTCGACGAACATGAAGCTGCACCACATCCGCCTGTCTGCCCGCCTGGGGCTGGGCTTCGGCGTCGTCCTCTTGCTGGTACTGGCCATGGCGCTGGCCGGCAGCTGGGCGCTGCGCCACCTGAGCGCTTTGAACGAACGCGATACCGCCCTGGCCGAACAGTTGCGGCTGTTGACCGAATGGGAAGCGCAGACCGAAATGAACCTGGGCCGCACGCAGGTGCTGGTCAAGGCCGGTGGCGCGACCCCGATGCTGCAGAACCTGCTGGGCGACCCCATCAAGGCCACCAGCGCCCGCATCACCGGGCTGCGTGAACAGATCGACAAGCTCGATCTCGACGCATCGACCCGCGCGCTGCTGGACACCGTGGCCGCCCGGCGCAAAAGCTATGTGGGCGTGCGCGACACGCTGCTGGCGCGCCTGAAACAAGGCGAGGCCGAGGCCGTCAGCGAAGACGCCGACAAGCTGCTGGCGCCTGCCGCCAAGTCCTACATGGACAGCATGACCGCCACGAAGGCGCATCTGGCCGAACAGCTGCAGCAGCAGCTGGTGGCGCAGGCTGCATCGGTCAACCGGTCGCGCTGGCTGCTGGTCGGCCTGGCGCTGCTGGCCTTGCTGTTGGGCAGCGGCCTGTCGTGGGTCATCACGCGCTCGGTGGTGGTGCCGCTGCAGGCGGCCATTACGGCCAGCCACCGCATCGCCAGCGGCGACCTGTCGCAACCCCTGGCGCTGGACCGCCGCGACGAACTGGGCGACCTGGGCAACGCGCTGGACGCGATGACGCGGCAGTTGTCGCAGTCGTTGCGCGGTGTGCTGGAGTCGTCGGAAACGATCAACCATGCGTCGCGGGAGGTGGCCAGCGGCAGCGCCGACCTCAGCGCGCGCACCGAACAGGCCGCCGGCTCGCTGCAAGACAGCGCCAGCTCCATCGAACAGCTGTCCGGCACCGTGCGCTCCAGCGCTGAAGCCGCCCAGCAGGCCCGTGTGCTGGCCGCCCGCGCCAGCGACGTGGCGCAGCGCGGCGGCGTCACCGTGGGGCAGGTGGTCAGCACCATGGACGCCATCAACGCCAGCAGCCGCCAGATTGCCGACATCGTGGGCACCATCGACGGCATCGCCTTCCAGACCAACATCCTGGCGCTGAACGCGGCGGTGGAGGCGGCACGCGCCGGCGAGCAGGGCCGCGGCTTTGCCGTGGTGGCGTCGGAAGTGCGCACGCTGGCCCAGCGCAGCGCGGCAGCCGCGCGCGAAATCAAGAGCCTGATCGCGGCCAGCGTTGAGCGGGTGGAAGCCGGTTCACGCCAAGTGAACGACGCCGGCAGCACGATGAACGACATCGTGGCCAGCGTGCAGCGCGTGAACGACATCATCAGCGAAATCAGCAGCGCCGCGGTCGAACAAAGCCAGGGCATCGCGCTGGTCAGCGCGTCGGTGAACGACATCGACGGCATGACGCAGCAGAACGCTGCGCTGGTCGAGCAAAGCGCAGCCGCCGCCGAATCCTTGAAAGACCAGGCCCGCCGCCTGGGCACGCTGGTGGCGGCGTTCCGCCTGCAGGCCGCCTGAACGCCTGACCGCCTGACCACCCGAACGCCCTCACCCCCGCGTCGAATTCCCCGCGCTTCCCCTTCACTGCTGCCCCCGACACCCGGAGTTCCAAACATGCTCAAGAGCCTTTCCACCCAAGCCCGCCTGGTGCTGTCCATCGCCCTCGTGGCGGCCGGTCAAACCGCCGCACTGGCCGGCCCGGCGTTGGGCTTGCCCAGCGCCTGGGCAACAGGCCTGGCCCTCACCTTTTCAGCGACGGCCTGCGCGGTGCTGGTCGTCAGTTCGATGCTGGCGCGCGAATTCATGGCGCAGTTCGTGGCGCATGCCGAACGCCTGGCCAACTGCGACCTGTCGGCCGACATCGGCAAGGGCGTGGGCAGCCCGGAAGGCGAGAAGCTGATGACCATGCTGCGCGCGCTGCAGTCGTCCCTGCGCAGCACGCTGGGCGGCATACGCGGCGGGGCCGACGGCATCAAGGTGGCGGCGCAGGAAATCGCGATGGGCAACAACGACCTCAGTTCGCGCACCGAGCAGACGGCCAGCAACCTGCAGCAGGCCGCCAGTGCCATGACGCAGCTGACCAACACCGTCAAGCAGACGGCTGACTCGGCGCGCACCGCCAACCAGCTGGCTTCATCAGCCAGCCAGGTGGCCGGGCGCGGCGGCGATGTCGTGGCCCAGGTGGTCAGCACCATGGACGAGATCAACACCAGCAGCAAGAAGATCGCCGACATCATCGGCGTGATCGACGGCATCGCCTTCCAGACCAACATCCTGGCGCTGAACGCTGCGGTGGAAGCAGCCCGCGCCGGTGAACAGGGCCGCGGCTTCGCGGTGGTCGCTTCCGAAGTGCGTTCGCTGGCTCAGCGCAGCGCCGAAGCCGCGCGCGAAATCAAGAGCCTGATCGGCAGCAGCGTCGAGAAAGTGGAAAGCGGCTCGCGCCTGGTGGCCGACGCCGGCAGCACGATGACCGAGATCGTCAGCAGCGTGCAGCGCGTCAGCGACATCATTGCCGAGATCAGTGCCGCCGCCGCCGAGCAAAGCGCCGGCATCAACCAGGTCAACCACACCATGTCGCAGCTGGACCAGGCCACGCAGCAGAACGCGGCGCTGGTGGAACAGGGCGCGGCGGCGGCCGAGTCGCTGCGCGACCAGTCGAGCCAGTTGGTCAGCGCGGTCAGCGGCTTCCAGCTGTCGGGCGGTTCGTCGTCCGGTTCGTCTTCGGGTTCGTCTTTCGCCAGCCCGCACGCCAGCGCACCGGCGGTGATGGCCCAGCGCGTGATCAGCACGGCCAGCAAGGCCCACCGCCCGGCCAACACCCCACCGGCCACCCCACGTGCCGCCAGCACGGCCGCCACAGCGGCACCGCGTGCCAAGCCGGCTGCTGCACCCAGCCCCAAGGCGGCCGCACCGGCGCCAGCGCCGGCTGCGTCCTCGGGCGCCAGCGACGACTGGGAAACCTTCTGAACACCGCGCTACAGCCCACCACCCGCCTGCCGATAAGACAGCTGATACCCCTCTCATACCGCAAGGAACCGCCATGGAGATGATTGCCGATACCCCCCAGGTCGCCCGCCACGAAGCCGCGCGCGCGCACGCCGCCGCAGCCGCCAGCGCTGCCGGCTCTACCGGCCGCACCTCGCAGGGCGGTGAATTCCTGACCTTCCGCCTCGGTGCCGAGGAATACGGCATCGACATCCTGCGGGTGCAGGAAATCCGCTCTTACGAACAGCCCACGCGCATTGCCAATGCGCCGTCCTTCATCAAGGGCGTGGTGAATCTGCGCGGCGTCATCGTGCCCATCATCGACCTGCGCCTGAAGCTGGGTTGCGACA